>CAYSIV010000220.1:9406-11324 GCA_964431175.1 uncultured Anaerolineales bacterium
CACGGGAACACGCCGCCCATCGAAATTTTCAGTGATTTGCTCCACCGTTGTCCACTTCCATCCTAACGGCAACTCCGGTAAGTCGCTCGCGTCCGGCGGCTCCGGCTCCACATACTTCTTACTCTTTACTCCTTTGCCTTCCCCCCACTTCCGCCGCCACTCCTCTCGTACCTGTTCCAGCAACACTGACGCTGGCTCATCGTTCGGATCGCGCTCGGTCAACTCGCCGCGAAAGGCTTTTGCCAGCACCGATTGCCGAAAGCGTTTGAGCAGGGCAGGGACTTTATCCAGCGCCTCACGCGCTGTGCGGCTTTCAGCAAACAACCGCTCAATTTTTTCGACGATACGGCCTTGTTCGGAGAGGGGAGGGAGAGGAACCGGCATTGCCTCAAGATCGCCAGTTCGCAAGCGCGGCATTTTTACGCCGGTTTGCCGCGCCGTCACATACTCAAGCACATCGTAAGACAACAACCATCGCCAGAGATAGCGGCGGTCTAAAATTTCGGGATTGGGTTTCAGAGGCAAGAGGTCAGTCGCACTGATGCCTTCAAAGTCAGGGATAAGAGCCTTTTGTAAATAGGGGCGCAGTTTACCATAGAGCACATGCTCTGGCGCAAACCTGTACTTGTTACTGGCAATATCTGCGCCGCGTGTGGGAGCAAAGTCAATGAGTCGCCCTGTGCCCTGCTCAACGTTCTCCAGCGCCACATAATTGAAGAGCATATCAGGTTGGCGTTTTGGTAAAACCTGTTCTGAACCGATCTCGGCTACCTGCGCGAGTTCGGCCCATTGCCACCCCTCCGGCAACTCATACTGCTCGCCATTCATGTTGCGCCACACATTTACTGTTGGTCAGGCCTGCGCCCGGTCAGGTTGATGAGAAGAAGCGAGAAAAATGGAGCTACGAATTCTCGCGCCGGATGCCGTTGATGAAGTCCCGATCGATGCGTATCCGCTGGTCAACACTATTCACCAGGCTTTCGTGCGGCCTTTCGGCGTGAGCCAGAATAACTTGCACGCCTTCATCTTTGGCGATGTTGATGGCGGGAACAAAATCGCTGTCGCCGGTGACCAGAACAGCCTTATCAATCGCGCGGCGCATACTCAGGCGCACCAACTCAATTGCCAGCAGGATGTCTACTTGCTTTTGCTCAAGAACGGGAGAACCATTCGGGTAGACGCCGCGATGAGCCAAACGGCCCAGGCGAACGTCGAAATTCGGCAGGCGGCGAAGATAGTTGTGAAATTTCTGAGCGCCGGAAAACCGCTTCTTTTCCTCTTCTGTCGGCGGATCGCTCTGCCAGGGTTAGCAGGTATAGTAATAAACGCGAAGCAATTGATGCGGATGGGCAAGCTTCGTTGCCAGTTTCTGGTAATCTATTTTTGCGCTATTGAACTGATCACGCAAGATAGCATCCAGATACCCGGCATCAATGAGAACAATGATTTTATCACTCATGGCATAAAAAAACAGACCATCCCACTTTAGGTGGAACGGTCTGGCAGATAAAATGTCTGCCATCACAGGCGGATGCTGTAACGACAGAGCGGATACTGAACATACTATAGCATTTTACCATGAAGAGTGTCAATAGAACTTCTGCTCGTTTGCCAAATTGATTACTCATCACTCTTTACTCCCCCATTCCCCAACTGCGCCGCCAATTCATTCAACGCATCCAGCGCCGTCTCCAACTGCGTCACCGCCTCGCTCACCAAATCTTCCGGCTCCGGCAGGTCGTCCGGGTCATCCAGGTTTTCGTCTCTCAACCAGAAGATGTCCAGATTGTCGTCCCGGTCGGCGATGTCTTTGCGGGAGAAACATTTCCAGCGGTCGGTTTCCGTCCGCTTCCCCATCGCTCTCGTTCGGGCGACAGTTGCACTGTCGCCCGCCGTCCGCAGTGCAACTGCGGACGAA
>CAYSIV010000221.1:0-11282 GCA_964431175.1 uncultured Anaerolineales bacterium
CCACATAAGAAGATCAGGTTTTGAGTTGCCATCTCCCTGGTTCCTCCATTCATTGACTTTGGCGATAGCCGCCCAACGGCCAGCATCAGGCGCGGGGCGGTGAAGTAGCGACTCGCTCAAACTCGTCGAGCCCAGCCCCGTCGCCTGCAACCCGTGTTGGGCCGCGCCCTTGCCTAACACCCCGCCTGTGCTTAGGTGTGACTGGCTCATATATTTGTGTTACGCTCGCAGTAGCGCGACACCCAGCCACACACACCAGACCGCGCCGACTACCGGCCCTAAAAAACCTAATGGCAATATCAGAATAGCTCCGACACCTGCGACACCAAAAAGCAATCCCAAATAATTGAGCCACTTCGGAAATACTCCGGCCCGCAAGGCGGCCCAACTGATGAGCGCTGCCCACCACCCATAAGCGAAGATGCCTCCACTGAGTAGTCCCACTCCATTGGAAGAAACCAAGTTGAGCGTTAGAAAAGCAGTTTCAACGACTCCGCGATTTTGGGCATAAAGCCGCGCTAATTGAGAGAGACTGTTGCCAATCGTACCGCCCGCGAGGATAAGAGCAGTGGCAATCAGCCCGGCCGCTGTCGCTAGGCGCACCAGAGCAGGCGAATGCGTTTGTAATCGCTCGTGTAGGCCCATCACCGTCAAGATGAGAAAAACGGCGAACAGGATGTCGCCCGGAAACAACACAAATGCCACAAGCGGCTGACTGGCGACAAAGGGCAATACTTTCGCTGGGTCGGCAAAGTCATTTGGCCCTTGAAAACCAAAACTAGGTAGTACGGCAAAGATGAGCGCCAGCACGATGACGAAGAAGCTCCCTTGAAGCAATGCCCCAATGCCAGCGGCTTTCTGTGAATTGTTCATGGCTTATCTCCGTGTTAGTCGAATGTGTTTGCTGACGCTTATTAATGCAGTAGCGACGAGCGGCCCAACGGTCGGGTTCAGGCGCGTTGCGGAGCGAAGCGGAGCAACGTCGCCTGCAACCAGGTGTTAGCCCGCACCCTGCACCAATGAATGTGGCACTCTCAAATTAAAGCATCTTAGCGATGCCGTGTCCTGCCCGAATCAAACAGAACATGGCATCGCACCAGTTGCATAGCGAGAACAGAAAATTTACAGGAGCGTATTTATGCGTCTCCGGCTACTTCGTAATGCTCCACCACAGGCGGTGCGGTCAATAGGTTTCCTAAAATGGCCCGTTGCTTTTCGGCATGGGCGCTCCCAGTGCCGCTTGCCAGCGCATCGGCTTCCGTTTCCCAAAGGCCAATGACGATGACTTTGCTCGTCTTGTGGTCTACAAGCAAACGTGCGCTCTTCCAGCCTTTCTGCTCTTTGGCGGCAGGGAGCATCGCGTTGTGCCAGAGTTGGATGAACTCATCCATCTTTTCGGGAGAAACTTGAATGCTGAATAATCGTGCGTACATGGTCTTGTCTCCTTTTTTCTGTGAGTGGGTTTGATAGTTTCAATATACGTACATGGCTGTTCGTTCGCCAGCCCGAAAATCACTCATTTTTTGCTCACTTCAGGCTTGTTCGTCCCTGAAGGGTGCGCTCCGTATCATTCATTGACATGAGGGCCGTTGCTTGACTCGCAAGATGGTGCGCGACGAGCGGGCTAACGGCTGGGTTCAGGCGCGGGGCGGCAAAGTAACGACTCGCTCAAATTAGCCGAGCCCAGCCCCGTCGCCTGCAACCCGGGGTTAGGCCGCCTTTTTGCTACGAGACGACCCGATGGCTGCTTTAGGATCCACTACTACATGCCGGCGCCGCTCGACATCATCGTTGGCAGCGCGCTTGGCATGAAGATGACCAACGCTCCGTAAACAATGAGCGCCGCGGCGGTGAGTTTGGCGATTTGCGGACCGATGGGTAGCGACTTTTCGGCAAAGATGAGCAGCGTGAGCAGGGCCATAACTGCAACGTTCATCACGCCCAACGGAAAGAGAATCACGAACAGCAACCAGCAACAGCCGAGACAGTATGCGCCGTGCTCAAGCCCCATGCGAAACGCGCCGCCGTAGCCATCGCGCCACGAACCCATGATGAACGACAGCGGCGAGCGGCATTTTGTGAGGCACGACCGCTTCAACGGTGAAATTTGGTAGAGGCCAGCGATTATTAGGACGATGCCACCGATGCGCGCCGCGTTGTCCATCAACCACATCATCTGTTGCGCCAACGCTTCAACGCCGATGGCGACGAGATAGGCCACGATGCCAAACAACGTCCAGACCACGAGATACGCGGCGACGAAAACCCACGTCGACACGAAGGCCTGGCCGCGCTCGCGTTTGCCTGCTGCGATGCCCGCGAACATCAGAATCATCGGCGCGGCAGTTGGGAACATCATCGCCACCATCATCACAATCCAGATGGCGACGAACAACGGCGCGGCCATGCCCATCGTCAGCCCTATCGTCGCCTCTGCGCTCGCGCGCGCTTGCGCGATGACAATCAGCCACGCGGCAGCGGCGAGGATGAGCAGTGATGCGAGGATGAGATTACGCTCGCGGGGGAGTGGATACGACGGAGGGGTTGCCATCAATGCTCCTTATCCCCAGTCCTCCCCCAGGCTTTTGAACCTGAGGGAGGACGAGGGCTCAATCTAGCCTTGCCAGTTGAACGGCGCGAAGTGTCCGTTGTTGTTGCCGCTGGTATCATCCCAATCAAGGCCGAAGATATGCAAGTGACTGTGTGTCGCTTTCGCAAGCGCGAGGCGGGCATTGGCGGGATGGACAGTGTTGTCGATGTACAGAGGCTCACCCGGTTTGGAAGGGCTGGCGACGCCTTCAATGGCTTGGTCGAGCACGCCAGAGATGGATACCGAACGTTTCATGCCATCCTTCTCAAAACGAATCGGTTTGAACTCGACACCGAGCATTTGGGTCACGAGAGGACCGAGCGCCGACATCGGGCCGCCTGCTTGGCCGCTACCAATCCCGGTTAGCGCTTCCCGCTGTTCCTGCGTCGCGTGCTCATCAATGATGAGGCCAACGGACATGTTGCCCATGCCCATCACGCCAGGGGTGTGTCCAATCGCCGCAAAGGTCAAGCCATCCAACTTGGTGTTGCCATGGTGCCCTTTTTCTACATGGAACACAAACGCAAAGTTGCAATAGCCTTTAGTGGGCTGTCCAGACAAATTGGCCGGAACGCAGGGGCAGAGGTAATCGCAACTGCACGTCTCGAAGTACTCGCCGCTGACTTGCCAAGCAGTGTTAGTCATAGGAATCTCCTCAGGTTCGTAGGGTAGAGGGCAAGATGATTTCTCACCTCACGCTTTGCTCCAATCGAACGCGTTGAATTGGGCGTAAGTGAAGCACTGATCGATCCTCACACGTGCAAGCATGATTAGAATGCTTCATGGTTGCTCACACATTATTGCGTTGCGAGTCACGCCCCTCTGTGTCGTAGAGGCTACGCCGGTCATTGACCGTGATGTAGATTCTCTCTCTGCCGTGCCATTGCCCCGGATAGGCTCACGCCTTCTACGCGGGGTTGCGACTCTTTGAGAACCATTGTGTTTAGGGAACTGCCTCGATTGCGACGAGCGGCCTAACATTAAGTGAGCGGAAAAATTCCGGGTAACATGAAATTTGTTAGACGGAAATCCGCTTCCGTATAATCGTCTGCTGGGGTATTCAAAACGGAAACTTTCCGCATAATACTCTTCACCAGTGTCTTTTACGGAAAACGATTTCCGCTTTTTGTCCCTGCCCTCAAGAATGTGTTGCGGAGACCCTCGGCTTCACTCAATCGCAAGCTTGCCCTGAGCGAAGCCGAAGGGGCTTGGTCTGACGCGAAGCGTGCCAAAGGGCCTGCCCTGAGCGCGCCGAAGGGAATTACGACCATTCTACTCCCATTTTCAGAGATCGCAATCGCCTCTGACCACCACCAACCACCACGAAATGAGCGGATCGCGATCCGTTAAATTCGACAAATCCGTTGTTCTGTTGGTGGCGTTGCTGGCGCTATTGGCGTTTTATTTGGCGGGGCTGGGGTGAACGAGGGAGAGCCAGAAACCTCTCCACCGACTCCTCAAGCCCCATCTCCCCCGCCACCACCTGCGCCTGATAGGCAACCGTCCACTCGCCAATTTGCGATTGGGCGTTTCTTAGCTCCACCACCATCAACTTCGTCAACGCGCCGCTTTCGTCGTAAAAGCCGGTGTCAAAAAAGTCACGCTCGGCTTGCGCTCGATCATAGCCGAGCCGGATAATTTCAGCCTGCCAGCCGCCATCTTGCCAGACGAACCGGGCGTAACTGGCGCGCGGGTCGCCGTCAAACGGCAAGCCAACCGAGCCAACATTGACCACTTGCGTGCCGTTCACCTGGCGGGTTAGCGGGCGGTGAGTGTGGCCCACTACAAACAAAGCCGGCGGCGGCGCGCCAACTTGCTGGATCAATTCCGGGTCGGGTGTCGAGGGATAAATGCCGTCGCGCGAGCCGCGCATCGAGGCGTGAGCCACGCGCACCTCACTGCCATCCGGCGCGAACAGGTTGAGCGAGAACGGCAACGCATTCAGCGCCGAGACTTCGCCCTTGAACTTGTGATACGTCCAATACGAACTGCGGGCGATTTCAAACTCCGGGCTTCCTGGCGGGTTGGGGTTGTTCGCTTGGCTGGCGACATATTCTTCGTGATTGCCGCGCACCAACTGCCAGCCCTGGGCCTTCACCTTCTCTTGCACAAAACGCCAGCACTCCACCGGACGCGGGCCGCGATTGACCACGTCGCCAGCCATGACCACAGCGTCGGGCCGCCAGCGCTTGATATGCTCGGCCACAGTTTGCAGGGCCGGCAGGTTGCCGTGAATGTCGGCCAGAACGGCGAGTTTCATTTTTGCAACCGTCCCAACCACTCGCGCGCGTTGCCTGTTGGCTCTTCTTTGGCAATCGCCACCATCAGCGCCTTTAGCTTGTAGCCGTCCGCCGTCGGCGATTGGCCGTCAATCGTCAACGCCCTCACCGCCTCCGTCACCCACCTCAGCGGCAGGTAGCCAATCCCGTTTGGCGTCCCGGCCACCCACTTGAGCATGGCTTCGGGCGAGGGAGCCACCAGCGAAGTCAGCGCGGGTTGGGTCTCCGTCAGCGCCTCAAACGCCAGCCGCGAGTCGTCGCCATCTTCAGGCACGGCCACGGCCCAACCCGCCGCCCGCCCGGCAAAAATATCTTGCACTTGCGCCAGCGTCAGGTCGTTCGTTGCGCTCGCTGGATTGACGATGACGACAATCGGCTCTTCGCTCAGCGGCGTGCCCCACAGCGTCGACTGCCCCGGCAGAAACAGGGTGAGGCCGATGACGCCGCCGCCGGCCACTTGATCCAGGAGATCGGACGTGGAAGCCGCCAGCGCGATCTCAAATTCGGTTCCGGGGTTGGCCGCTCGATCCGTCGCCGCCGCCAAAAAAGGTTGGGCCGAGACCGTAGTGACCACCCGAATCGGCGGTTGAACCACGGGTGTTGGCGGTGGTGTGGCGCAGGCGGCGCTCAGCCCGGTGATGATGATTAGCGCAAGAAGGCGACGATCAGGCATAATGCGCCGAAGCCAATGCGATACCAGGCGAAGAGGTAGAGCGAGTGCCGGGCCAGGTAGCGCATGAGCCAGTGAATGGAGATGATTCCTACAACAGCGGCGGCAATGAAGCCTACGGCGAGCGACGGGAGTTGACCCTTCGTGTGCGGCAGATCGATTAAGTCTTTCAGGGCGATGCCGCTGGCGGCAATCATGATCGGGATCGACATGAGGAAGCTGAAACGCGCCGCCGCCCGTCGTTCCAGGCCGAGGAGGATTGCGCCCGACATGGTAGAAGCCGAGCGCGAGACGCCGGGCAGGAGGGCCAGGGCTTGCGAACAACCGATGAGGATGGCGTCGAGCCAAGTGAGCGAGTCCAGATTGCGGTTATGGCGGCCCAGTCGCTCGACGATGAACAGCAGGCCGGCCGCGGCAAGCAAAATGCCGGCCACGATCACCGGGTCGTTGTGAAGGGCTTCGAAGAATTTTCGAAGGAGCAGGCCGATGACGCCCGCCGGGATGGTGGCGACAAGCACCAGCCAGCCCAGCCGCGCTTCTTCCGAGTCGTAGAGCTTGCCTTTGCGCCAACTAGCCAACAAGGCCAGGGTGATGTGCCACAGGTCGCGCCAGAAATAGACGATGACGGCAACCACAGTGCCAAGCTGGATGAGAACGTTGAAGGCAAAGATGACGTCTTTATCAAACGTCCAGTTGAACAGCCAGGGGATGAGAATGAGATGGGCGGTGGAAGAGATAGGGAGAAATTCGGTGACGCCTTGAACAATGCCGAGAATGAGCGAATAGAAAATGGACATGGAGCCTTTCAGTCGTCGGTGGTTAGAAGTTGTGTTTGATCGCTGAGTGTGGTTTGCCCGCCGACGGGAGTGTAATTTTGCAGGAAGTTGCTGGCGTAAGTTTCAAACGTGCCGTCGAGAATGGCCGCTCGCATCTCGCGCATGAGAGTCAGCAGGAGGTGAATATTGTGGATGGAGAGCAAAGTCGCGGCCAGAATTTCTTTGGCGACGATGAGGTGGCGAATATAGGCGCGGGTGAAGTTGGCGCAACAGTAGCAGGCGCAACTTTCTTCCACCGGACTGCCGTCGCGAGCGTACTGAGCGTTCTTCATGTTCAGCCGGCCCAGACGAGTCATGGCCGCCGCGTTGCGAGCCAGCCGGGTGGGCAGAACACAGTCGAAGATGTCCACCCCGCGCCTGACGCCGTTCACCAAATCCTCGGGCGAGCCGACGCCCATCAGGTAGCGGGGCTTGTTTTGCGGCAGGATCGGGTCGAGCAGTTCGATCGTGGCCTGCATCTCGGCTTTGGTTTCGCCCACCGCCAGCCCGCCGATGGCGTAGCCCGGAAAGTCCAGCCCCATCAAAAACTTCGCCGACAGCTCGCGCAAGTCGGGGAAGATTCCGCCTTGCACAATGCCGAACAGGGCCTGGTCCGGTCGCGGGTGATGTTCACGGCAACGCGCCGCCCAGGCATGGGTGCGGGCCAGGGCGATCTCGTTGTAACCGCGGTCGAGCGGCGGCGGGCACTCGTCGAAGGCCATGAGGATGTCGGCGCCTAAATTGTTTTGAATGTCAACGGACTTTTCCGGCGTAAAGCGGTGCATCGCGCCGTCAATGTGACTCTTGAAGGTCACGCCGTCGTCGTCGATCTTGCGCGTACCCGAGAGCGAGAAGACCTGGAAGCCGCCACTGTCGGTGAGTATGGGGCCGGGCCAGCGCATGAACTCGTGCAGGCCGCCCAACTCTTTTACCAGGTCGTCGCCGGGGCGCAGGTAAAGGTGATAAGTGTTTGCCAACACCAGCGACGCCCCAAGGTCGTTCAATTGCGCGGGCGTGATCGCCTTCACCGCGCCTTGCGTGCCAACAGGCGCGAAGACCGGGGTGAGCAGGTCGCCATGCGGCGTATGAAACACCCCGGCGCGGGCGCGGCCAGAGCGGGCTACGAGTTCAAATTCAAACATAATGGAACCACGGACGCGAAGCGCACGGATTACACTGATTTCAGAATAAGGCTCTCCCGGCTTTGGCGGGATTATTGGACACTCTGCTCCCGCCGGATTGCCAAATCCGGCGGCAAGGGCGCGGATTTGGCAATCCGCGCTGAGCGTATCCCGTTAAACCCGGAAGAGCCAAATCTGTGTAATCGGTGGTTAACTTTTCTCACAGTCTCCAGACAATTGGCAGAACAATCATAACAACGATGAACAACGCCACCGTCAGCCCCCAGCCTACCTTGATAAAGTCTTTGACGGTATAGCCGCCGGGGCCCATCATCATCACATTCACCGGGTGGGCAGTGGGCGAGAGGAAGGCCATGGAAGTGCCGAGGGCGACGGCCATGGCAAACGCGCGCGGGTCACTGCCCATCTGTTGGGCGGCGGTGATGGCAATGGGGGCAAAGATGACGGCTGACCCGACGTTGCCCACTACTTGCAGAACCAGGGTGGTTGCCAGGAACAGTCCGCCGGCCATCACCACCGGCCCGAATCGCCCCAAGACTGCCACCAGGCCCTGCCCGATCAGCGCCGCCGCCCCGGTGTGTTCCAAGGCAATGCCCAGTGGGATGAAGCCGGCGATCAAAAAAATGGAGCGCCACTCGATGGACTTGTAGGCTTCGTCCATCGTCAAACAGCCGGTGAGCACCAGCGTCAGGGCCGCGGCAAACGCGGCTTCGGCGATGGGCAAAATTTCAAACGTGGCCAGAGCCAGGGCCACAGTGACGACCCCCACCGCCAGCGGCGCTTTGCGCGGTTGGACGGACGGCGCGTCGTCCTCGTCGAGCACCAGCATGTTGGGGTCGGCGCGCAGAAGTTTGATCTTGTTGCGCGGGCCTTGCGCCAGCAGAGCGTCGCCCCACAACAAGGGAATATCGCCCAGGGCGTCGCGAATGGCGGTGCCCTTGCGCCAGATCGACAGCACCGACAGCCCGTACTTATCGCGAAAGTTGATCTCCTTGAGCGTCTTGTTGATGAAGTCGGAACGCGGCGAAAGAATCAATTCCACGAGATCAATTTCATCGGACGCCAGGTCGCCCTTCCAGGTCGGATCATCGGTGCGAATCAAACCATAGTAAGCCAGATCGGTTTCATCGGTTTGGCCGCCGGCCAGCACCACGTCGCCTTCCAGAATCACAAACGATTTGCCCGGCGAGAGGGTGATTTTGCCGCCGCGTGACACGCCGATCACGGTCAGCCCCAGCTTCTCGCTCCAACCCGCATCGCTCACAGGCCGGTCCGCCAGCGCCGACCCGGCGCAGACGTACACCTGACACACACCGTGCTTCAAGCCATACAGTTCGGCTAATTCTTTTGGCGAGGTCACCCGGCCCGAGCCGCCGGGGCGATGGTCCGGTAGAAGCCGCCGCCCGATAAACAACATATAGAGAATGCCCACGATCACAATCGGCACGCCCACCGGCGCAAAGTCGAACAGCGAAAAAGTTTTCACGTTGGCTTCGCGCAAAGCATTGTTCACCAGAATGTTGGACGTGGTCAACAAGGTGGCCATGCCGCCAAGCATGGTGGCGAACGAGAGCGGCATGAGCAGTTTCGACGGCTTCAGATCCGTCTGGCGGGAGATGCCGACAATGGCCGGCAAAAGCACTGCGCCGGCGGCGATGTTGTTCATCACCAGCGAGAACGCCGCCCCGGCCATCATGATCAACGGAATGAGCCGCGCTTCTTGAGTCCCGGCCAGCTTTAACAACCGGTTGCCAATGGCGCGCGTGGCCCCGGTGCGCTCCAGCCCGGCGGTGACAATGAAGATGGAGAGAATGGTGATCACCGCCGGGCGGCTGAACCCGGCGAACACATCCTGCGGTCCCACCAGCCCCGTCAACCCCAGCGCGCTCAAGGCCAGCAAGGCAATCACGTCCGACCTGAGTCTTTCGGTGATCAGCAGGGCGGTGGCGATGAGCAGGATGATGAAGACGATGATGATCTGGGGAGTCATACCGAAGTGGGATTATACCAGCAGGTATAATCAGCGCTATGAATCGTCCAACTTGCGCGGTTGTTAACCTGTCGGCCATTCAACACAATCTGCGCCGCCTGAGCGAGATTACGAAGACGAAGGTGATGGCGGTGGTCAAGGCCAATGCTTATGGTCACGGCGCGGTGGAAGTCGCGCGCGCGGCAGTTGAGGCCGGGTGCGAGTGGTTGGGCGTGGCCTTTGCCGGCGAAGGCGTGGCCTTGCGGCAAGCCGGGCTGAAGGCCAATATTCTGGCCCTGGGCTACACGCCGCCCGACCAGGCCGCCGAAGCCATCGAACATGATCTCTCGCTGGCCGTTTACGATGGCGGCGTAGCCAGAGCCTATGCTGAGGCGGCCCGCGCCTTAAACAAACGCGCCCGACTGCACATCAAAGTGGACACCGGCATGGGGCGGCTGGGGACATCGCCGGCAGACGGGGCGGCTTTGGTGAGGTTGGTGCAACGTTTGCCTGGCGCGGAAGCCGAAGGCTTGTTCACTCACTTTGCCACCGCCGACGAGACCGACTTGAGCTTTGCCTACGAACAACTGCATCATTTTCAAGGGGTGCTGTCCAAGTTGAATGCCACCCACGCCCGCCCGCGCTGGGCCCATGCCGCCAACTCGGCGGCGGCGCTCGGCCTCCCCGAAGCGCGATTTGATCTGGTGCGAGTCGGCATCGCCGCCTACGGCCTCAACCCGTCGCCCGAGGCGCCCCTGCCCGCCGACTTTATCCCTGCGCTTGAGTGGAAGTCTACCGTCTCCCAAGTGCGTCTCATGCCGCCCGGCACGCCGATCAGCTACGGGCGCGAGTATTTCACCAAAGGCGAGGAGCGCATTGCCGTCATCCCGGTTGGCTACGCCGACGGCTTCCGGCGCTTCCCCAAGAACGTGGCCCAGGTGCTCGTCGGCGGGCGGCGCGTGCCGGTGGTGGGCCGGGTGTGCATGGATCAGATCATGGCCAATGTGAGCGGCGTTGAGGGCGTGAAGATGGGAGACGAAGTGGTGTTGATCGGCGGGCAGGGCGGGGCGCGACTCACTGCCGATGACGCCGCCGCCTGGTGGGGGACAATCAACTACGATGTGACCAGCGGCATCATGGCCCGCGTGCCGAGGGTGTATAAAAGTTGAAGGTTGAAAGTTGGAAGTTAGAAATTGGAAGTTGGAAAGAGAGGTTGCTATGACAAGAATTTTGATGGCGACAGTCATGCTGGTGCTGGCGGCCTGTGGCGGCGTGTTGCCGTCGCCAACGCCGACACCGGTTCCGCCGACTGACACGCCTTTGCCGCCCACCGCCCTCCCTACGGTCACCCCAGAGCCACAACCGGCTTACACGGGCGACTTTGCCGTTTCGTTCATCGGCGAACTGTTCGGCGATGCGGAAAACGTGCACGATGGCCTGACGGAGACGTGGGCTTCGCTTCGTGGCGGCGGTTACGGCGTGTGGGTTTTTGATCTGGGCGAGAAGATGCTCGTGTCGGCAGTGAAGTTCTGGCCGGTGGTGGACACGGGCGACGCGGTTTTTGTGACAAGCGTCGAAGTAGGTGTTGACGGCCAGACCTGGACGGCGGCGTTCGGGGGCGCCAACGACTGTGGCCGGCCCGATTGCAGTCAGTATCTGCCCGACACGTGGTCGGAATTGAAATTTGCCTCGCCGCTTCTTGCCCGCTACGTGCGCCTGAATGCCGGGCCGCGCTGGCTGGCGCTGGCCGAAGTAGAGATCGAAGTTCTGCCAAACCCTTAGGGTCTCGAAGACCCTAAGTATTTGTCCAAAAATAA
>CAYSIV010000222.1:0-11275 GCA_964431175.1 uncultured Anaerolineales bacterium
GGATTTGACAATCCAGCGGGAGCAGGCCGTAAACGAAAGTGGAATTTGCTCTAGGAACGCGGATGGGAGCCAATTGGCGTAGTAAGTTGTATCTGGTGATTACCCGCAAGTCGTGAAGAAGTAAAAAGTTCTGCTCGGTGGTTGTACAGTAGAGGTGCGGTCATCCAACCCCAATGAGCAGAGCCACCATAAATGTAGCCCTCGAAAGTATTCTTGCCAAGTTGTCCATTATAGAAATCCAGAAAACCATCCAAAGCCACACAGAGCCTCTGATGGAAATGTTGCCAGATAGTCGGAGGAAGAAAGTGCTGGGAAACATGCTGCTCGGAATTCTCGGAGGACAGACCCCGGTCATTACTGGAATGGCTCGCCAGAATGGGAAGGCAGACGGAGAAACCTGGGCAATCGCAAAAAGTATTTATCGGTTGTTAGGAAATAAGCGTCTGGAGACGAAAGTAATTTATCAGGGTTTGTATCAAGTTGGTCTTCCAGTTTTTGAATTCGCTCTGTCAGAACTACAAATGTGTCTTGAAATAACTTCAACACCGCTTCTTTTCCTTCTTCATACGCAGCATTGATTTCTTTTTCGTTTGGCAATCGGATTGGCTCCACGGCTTTGATTGTCTCTGGCTTTTTCGTTTTTGACAACCCTTAGGTAAAATTCACTGTGTAGTTACTAAAATAACAGTATATAATTATTTGGACGTTGCCCAATCATATTTTCTTCCATTCACTCTTGACACTGTATGCCTGACCGTCTCCGCATTGGAGTTTGGCTTACCCGCACCGATCCTTACTGGGTGCAAATTAACGAGGCTGTTCACCTGCGTGGCCAGCAACTGCCCGTGGACTTGATTCTGCTGGAAGCGACCATGGAATTCGGGTAGCCGGAAACTGACCAAGACAGACTTGCGGAGGATATTCTGTCTTTTGGGCTTTCGGCTCTTATCGTCACACATATCAAAGCCAGCCGCGTTGCTGCTTACCAACGAATTGGGAATTGGTTAAATGAATACCATTCAGGGAAGTGCCATGCGGAAATATTTTCAGGCGATACAAGCCATGCAAGAACGCGTTTTGGAGAGCCAGCGCGATAGCTTGTGTCTCGTGGCCAGTCGCATGGCTGATACCGTCCAGGCGGGTGCGCGTATTTTTCTCTTTGGCAGTGGTCACTCGCATTTGATCGCTGAAGAAGCCTTTTATCGCGCGGGCGGGCTGGCCGCAGCGACTCCGGTTTTCTTGTCGGCGTTGATGCTGCATGAGGATGCGCATCTGAGCAGCCGCCTCGAGCGTACCCCCGGCGTGGCAGCCGGTTTGCTCGAACGCTACCGGCCAGCAACGGGCGAGATGCTTTTTGTTTTCTCAAACAGTGGCGTGAACTGCCTGCCCGTGGAGTTGGCGCTTGAAGCCAAAAAGCGCGGCCTGTACGTGGTTTCCGTCAGCGCATTGGAATATGCAAAGATCGCGCCGCAATCGGCGCTGGGAATCCGTCTTGATCAAGCCGCTGACCTCGCCCTTGATAACGGCGGTGTTCCTGGAGATGCGCTGTTACAGCTCGAAAATTGCGGGTGGCGCGTTGGCCCCAGTTCCACCATTTTGGGCGCGTTACTCTGGAACAGTCTGGTCGTTGAGTGCCTTGTAGCCTTGCAAGCGCGTGGCATTGCCAGCGACAAATTGCCCGTCTTTGCCAGCCTGAACATGACTGGTGCGGCAGAACATAACGCGGCACTGCTGGATGAGTGGCGCAAGGTCAACCCACATTTATAGGCTATGGACACAGCCGCGATTGGAATTGACCTTGGAGCGACGAAAATTGCCGCCGCGCTGGTAACGGGAACCGGCGAGGTCCTTTCTACCCGCATCCTGCCCACCTTACCCGAAGAGGGCGTTGCCCCGGTGATTGAACGTATCGCTTCTCTGGCGAATGATCTGAACAGTGAGGCGGCCAATTATCCGCTGACCCTGCTCGGAATTGGTATCGGCTCGCCCGGCGTGGTCGACCCTGAGGCCGGAACTGTTCACGACGCGGTCAACATGGGCTGGCAGGATGTGCGCCTGGCAGACGAACTGAAATGCCGTCTGAAACAATCCCTGCCTGTGTGGGTGCAAAAAGATGGAAACGCCAGCGCCATCGGCGAGTATGTCTTTGGAGTGGCCCAAAATTTCCCGGATTTTCTCTACCTGTCGATTGGAACCGGGCTGGGTGGCGGTTTATTCGCTGGCGGGCAGCTCATCACCGGCGCGAACTGCAACGCCACCGAACTTGGGCACATCTCGCTCGATCCGCAGGGGCGCCAGTGTATCTGCGGGCTGAGAGGTTGCGCCGAAACAGTCATATCAGGATACGGGTTGGTGGCACTTTTCAAAGCGCTGGGCAAGGCCGGGGCAGCAGAATCCGCCCTGGAGCCTGAAAACGTCAACCCGGCGGTCGTTATCCAAGCTGCCAAAAACAATGACGCCCTGGCGCTTGCGGCATTGGCAGAGATGGGCCGTCAACTGGGAATTGTGCTTGCATTCTGCGCGGCGGTGACAAACCCGTCGCTGGTGGTGATCGGCGGCGGGCTGGGCTTGGCGGTCTTTGACCTGGTAGTCCCGCGCGCAAGGATGGAACTTGAAACACGCGTTTTACAGGCAAGCCATGCCAAATTACAAATTGTGCCTTCGCGGCAACAAGCGAGCGCAGTTGGCGCGGCCAGCCTGGCATGGTATTTTACCGAGAGGAGGTGATGGCAGCAAAACAAAGTCATAAACTGGTGATGCACCAACCCAATATCTAAAAAACGTTTTTTACCTGCAAGAAGAAGGAGAAGAATATGCGTAAGACAATGATTTTCTTAAGCCTGCTCGTCGTTCTTTCCATGTCGCTCGCAAGCTGCGGCACTCCCACCCCGGCTGCCACTCAAGCTCCCGCCGCGACTGCGGCCCCCGTTGCCGAAAAAGTGACCATCACCATCGAAAGCTGGCGTAATGATGACCTGTCGATCTGGCAGGATCAGATTATCCCCGCTTTTGAAGCCAAAAACCCAAACATTCATGTGGTCTTTGCGCCGAGCGCCCCCGCTGAGTATAACGGTGTGTTGAACACCAAACTCGAAGGTGGTACTGCTGGCGACATGATCACCTGCCGTCCCTTCGACGCCTCCCTGAGCCTGTTCCAGAAGGGCTACCTGGCTTCTCTGACTGACCTGCCCGGTATGGGAAACTTTGGTGATGTTGCCAAGTCGGCCTGGATTACGGATGATGGCAAGGATGCCTTCTGCGTCCCGATGGCCTCGGTGATCCATGGCTTCTTCTACAACAAAGATATGTTTGACAAGTACGGCATCAAAGAGCCCGCCACCCGCGATGAGTTCTTTGCCGCGCTGAAGACTCTCAAAGACAACGGCGAAACCCCGCTCGTGATGGGCACCGCTGACCAGTGGGAATCCGCTACGATGGGTTTCCAAAACATCGGTCCCGTCTACTGGAAGGGCGAGGAAGGCCGCAAGTCTCTCATCGCTGGCACCGGCAAATACACGGATGCTGCTTACATCCAGACCTGGACTGACCTGAAAGAATGGGCTCCTTACCTGCCCGAAGGCTACCAAGCTGTGAAGTATCCGGATGCGCAGAGTCTGTTCACCCTGGGCAAGGGCGCGATCTACCCCACCGGCTCGTGGGAAATCAGCCAATTCGAAAAGGATGCCACTTTCAAGCTGGGTATCTTCCCGCCCTACGTGGAAAATGCCGGTGATACCTCCTACATCAGCGACCACACAGACATTGCCATGGGCATGAACGCCGCCACCAAGCACCCTGCCGAAACTAAGGTCTTCCTGGAATGGATGACCTCGCAGGAATTTGCTGAACTGTACAGCAATGCCCTGCCCGGTTTCTTCACGCTCTCCAACTACAACATCACCCTCAAGGACCCGCTGGCGAATGAGTTCCTGGGCTGGCGCCAGACGAGTGAGTCCACCATTCGCGACTCGTACCAGATTCTCTCCCGCGGTGAACCCAACCTCGAGAACGAACTCTGGCGCGTCAGCGCGGCGGTGATGAACGGCACGTTGACCCCCGAACAGGCCGGCAAGGAAATTCAGGACGGCCTGGATAAGTGGTACAAGCCGTAAACCGGTTCGAATGATTTTCTGTGGTGGTTTGTCGTGTAAGCTGCAAACCACCACACTCCATTTTTGAGCGCGAGATAGTCCCGGTTCCTGCATATAATGCCGGACCTTGGGTACGGGATTGGAGGCAGCCATATACGAGCGCAAAAAATTCCCCAGCTATATTCTTGTTTTCCTGGCCCCCGCCATTATCATCTATACCATTTTTATGGTCTATCCTTTGCTCAACTCGCTCAGGATGAGTTTTTACACGAGTACAGCCGATAACCGGGAAGTTTTTGCAGGGTTGGCTAACTACGTCAAGTTATTCACCAATTCCAACTTTGCTCCACGCTTCTCTGGCGCGCTAAAAAACAATTTCATCTTCTTCGCCATCCACATGGTGGTGCAGAACTCAATTGCGCTGATGCTGGCGGCGCTGATTTCAAACGACAAACGGCGTGGTGCCAATTTCTATCGCACCGTTTACTTCATGCCGACCGTCCTCTCAGTGGTAATTATCGGTTTTATCTGGAACCTGATCCTGAATCCACTCTGGGGCGTCAGCAAAAGCATTCTGGGTATTTTCCAGCTGGGTTTTCTGTTCAAACCCTGGCTGGGGCTCGCCTCCACTGCCCTGCCGACGGTTGCATTGATCTCGGTCTGGCAGTTTATCGGCATCCCGATGATTCTGTTCTACGCTGCGCTGATTGCCATCCCTGAGGAATTGATGGAAGCCGCCACCATGGATGGCGCGACCGGCTGGAAAACTTTCTGGTGGATTAAATTTCCCTTGATCCTACCCACCATCGGGATTGTGTCGATTCTGACCTTTGTGGGGAATTTCAACGCCTTTGACCTGATCTACACGATGAAAGGCGCCAACGCCGGCCCCGACTTTGCCACCGATATCATGGGCACGTTCTTCTACCGGACATTTTTTGGCCAACAGCTTCAACTCGGTGACCCCTCAATGGGTGCAACCGTTGCGGCAATGATGTTCCTGATTATTCTGACCGGCGTTATGCTTTACACCTTTGTGTGGCAGCGCCGGGTCCAGAACATCGAAATGTGAGGCGAGCATGAATACAAATTCACAACCCATTCGCACCGAATCGACCGGTTACAAAGTCCGCAAATTTCTTGAAGCGGCTATTCCACAGCTTATTTTGGCGATTTACACAATCATCGCGCTTTTCCCGATCTTTATGATTGTGATTAACTCGTTCAAAGCCAAAAAATACATTTTTGGTTCGCCGTTTTCCCTGCCAACGCCGACTACTTTCGATTTAATTGGCTACAAAACGGTGCTTGAACGCTCCCATTTTGGCACATACTTCACGAACAGCCTGATTGTGACCGTCACATCTTTGCTGTTGACACTGCTCATCGGCGCTATGGCGGCCTTCGCCCTTTCGGAATACAAATTCAAAGGCAATACGCTGCTGGCACTCTACCTGTCCCTCGGGATCATGATTCCCATCCGCCTGGGCACAGTGGGCATTCTGAAACTGATGGTCAACTTTAATCTGGTCAACACACTGCTCGGGCTGATTTTGGTCTATATCGCCCAATCTCTGCCAATGACCGTTTTTATTCTCAGTTCGTTCATGCGCCAGGCGCCAAAAGAACTCAAAGACGCGGCGCGCATCGATGGAGCTAACGAATACCGCATCTTTGGGCTGGTCATCCCGCTGGTGCGCCCGGCCATCGGCGCGATTGGCATCTTTACCATGATCCCGATCTGGAATGACTTGTGGTTCCCGCTAATTCTGGCCCCCAGCGCCAACACCGCCACAGTTACTCTGGGCGTACAACAATTCCTCGGCCAATTTGTCAGCGATTGGAATGCCGTCCTGGCCTCCCTGACCCTGGCGATGGTCCCGATTTTGATTATTTACCTGATTTTCTCCCGCCAGATGATTCGCAGTATCACGGCGGGCGCGCTCAAGTAAGCTTATCTTAAAACCAGGAGGCTGGCATGAAAGTTGGAATTGCTGGCGTCGGTTTCATGGGCTCCACCCACGCCGCTGGCTGGGCCGAGACAGACGCTGAAATCGTGGGTTTTGTGGCTGAAACAACGCAGGAGGCCGAGTGGCTGGCAAAACAGTACAATGTCAAAATTTACCCGGATTTGGCATCCATGTTGCCCGATGTGGATGTAGTGGATATCTGCACACCCACGCACTTGCACCATGCAATGACTCTGCAGGCGGCAGCCGCGGGAAAACACATCGTTTGCGAAAAACCGCTGGCACGTAACAGCGCCCAGGCACTCGAAATGATCATTGCCTGCCGCACAGCGGGCGTTAAACTGCTTGTCGCGCATGTGGTGCGTTTCTTTAACGAATATTCACTGGCAAAATCGAGCGTGGCGCGCGGCGAAATCGGAAAACCAGGTGTCATCCGGCTGAGCCGGGGCAGTTTCCGTCCCAAGAAACCGGCCGGAAACTGGTTTCTGGATGAATCTAAATCGGGCGGGATTCTGATGGATTTTATGATTCATGACTTCGATTACGCCCGCTGGATTGCCGGGGATGTTGAAAGTGTTTTCGCCAAAAAGGTCACGAGTAGACACCCCGATGCGCCGATCGACTACGGGCTGGTCATTCTCACGCACCGTAGTGGAACGCTCTCGCATATTGCCGGAGCCTGGGCTTACCCGCCGCCCACCTTTCGCACCCATCTGGAAATTGCCGGTGATAGAGGATTGATTGAGTGCGACTCTGCCGATACAGCGCCTATCCTGAACCTGATCGCCAAACCTAGCAGTGACTCGCCGGATGTAGGCCTGCCCTCCAGCCCGGTTTCCGAGAGCCCCTACACCACCCAGATTAAAGAATTCTACGCTGTGTTGGTCGGTGAAAAAGAGCCGCGTGTTCTTGCCGAAGACGGCCTGGCAGCGGTGCAGATCGCCGAAGCCGCTATCCAATCCGCCGCCAGCGGAAAAGCCGTTACACTCCAACCCCTCGAGGTAGTCCCGGTTCCTGCACGGGGCGCGGAGGTGCTGTCATGAAAATCGGCATCCTGAGTTTTGCCCACCATCATGGCGAAGCCTATATCGCCAACCTGCGCGCCATCCCCGGTGTGGAAGTCTGCGGCGTAGCTGACGAAGACCCCGCGCGCGGACAGCATTTTGCCCGGGCGCACGGCGCGCCGTTCTACCCTACCTACGAAGCTTTGCTCGCCAGCAAACCCGACGGTGTGATTATCTGCTCCGAAAATGTCAGGCACCTTCCGTTAGTGGAAATGGCTGCTTCATATAATATCAATGTGTTGTGTGAAAAGCCCATCGCCACCAATCTCCCTGATGCAAAAGCGGTGGTGGATGTCTGCGCCCGGGCCGGGGTGTTACTGATGACGGCTTTTCCAATGCGTTTCAGCGCCCCGTTGAAGGAAGTCAAAGCCCGTTTGGACTCTGGGGAGCTTGGCCAGGTTTTTTGCTTTAATGCCACCAATCAGGGCGAACTGCCCACCAAACACCGCGCCTGGTTTGTTGATCCCACTCTGGCGGGTGGCGGCGCACTGATGGATCACACCGCCCATCTGGTGGATATCATGCGCTGGTATTTGGGCAGCGAAGTTGCTGAAGTCTACGCCCGGACGAATAAGATTTTCCACGCGGATGAAGTGGAAGTAGAAACCGGCGGACTGGAGATGATTACTTTCCAGAATGGCGTGTTTGCCAGTATTGACGCCTCATGGAGCCGCCCGCCTTACTGGCCTACCTGGGGCGGCCTGACCTTTGAAATGGTCACAGAGCGTGGTGCTGTCATTGTGGATGGTTTCAAACAAAATGTCACCGTATACAATTCGGCCAACCAGCGCCCGGTCTGGCAGTATTGGGGCTCGGATATGAACCAGGCGATGGTTAGCGAATTCGTTTCCGCCATCCATGCCGGGCGTGGGCCGAGTGTCACTGGCAGCGACGGTTTGAGAGCAGTGGAAGTCGCACTGGCGGCGTATGAGTCGGCGCGTATTGGTCAGCCGGTAAAGGTTTGAGTTGAGCAGGATCGTTTTGGGAACTGACCAAAGATCATCAAACAGAACCGCAATTATGATCATCGCCCCTGTCCGCAGTGTGGCAAATCGGCCTTGCTCAAGTCGCCGGCATTCCAGGCCTCGAAAAAGGCATGGGCGGCTTTGATGTTCTCTTGCTCAGACATGGTGTATCTCCTTGTGTGATTGGTATGCACCTACAGCGAGGCGCACGGATAGTGGACGGTAAGTAAACGAGGATAGGTCAAGACTTGACATATAGGCATTTTCCCTTTCTCTGTCTCATAGGCTCTGCTCGTGCCGATTGTCATGTAGCGCGTGGGGCGATTCAACCAGCGGCCCAACGGTTTGCGTTAGTGGCGGTGTGTCTCGACAGGCTCGACAACCAGGGCGGGCGTGGACAATGCTTGGGGGCAGAAAAACTCGAAGCCAGTGTCTCGACAGGCTCGACAACCAAAAAATGCTCGACGCGAAGCGTGGCGACGAATCCCACCTGTCCAGTGCACGCTTTGTTAGGCAGCAAGTATCGGTCGGACTCACAACGTGGAGGAACGCTTCAGGAAGGCCAGAGTTCGATCCCATGCCATGTTCGCTGCCGCTTGGTTGTAAGCCTGTGAGCGGTCAGGTTCAAAGAACCAATGACCTGTGCCAGCATAACGATAGAATGTGACAGGGCGGCCAGCACGTTTTAGGCGTTCCTCCAAACTGTCAACATTGGATTGCGTCTCAAACTCATCGTTCTCGGCAAAGTGACCCAGGTATTCTGCTTTTGAGTTGCTGAAGTCGGTGCCCATGGTCCCGTCGGTCCCGTAAAAAAGGACGACGGAACGGATGTGCTCGGGATGGGCGGCGGCGAGGTTCAGTGCATAATAGCCGCCCAGAGAGAAGCCAATCACTGCAAGGCCTCGGTCGGCTTGTCGAGCACGTTCGTTTAGAAAAAGTGAGGCATCCGCGATCTCGGCCTCGGCCTGAACGTGCTTGGCGTCGAGAGCATTGCCAAGGACTTCCGCATCGGGAATGGTGTCTGCGACTTTGCCGTGGTAGAGGTCTGCGGCGAATACCACGAAACCGGTTTCAGCCAGTCGCTTGCAGAAAGCCTTGATGGTGTCGTTCAGCCCCCACGAGGCATGCAGGACCAATACACCGGGTCCCTTGCCAATGCGTGGGACGGCGAGAAAACCCTGAGGTTGAGGATGTGCCATGTGGACTCCTGATTGTAGTTGTTGTGGATCGCGCTGCTGCCTAACGTGAGCATCAGCCGCCGCGCGAACTCCGAGACGAAGACTCGCTTGAATTATACGACCCTTCGCCGGGGCGCCTCGTTGGCCCCGCGCGAAGCGCGGTCGGGTGGCAGGGTCAGGGAGTGGCGCCTGGGACATACTGTCCTGGTTTCCACCCCCTGCCACCTCGAACCGTGCATGAGGTTTTCCCTCACACGGCTCTCCGACAACCTTCAGCCTGAAGCGTTCAAAGTTCTACCAACCACAATCATGATTGCTGCCGACCACATTCGGCTCATGATGATGGCGTTTCCCTCTTTGGCTCGCAAGCCTAGTCTGCGCTGGAGTTCTCGTGATTTTGACCTCTGGTGTGATTGGCCTTTCGGCATGCACCGTCACTTACCTCTCCGCTGGACATGATTGAAGCAGAGGCCCTTCCCTCCGATCAAGTTATGTTGTCTTGACCATCAACGGTATTATGGCCTCCTCCGACTTCTCATCCGGCGTCCGCCTGGATTTCGTCTTTCGACTTATACCTTTTGTTACGGTTGCTGTGGACAACCGACCGAATGAGACCTCTCCTGTTTCATCGTCTACTGTCGCAACATCCCATGCTCCCTACGCCGGAGGGTTCTTGACGGCTGTGTCTTCAGGGTCTTCGCCGTTTCCGTGGCCTTCGCTGGGCATGACAAGCTCGGCTCCCTCTTGTCCCGTTTCCGGGCCAACCCTTCGGCAAGCTCAGGGCAGGCTCTTTCGACGCTGCAAGGCCTGCCCTGAGCGCAGTCGAAGGGTTCACTTTATGTTACGGGCTGTTGTTTTGCTCCCCTTTCTCAGGGGGATACATCGCTTCGGCACATCCAGTCACCCAAATGCACCGGATGCCCTGCCCTGAGCACAGTCGAAGGGTGGCCTCCTGACAGTTACCAGAGCTGGACTTTCACCAGCAAGCAGACGATGATTTATCAGGACACACCATGCCGGGGTTGGGCGCACCGTGGTATTGAACCGGATTTTCACAATAAGCCTGGCAAGATGGCTTGCGTTACGTCCCATCCGCCATACCGACTCCGCTTCAAATGAAGCATGGCTCGCCCCGTCGTCGCAACTGCCTGAGCAAGATTCTGCGATGAACTTTCCCAAGATAAGCCAATCTCTACGATAGCGCGATCTCCATCGACTTCGCAGGCCAACGGCGTGGCCGCGAAGTTTGAAATGAACGCATAACTGGCGTGAAATCGTGCCATAAGTTGACGCATCTGCGTAGGTGAGATAGGCTCACCGCGCGCATCGCGTAAGTCCTCGTCGCTGACCGCCACTGCAAGTTGTTCTCCGTCGTTCCTGAAGAAAGCGTCCAAAAATTCTTCTGCCCACATTCTGGCATCTTCTTTGTCGTTCGGGTGGAACTCTTCATAAATGAAGTGCAGCTGCATGCCTGGAATACGTATGTTGTCGATTTCTTCGTCGAGAAGTTCCTCTATGATGAAGCGGTATGCTTCATTGGTCTCTACTTCATGCAGGAAATCCACAAAGACGCCATGTTCAGCCAGGAGGTCGAGCAGATGATTGAGTTCGGCTTCTAGTTCAGAAGGAAGGATGTCTGCTAGGGGTCGCGTGGACGGAGAGCCGACAAATTCGCGGAGCGGGATTTGAGTTGCATTTTCGAATTGGTGTTCGAACTCATCAATGTGTTCAAGCCACTGAGCTTCGACTTCTGGTGGCGAGTTAGGATTGCTTTCGAGGGAGAATTGCGCGCCATATTTGTCGGAAAGTTCTTCGCGTTTGTACTCATTCAGGATACGTTGGATACGATCTTGAAAGTCGTCATTAGGCTGGTGCATGTGGTCATCCGGGTTAGTTCATATTTCGAGAATTGTACTCGAGCTGCTGACAAAACTACCTATGCGCTCAACGGTTTGCGTTACTGGCAGGTGGGCGGGCGTGGACAATGCTTGGGAGCAGGAAAAACTC
>CAYSIV010000223.1:0-11253 GCA_964431175.1 uncultured Anaerolineales bacterium
CGCCCTCATCCAACACGCCCAGCGCGGCGACCTCGACTCGTTCAACCGCCTGGTGCTGGAATATCAATCGGTCGTCTACAACCTGGCCTATCGGATCATGGGCGACGGCGACTCGGCCTCGGACGCGACCCAGGACGCCTTCATCTCGGCCTACAAGAACATTCGCAGTTATCGCGGCGGCTCGTTCAAGGGCTGGCTGATGCGCATCGTCACCAACGCCTGCTACGACGAACTGCGCCGCCGCAAACGCCGCCCGGCCGCCTCGCTCGAGGCCCTGGCCGTCGTCGAAACCGGCCCCGACGCCGACGGCGAAGCCCAACTGGTGAGCGAAACCGAATCGCCCGAGGCCCACGCCGAGCGCGCCGAACTGGCGAGCGCCCTCCAGCACTGCCTCGACGCATTGCCCGACGATCAGCGCCTGGCCATCGTCATGTGCGACGTGCAGGAGATGGACTACGCCGAGATCGCCAGCCACATGCGTGTTGCTCTGGGCACGGTCAAGAGCCGCATCGCCCGCGCCCGGGCCAAACTGCGCGATTGCATCGCGCGAGCGCGCACGCGGGAACTTTTGCCGGCCGCCTTTCGTCTGGAGAGGGAGCAGACATGAGCCTCTTCCTTTCCTCTCACGACCGCGAGCTTGAACTGCTCTCGGCCTACCTCGATAATCAACTGGCCCAGACAGAACGCGCCAAACTCGAACGCCGACTGGCCGCCGAACCAAAATTACAAGCGACTCTTGACGACCTGCGTTCGGTGAAGACGTCGCTGGCATCTCTCCCAAAGGTCAAGCCGCCCCGCAACTTCACCCTGACTCCGAAAATGCTCAAAGCGCGTGGACTGGCAACACCTGCCCGCCCGCTCACCCGTCTGCTCCCGGTAGTGAACATTGCTACGGCGCTGGCTACCGTCCTCTTTGCCGTCATCATCACGGCAGACCTGGGCGGCGGCTTCAACGCCGCGGCTCCGGCTCAGGCGCCGGCCGCTCAGGTTGAAAATTTCCAGGTGGCCGAAGCCCCAGCCGCCGCCGACGCGAAGACGACCGAATCAGCTTCGTTGAAAGCCGTTACTGAAACGCCCGAAGCCGGAGTGGCGGTATTCGCGCCTCCTTTAGAGTCGTCTGTTGAGCCGCTCACTGGTGCGCCCGTCGCAGGCGGGGGTGTTGGAACGACGAACACCGGGCCGGAGGCAGTTCCACTCGATACAACCGCCTCTGTTGGGGAGACGGCGACCCCGCCCGAAGCGGTGGCCGACTCGGCCACCCTTGAGAGTCCAACCCCTGATTCTTCACAGCGGGTGGCGACGGTCACTGAAACGCCTGAAGTTGAATCCCCGGTGGCAATCGAAGAGGCGGTTCAACCGTCTTTCCCGGTGCGCACCGTCGAACTCGCTCTGGGCGTCCTGCTTATCATCCTTATCACAACTTCGCTCGCTCTTCGCCGCAGGTAATTCACCACAGAGCGCACCGAGATACCAAAACACTCTCTGTGCGCTCTGTGTTCTCTGTGGTAAAACAATCCCAGATGGCGATCAACTTTTGTGTTCAGTGCGGCCAGGCAATGGAACAACGCGAGGCCTACGGCAAGGTGCGGGCCGTTTGCCCGTCGTGCGGCCACATTCACTTCGACGACCCCAAAGTGGCGGCGGCGGCCCTGGTGGAGCAGGACGGCAAGATTCTGCTCACCCGGCGGGCCAACACGCCCCGCAAGGGCATGTGGGTGACGCCCGGCGGCTTTGTGGACGCCGACGAAGACCCGGCGCTGGCCGCTGTGCGCGAGTGCGAAGAGGAAACCGGCCTGAAGGTTGAGGGGGTGGAACTATTGGACATCGTGGCTGGCCGCGAGTGGTCAAGCGGGGCCAGCTTTGTGATTTTCTATCGCGCCAAAATTGTGGGCGGCACACTTATTGCAGGAGATGATGCCAGTGAGGCCGCCTTCTTCGGCCCGGACGAACTGCCGGAGATTGCCTTTGAGTCGACGCGGTTGATGTTGGAAAGATGGAAAAGAAAATCCCAAATCCCAAACCTCAAATCCCAACATTGAAACTCTTGGAATTTGGTTTTTGGGGTTTTGGGATTTGCAACTGCTGTCGGGGTGCGCGGACTTGAACCGCGGACCCCCGCGTCCCAAACGCGGTGCTCTACCAACTGAGCCACACCCCGAACTGCCCGCAGTATAACTGCCCAAATCTGTAACGTCAAGAAGATGCTGTGATAGTCAGTAGATCACGAAAGCGCCCAGAGCCTGTCGAAGGGCGCGGGCTTCGACACGCTCAGCCCGCTTGTTTCGTGATGTACTGATAGTTGGTATCTCCCGCTTGACGCAAATCCTTTTTTGATCCACACTTCCGGCCTGTGAAACTTTCTCGCCGCCACTTCCTCAAACTCGCCGGCGCCGCCGGGGCAGGCGCACTGCTGGGCTTGAAGCCGCTTTCGGCCTCAGCTCCGATTCTCACGCAGTCGCCTGCTCGCACTGCCGCCACGCTTCGCCTGCTGGGCCTCACCCGCGCAATTTCAGCCAGTGCCTTCGCCCAAGCCGCCGCCTCTACCGGGTTAGCTGTGCGACTCAGTGGCGCTGAGGATGGCAAAAGTGTAGCTGAGAGAATGGATGGTTATGATTTAGCCATCGTCCCGGCTCACATTCTCACCGGCCTCATCCAGCGCGGCCGGGTGCGCGAGTTGTCGCCGATGCCTGCGCCTGCATTACCACAACGCGCCTATGACCCGCTCAACGCCTTTAGCTTGCCCGTGGGGCGGGGCGCAATTGGTATTCTCGCGCGCGGCCTCACCCCGCCCGTATCCTGGGTTGAGTTTTTCGCCTTGGCTCGAACCGAGCCTGCCTATCTCCCGTCATCCGAAACATTCCACGCCGCTCTTAAATCACTCGGCTACTCGATCAACACCCGGGATACTGTCGCCCGCGCCCAGGCCAAATCTCTAATCTCTGATCTCAAACCTCATCCTTTCGAGGATGCCGCTCTGGCCATCGGCCCGGCGAGCGCCACTGGTGATTGGATGTTCGCTTTGCCTGCCGAAGGCGCAGAACTTTGGGAAGACTGTTTTTGCATCCCGAGCAACTCGCCTCACCCCGAACTGGCTCAGACCTTTATGCAGGCCGTCCTCTCTGCCGGGCTGCTACCGCCTCTGCCTGCATCAGCCTGGCCGCTGGAAGCCCTCAGCCCCTTTACGCCCGCATAGTTGGAATTGCAGATTTCGCCGATGAGGCGGATCGCGAATCCCAAATCCATGTCATCGGCGGTTGCCTTTACAAGAACGTCGCAATCTCCTCCAGCGGCTTCTTGCCAATGTCCGGCACGGTTGCCCCTGCCGCCGGATAACCCACGACTAAAATCAAAAACGGGCGCTCGTGAGACGGACGGTCCAGCATTTGGTTCAGAAACCCCATCGGGCTTGGCGTGTGGGTGAGCGAGGCCAGCCCGGCAAGATGGGCGGCGGTGATGAGTATGCCAGTGGCAATGCCCACCGACTCTTGGGCATAATAGTGCTTCACCTTCCGCCCGTCGGGAAGCAGGCCAAAGCTTTGGGCGAAGATGACGATGAGATAGGGCGCGGTTTCGAGAAACGGCTTGTGTTCGTCGGTGCCAAGCGGGGCCAGCGCCTCCAACCACTCGTCGGGCGCGCGCCCGCCATAAAACTCGCGCTCCTCTTCCTCTGCCCCCTCTCGTATTTTCTTTTTGATTTCAGGGTTATTCACCACCACAAAGTGCCAGGGTTGCATGTTCGCGCCGTTGGGCGCGGTGCCTGCCGCCCGCAAACAGTTCTCGATAATCTCGCGCGGCACGGGCCGATCCGAAAAGTGGCGCACGGTGCGCCGCCGCTTCATCTCGGCGTAAAAGTCGGCGGCGCGGCGTCCCATTTCTACGACAGGATATTCGTGGTAGTGGGCGAGCGGGATGAATTTGGGCTGAGGCATCGGCACTCCTTGAATAAGAATCAAAGCGGCCAGCACGGACACAAATCTCTACGATACGAAACGATAGGCACCTGACGCTTGAATAGAGTCACGATGATGTTCGGATTTCGCACGCCGCCGTCAAAGCCGTCGCAGTTCTGGTCAATGCCGTCGCCAAGCGGATCGTCCGCGCCGGGATAGATGCTGGAGTCGAACGGCGCGCAGTCCACGTCGTCGGTCTTGCCGTCGCCATCTGAGTCGGGCGGAGGGCAACCGCCAAATTCCGGCTTGCCAAACTGATCGGGACACTGGTCAACATCATCGGTGACGCCGTCGCCATCTCGGTCGTCACTCCCTCCCGCCGCGTCGGGGCAACCGCCAAGCTCCGGTTTGCCAAACTGATCAGGGCACTGGTCGGAGTCGTCGGGGATGCCGTCGCCGTCGCTGTCGGCATTGCCGCCACTGCCGGGGCAACCGCTATTCTCGGTTGAGCCAAAATCGAACGGGCATTGGTCAACATCGTCGGCCAGACCGTCGCCATCCGAGTCGGGCGGGGGGCAACCGTTGTGGGTCGCATCGCCAAACTTATCGGGGCACTGGTCAACGTCGTCAGTCAGGCCGTCGCCGTCTTGATCGTTGGCTGTATTGCCGGCCGGGCAACCGCTGTTTTTTGCCGGGCCAGCATCGAACGGGCACAAGTCCACATCGTCGCCCAGCCCATCGCCATCACTATCCTTGACTTCAACATCAGCCGGGCAACCCGCGAGCTCGGCTGATCCAAATTGCTCGGGGCATATGTCGAAGGTATCGGGGAGGCCGTCGCCATCCGTGTCGCTGATTGCATCGGCGGCATCACCCGTGTCGCAAACGTCGCCCACTTTGTCGCCGTCCGAGTCGGACTGGTCGGGATTGTAAACGTCCGGGCAATTGTCGCCTGCGTCGAGCACTTGGTCGTCGTCAAAATCGCCGTCGTAGAGTCCCTTGTCAATGCCGTCGAAACCGTCGCAATTCGCGTCGAGGCCATCGGTGATCGAGTCGGAAGCGCCCGGATTGACTTTAGGGTTGTCATCGTCGCAGTCGCCGTCGAAGAAGGTGTAGCCGTCGCCGTCTTCGTCGGGCTGGACTCCGTCTTGCCCGTCGCAGTTTTGATCCACACCGTCGTTCGGCGTGTCTTGGACGGTGGGGTGAATTGAGTCGTCGTTGTCGTCGCAATCGCCTTGAAGGATGGTGTAGCCGTCGGCATCGCTATCTTCCAGCACAATTACTTGCGCCTCCGGGTTGTTCCGCAGCCATGCGTTGAGCTGCGAATCGTCAATCTGCTCGGCAGGGGTGGGCGGCTCGTCGGCGCTGACGATCTCGGCTTGCTGGCCGGACTGAATCTCGACCGCGCCCTTGTCGTTTTCCAAATGGCAGTTGCTGTGAGTCTCAAGGCAGGCGACGATGATGCGGCCATCGTCGGTCACCTGGACGCTCATTAATGAGCCACGCACGGCGGCCACGCCGATGGGTGTTTCTATCTCAACGCCGCCTTTGCCCAGCGAGCCAGTAATGAGGACGAACAACTGCCCGGCGGCCAGTTGCAGTTTGATGAGCGGGTTCTGCGAGTCGCCGCCAAGCTCGGTGACGGTGAATATCGACTCCGGGCCGAGGCGGGTGAGGGCGCCTTTGGCAAATTGGATGGCGGCCAACGACTCTGCGCCAGTGCGCACCTGGTTGCCGATGGCGAGGCCTTGCCCCACAGAGGCAGTTGCCCAGTTGGCTTTCTCGTCGCCCCGGTGCTCGGCGGTTCCTTTGATCTCGCTGATGGCGGCGGTGGCAGAAGCGGCAGTATTGTTGCCAACTGTCGGGGAGGGGGTGGTGATCGTTGCCCCACCAGTGGCGGCGACCACCGGAGTCGCGGCGGGGCTGGTGGCAGAAGTCGGGCTGGCCGTGGCAGCAGGTTTGCAGGCGGCGATCAGCAAGGTCAGAATGAAGGTGAAGGAAAAGAGCTTGCGCATGGCTTTGTCCTTGATAAGTTCTTTTGCCAGATTATCACGGACGATGCTTTGAGTCGAGGATAGGCTTTGGGTGGGATTGGTTGAGGGAAGTTAGAAAAGGCGCGTAAATTTGCGGCATATTCCTTGACAGGCCAGAGTCCGTCAGGTACAATGCCCGAAGTTGGGGGCCTGTAGCGCAGTTGGGAGCGCGCCTCAATCGCACTGAGGAGGTCGAGGGTTCAACTCCCTCCAGGTCCACCTGGATGTAAGGGCGCGGTCACCGCGCCCCAACAAAATAGGGGCCCATAGCGCAGTTGGGAGCGCGTCTCAATGGCATTGAGAAGGTCGAGGGTTCGAATCCCTCTGGGTCCACCAAATCGTAGGGGCGCGGTGATCGCGCCCCTACCGCATAAATGCGATGACGAGGAGTAGTAAGCCATCCCGCAGAGAGCCGGATCGCCAAAGACTGGCGAGGTGAAAATCCGGCGGCGCCCCGGGAGCACCCAAAGGCCGAACTCGCCCCGGAGCACTCAGCCAAACTGAGCGGGTTGGCCCGTTATAGCGTCAAGAGCCTGTGCTGGTGACAACACAGGAATTAGGGTGGTACCACGGAGAATCCCTTCGTCCCTAGCGGGCGGGGGGATTTTTGTTTTATGGACTCGCAAATTGTCGACACTGCCTACGGGCACATTCAGGCCAGGATCGTTGGATCAGGGCCAGCCGTCTTGTTCATCCATGGCCGGATTTCGCCCCTGAGCGACTGGCGGGCGTGGAACACGAATCTTGAATCAATCGCGGCGGCAGGTTTCCGGGCTATTGCGGTTGAACTACCGGGCTTCGGCGATGCCGCCCGGCCCGACGGGCCGATCTCGACTGAGAGTGCAGTGGATTGCCTGCTGGATGTTTTTGACCGGCTGGCGATCTCGCGCGTGACTGTGGTGGGTTACAACTGGGGCGGCCTTGTCGCCTGGCGGGCGGCGATGATCGAGCCGGGTCGGATCACCAAGTTGGCGCTGGTGGCCGCCGAGGGCGCGGAGCAGTTGAACAACGAAGGCCTGGCCGGGAAGATGAAAGTGCCGACATTGATTCTGTGGGTGGATGCCGATTTTTACCTGCCTGTCTCACAGGCCGAGATGTTTGCCAAGGCGATTCCCAATTCGCAGTTACACGTCTTCGAGTTGGGCGAGGGTCAGCCGGAACTTGCGGCCCGCGCGCCGCAGAAATTAGGAAAACCTTTTAACGACAGATTGATTCGGTTTTTGAAGGAGTGACAGTTGTAGGGCGATTTTCCAAATCGCACCACAATGTTACAAGTTGCGCTTTGCATGAGGAATAACGAACATGGCTACGACAAAGAAAAAAACAGCGACAAAAAAGAAGACGGTCAAGAAAGCCATTGCCAAAGTCAAGACCGTTACCAAAAAGAAGGTGGCCGCCAAGAAGACGGCGGCGAAGAAAGCCGTAAGGCCGGCCAAGAAGCCTGTTGCCAGGGGAGTGGCGGCTAAATCGTCCAATCGCTACGATCCGGCTGCTATCGAACCGAAGTGGCAGAAGAAGTGGGAGAAGGACAAGCTGTATCGGGCCAAAATCGATCCCGGCAAAAAGAAGTTCTACTTCCTGACAATGTTGCCCTATCCGAGCGGCGACCTGCACATCGGCCACTGGTATGCTATGACGCCGTCGGATGCGCGCGCCCGCTACCTGCGGATGAAGGGCTACAACGTGATGTACCCAATCGGCTTCGACGCCTTTGGCCTGCCCGCCGAGAATGCCGCCATCCAGCGCGGTATCCATCCCAAGAAGTGGACGTACTCGAACATTGCCAACATGCACAAGCAGTTGCGGTCGATGGGGGCCATGTGGGACTGGGAACGCGAGGCGGTGAGTTGCGATCCCGAATACTATAAGTGGACTCAGTGGTTTTTCAGCCAACTGTTTAAGCACGGCCTGGCCTACAAGAAAATGTCGCCAGTGGATTGGTGTCCGCATTGTCAGACCACGCTGGCTCGCGAACAGGTGATCGGCGATGACCGTCATTGCGAACGGTGCCGGACTCCGGTGATCAAGAAGAATCTGGATCAGTGGTATTTCCGGATCACGAAGTACGCCGACGAGCTGCTGAACTTCGAGGGGATTGACTGGCCGGAGAAGGTGCAACTACTGCAAACAAATTGGATCGGGCGGAGCGAAGGAGCAAACGTCACTTTTAAGTCGGAGTTGGGGGATGCGATTGAGATTTTCACCACCCGGCCCGACACGTTGTGGGGGGCGACATTCATGGTGTTGGCCCCCGAACACCCGTTGGTGGCCAAGTTGACGACGCCCGACCGCAAGTCCGAAGTGGAAGCTTATGCAGGCGAAGTAACCCGCCACACAGAAATCGAACGCGAGGCGACGGATAAAGAGAAGACCGGGGCCTTCATCGGGGCGTATGCCGTCAATCCGGTGAACGGGGCGAAGATCCCGATCTGGATCGCCGACTACGTGCTGATGACGTATGGCACGGGGGCCATCATGGCCGTGCCGGCGCACGACGACCGTGACTTTGCCTTTGCTCTGAAATTTGGCTTGCCCATCTTGCCGGTGATTGACCGGCCCGACGGGCTGACTAAATCATTCGCACTGGGCGGCACGATGCGCGAGGGTCTGGCCGAGGCGTTGCGCGACGAGCACATCTCGTTTGAAGAGAAGCAAGGCTCGCTGTATATCACCATCCCAAAACAGAAGACGGCGCGCTACATCGAGATCGCGCAGAAGTTTGTGGCGCCGGGCAAGTGGAATGAAGTCGTCGGCGGGCAATGGGTTTTCATCTACGGCCCGAACGATGTGGCCGAGTGGGATTCGGTTGAGGCCGGGCAGAAGATTCTGGCGCGGTGCAAGCAGTTGGAGCCGAACGTCCGCGCCCGGCGCACGGTGATGGAAATGCTGGACGCCGTAGAGTTCTATCGTGAGGCCCTGTATCACGATCACTACGGGACGATGATCCATTCGGGCGAGTTCAACGGCACCCCCGGCGAGACGGCCAAACAGGATGTCATTGCCTGGCTGGCGGAAAAGGGCGTGGGCAAAGGCGCCGTCACTTATCGCATCCGCGACTGGCTGATCTCGCGCCAGCGCTACTGGGGTACGCCGATCCCGATCGTGTACTGCCCGCAACATGGGCAGGTACCGGTTCCCGACGAGCAATTGCCGGTGACCTTGCCCGACGATGTGGAGTGGTTGCCCACCGGCCAAAGCCCGCTGAAACTGCACCCGACGTGGAAAAAGACGACGTGCCCGATCTGCAACCAGCCTGCCGAGCGCGACACGGACACGATGGATACCTTCATGTGCTCGTCGTGGTATCACCTGCGTTACCTGAGCCCGAAGTACGACCAGGGGCCGTTCGACCCCGAGGAGTACGACTACTGGATGCCGGTGGATGCTTACACCGGCGGCGCGGAACACGCGACGATGCATCTGTTGTACACCCGCTTCTTTCATAAGGCTCTGCGCGACATGAACGTGACCGAGGGCCACGAACCGATGACGCAACTGCGCAACCAGGGGCAAATTCTGGGGCCGGATGGCCAGCGCATGAGCAAGAGCCGGGGCAACGTGATTGACCCGGATGCGCAGGTGGCCAAGTATGGCGCGGACACGGTGCGGGCTTACTTGATGTTCGGCTACCGCTGGGAAGACGGCGGCCCGTGGGGCACCGACAACATCGAGGGCGTGGCCCGGTGGTTGAATCGAGTCTGGGTAGTGGCCACCGAAACCGTCAAATCCCGGGCCGCCAATCCCGATGCCGAAGAGGCCAAGGTGCTGAAGCGGATCACCCATCAGACGATCCAGAAGGTGAGCGGCGACTTTGAAAACTACGAGTTCAACACCATCATCTCAGCGCTGATGGTGCTGACCAACGCTTTGCAAAAGTACGCCGAGACGCTGGGCGGCACACCGGAGTGGGCGGAGGCTGTGAACACGCTGTTGAAGTTGATGGCGCCGATCACTCCCCACGTTGCCGAAGAGTTGTGGGCGCGGCGCAAAGGGCCGTATTCGATCCACCAGCAATCGTGGCCGGATTATGATGCCGCCGCCGCCGCCGAGGAGGTCATCACTCTGATCCTGCAAGTCAACGGCAAAGTGCGCGACCGCATCACGATGCCGGTGAACGTCAGCGAGGCCGAAGCGCGGGCCGCGGCCCTGGCCAGCGAACAGATGAAGAAACATCTGGCCGGCAAGCCGCCCCGCAAGGTTATTTACGTGCCGGGGAAGTTGGTGAATGTAGTGGTGTGATGGTGTGAGTTAGATCTCACTGAGCGGTTGGAGTAAGTGGTAAAGAAAACGCGCTGTGGCGAGGAGCTACGGCGCGTTTTTTTGTATAAGTCAAGCCTGGTTTACTTCAAAAATTAGGTATTGGAATGTTTTTGCCACCAGTCAAAAAGAACATGCTTGCGGTCCGGTTCATAATTGGCTCGCAGACGGATATTTCGTAAAACACCTTTGATTTCCTCAAAGGAAGGGGAGTCTACATCTACCCAATACTTGATAAGCTCCAAAGTTGCGATTACCCCCACAGGAGGATTATATCGAGAGAAAAATGCCCTGGCTTTGCGGTCATCAGTGCCAACGATCCAACCTCGATGGATTGCAATGGCTCCAGTAATAGCTTCGCCGTCGTCGCCTAAAATTGACGCAAAGTCAATAAAAGTGTTTTCCTCATCTTCTGAACTGAGAGATACAACCTCTAATAAACCAGCATCAATAAGTGGCTGCAAGTCAATTTTCTCGTCCGTCAACCTAATATTATCTTCTGGTCCACCATAGATCCTAAGCGCCTCTACGTCTCGAACATATGCGGCTACCGCTATTGATTTGCGAACGGATTTCAAAATGTCGCCCATGCGCCTCGAGGCATATAGGCTAATAATGCAACAGGCATCTAGAATTATGTGATGGCTAGAGGAGGCAATATCATCCATCGTTCGTTACGCCTCCTGGACATCTAACACTTGTGCTAAGTCGAGGGTAATAGAATTATTGTCCGTTTCCCCGCCAGGTTGTTGCCGTAGAGCTTCTGCAATACGCCGAGCTTCAAGACGATCAACTTGTAGGAAGTGCGCGAGTTGACCTTCGCTGAACAGCTCTCGATCAAAGGCGTCTACAGCAAGATATTGATAACGTATAGGGAGTTTTTCTTCTCTAGCTGGAATTACCCCTAACCCAAGTTGCTGTTGTGCTTGCCGAACCTTGAATCCGCCTGCCCGAAGTTTGTCCCAAGTCCCCGTGGGAAGTAATCTGAGGTCTTCTAAGCGGCGAGTAAATGCAGCCACGGAAACACCATAATAGTGTGCTAACGTACATAGATCGGCAGGCGTTATTTTTCT
>CAYSIV010000224.1:0-11226 GCA_964431175.1 uncultured Anaerolineales bacterium
TGGATTTGTGACGGTGATGGTGCGCGGCGACGTGGCCGCGGTGAAGGCCGCCACCGACGCCGGGGCCGCCGCCGCCAAGCGAGTGGGCGAACTCGTGTCCGTCCACGTCATCCCGCGCCCGCATTCCGATGTGGAAATGATTCTGCCGCAAAACAGCAAGGGGAGTTTTGGCGGCAAGGGCAAGTAGAAAGGAAAATCCCAAATCCCAACATCCAAAAGCCCAAAAGTACGCATTGTTTACTCCAGGTTTGGAAGTTGGAATTTGGCCGTTGGGATTTTCTGATGTCTATCCGCCTGCTCATCGCCGACGACACCGCCGAGTTTCGCAAGAGCGCGCGTTCAATGCTGGCGTTGGAGCGCGAACTGGAAGTGGTGGCCGTGGCCCGCGACGGGCAGGAGGCGGTTGAACTGGCGGAAAAGTTTCAACCCGACGTGGCGGTGATGGACATTAACATGCCGCGCCTGGACGGCATCGCCGCCATTCAGGCCATTGCCAAAGTCAGCCCGGCCACGGTGTGCATGATCATGTCGAGCGAGGGCGAGCGCGACATGATCATGAAGGCGATGTCAGCCGGCGTGCGCGAGTATGTGCTCAAGCCCTTCACCGTCGAAGAGTTTGTGTCGGCTGTGCGGCGGGCGATGGAGCAAGCCACTGAAGTCAAAAAGAAGATCGTCCGGACGCGAACGGCAGAGCTGGAACGCGACAAATACCTGCTCCAGCTGGTGCAAGCGCATTTGCAAATCGGGCGCATTGACGACGAGGCGGCGCGCGCCTATGCTGAGTACATCACCCGCCCCGGCGCCGACCCGGAGTTGATGGTGACCCTGGCCAAGAGTTTTCTGGCGCGGCGCGACTGGATAACCCTGCGTTACACTTGTGGGCGAATGGAAAAATTAGCCGCCGCGAACGCAAACAAGCAGTAACCTTATTTAACTCCTATGACCGACTCAATTGGTATGGCCGCTCAGAATGATTCTGAGCGGCTTAAGTTTGAAACCGAAGTCAAGCGCATCGTTGACGCCGGCAACACCGCCGGGCTGACCCTGCGCCTGCTTGGCTCGCTGGCCTTTCACCAGCACTGCCCCAACTACGGCCACCTGCAGGCCCGGATGGGCCGCGCCTATACCGACATTGACTTTGCCGGGTACGGCAGGCAAGCGGCGCAAATTCGCAAATGGATGCCGGCCGCTCTGGGTTACAAAGAAGACACTGAAGTTTTTATCAACAGTGAAGGCGCGCGGATGATCTTCGAGCACTCCGCCACCGGCCTCCACGTGGACATCTTTGTGGACAAGCTCGACTTCTGTCACACCATCTACTGGAACGGCCGCCTTGAAAAAGACAGCCCCACCATCCCGCTGGCGGAGATGGTGTTAGAGAAGCTCCAGATCGTGAAGATTAACCAGAAGGACATCATCGACATGATCATGCTCCTGTTGGAGCACCCCTGGGGCGACCACGACGCCGAAACCATCAACTTGTCTTACATCACAAAAATTTGCGCCGACGACTGGGGCTTCTGGCGCACGGTGACCATGAACCTCGACAAGGTGAAGCGGCTGGCCCAAACTTACACCACTCTCGCCGACGACGAGAAGTCCAAAGTCGCCTCCCAGGTTGACTGCGCTCTTAGCGCCCTCAATTCTGCGCCCAAGTCCTTTGGCTGGAAGATGCGCGACAAGATCGGCGACAAGGTGAAATGGTACAAGGACGTTGAAGAGGTAAAGTAGCCAACGACACTCTCCCGAAGACCGACGGCTTCGGGAGATTTATTTCAAGCACCCAAATAAGGAACCACGGATTACACTGATTTCACGGATTTATCATCAAACTCACCTTACGCAACGCCACACCCGCGAAGGCGGGTGTCCAACCTTGCCACTCCTGGATTCCCGCCTACGCGGGAATGACACCAGAGTGGTTTGCGTAAGATGAGATCAAAATAAAATCCGTGTAATCCGTGAAATCAGTGGTTAGATAAATGCTCAACGCCCACTATCGTAGTATCGCCCGCAAGGTTGTATGGACTCTGTTCGCCGCGCAGTGCTTTGGCTCGGCAGGGTTTCTGGCCGCGGCCACCGTCGACCCCATCGTCGGCGCGCAACTTGGCGGCGGCCCATCGTGGACGGGCGTGCCGACGGCCATCTACCAATTTGGCGCGGCGCTGGCGGCTTTCGGCTGGGGCTATGGCATGGATCGGTTGGGGCGGCGGGGCGGCCTCACCCTGGGGCTGATCGCCGGCGTGCTGGGAGCTATCGTCGCCACCTGGGCCGTCGTCAACAGTTCCTTCGTCGTCTTTTTGGGCGGCATGGTGCTGATGGGCACTGCCAACTCGGCTCTGCAACTCGCCCGCTTCGCCGCCGCCGAAGTTCACCTGCCTGAGGAGCGCGGACGGGCCATCTCCAACGTCGTCATCGGCGGCACGGCGGGCACACTCATCTGGCCGACGCTTTCCAATTCTCTTGGCCCGTGGATGCAAAGCCTCGGCCTCCCTGAACTGGCCTGGCCCTATCTGGTCAGCTTGATACTGTTTCTCGTCGCCGCCGTCATCATCTTTGCCCTCCTGCGCCCCGACCCGCGTGATGTGGGCCGCGAGATCGCGCCGCTGTTGAAAGAAGAAAAACAAACGCAGACCCTTCCGGCCCGCTCCATCGGCCAAATTCTACGCGAGCCAGCCGCCATCGTCGCCATGACGGCCATGATCTTCGGCCAGGCAGTGATGGTGATGCTGATGGTGATCACCTCGCTTCACATGAAAGACCACAACCACGCCGTGCCCGACATCTCGCTGGTGATCTCGTCGCACGTCTTTGGCATGTACGCCTTCTCGATCCTCTCCGGGCGGCTGGCCGACCACTGGGGACGCGGCCCGGTGATCCTGGTGGGGGCCGCTACTTTGATTTTGGCCTGCCTCGCCGCCCCGCTCTCGCCCGACATTTTGCCGCTTGGCGTCGCCCTCTTCCTGCTTGGCCTCGGTTGGAACTTTTGCTACGTGGGCGGTTCGTCACTGCTGGCCGACCAGCTCTCGCCCGACGAGCGGGCCCGCACTCAGGGCTTCAACGATTTGCTGATTGGCCTGGTGTCGGCGGCCGGAAGTTTGGGAAGCGGCATAGTGTTTGCCGCTGTCGGCTACGGGGTGATGGGACTCGTCGGGGCCGGGGCCGCCGCCGTCCCCCTGGCTTTGGTGCTGTGGTGGCAAGTCAGCCGCCCGGCAATGGTCACGGCAAGTTAGCTTTTCCAATTTCACAGATTTTGGAATCGTAATCAGTGTAATCTGTGAAATCAGTGGTTGCACTCTCGTGGTCACTGTGTATCTTGCCCTCGGCACAAATCTTGGCGACCGGGCCGCAAACCTGCGGCAGGCGCTGGCCGCCCTGCCCCCGGCTTTCACGGTCGAGGCCGCCTCTCCGATGTACGAAACCGAGCCGATGTATGTGACCGCCCAGCCAAAATTCCTCAACATGGCTTGCCGGGCAACCACAGCCTTGCTCCCACTGCAAGCTCTACAGGCGCTGAAACTGCTCGAAGCCGAGTTGGGGCGCGAACCAGCGATTCGCTTTGGTCCGCGCCTGATTGATATTGATTTGCTGTTCTACGGGGACATCGCCTTTGACTCGCCTGACTTGACTCTGCCTCACCCCCGCCTCCACGAGCGGGCCTTTGTTCTCGTCCCGCTGGCCGACATTGCCCCTGACTTCATCCATCCCGGTCTCAACCAAACAATTGCCGCCCTGCGCGATCAGTTGGGCGAAGCAAAGGACTCTGTCTGGCCCATTCACTGGGTCAACGGATTGAACGGATTTAGCGGATAAATATACAAAGACAAATCCGTTCAATCCGGTAAATCCGCTGACGAAACATGCCACTCTCTCCAACTCTCACGATCGGCGCCACCACTTTCGAATGGGGCAAACAAACTTACCTCATGGGCATCGTTAACGTCACGCCTGACTCGTTCTCCGGTGATGGATTGATTCACGGCGATGAATGGGTGGCGGCGGCGGTGAACCAGGCCGCCCAACAAGTGGCGGCTGGGGCGCACATTTTGGATGTGGGCGGCGAATCGACTCGTCCCGGCAGTCAACCGACTCCTGTCGAAGAAGAACTACGGCGCGTCATCCCCGTCATCCGCGAGATTGCCAAAACCGTGAGTGTGCCAATCTCCATTGACACCTATAAAGCTGAAGTAGCGCGGCAGGCTGTCGAAGCCGGGGCGACGATGATCAACGACGTGTGGGGTTTTCGGATGGACTCAAACATGGGCCGCGTGGCCTCCGAGGCGGGCGCGGCGGTGGTGTTGATGCACAATCGGAGCAAGCCAAAGGACGCGGCTCAGTCGGCGCAGTTGGGCGGGCGCTATGTGGGCGTGGAATATGATGACCTGCTCGGTGACATCAAGCGCGAACTGCGCGAATCGGTCGAACTGGCTCTCAAGGCGGGTGTGAAGCCGGAGCGCATCATCATCGATCCCGGCATCGGCTTTGGCAAGACGGTGGAGCAAAACCTGGAGCTGGTGGATCGGCTGGGCGAACTTAAAGAGCTTGGCTCCCCGATCCTGGTCGGCCCGTCGCGCAAATCATTTGTGGGCTACACCCTCAACTTGCCGCCCGACCAGCGGGTGGAGGGCACGGCGGCGGCGGTGACCCTGTGCATCGCTCGCGGCGCTGACATCGCGCGCGTGCACGACGTGGCCCAAATGACGCGCGCGATAAAAATTGCCGATGCGATTACGCGGCGGCGCGCACTCTCACCGTAATAAAATCCAACAGCTCTTGAATCATCTACGGCAATCTGTGGATAGGTTTACAAGCCGTAAATCTCGCCGTACTTCTTCTTGAGATAATTCACATACGGCCCCGAGTCGAGCGGGCCGCCAGTAGTGCGTTGAACCAACTCGGTAGGCATGAACTTTTTCCCATGCCGATAAATGTTTTGCTGCAGCCAACCGAGCAGGCCGGCGAATTCGCCGCGCTCGATCTGCGCCGGGATGTCGGGCACGGCGGCAATGGCTTTGTTGAAAAGTTGCACTGACACGATTGTGCCCAGCGCGTAGGTAGGAAAGTAGCCAATGAGGCCGGCCGCCCAATGGGTGTCCTGCAAAACGCCTAACCGGTCGTTCGGCGGCGTGACGCCCAGATAATCGTCCATCTTCGCGTTCCAAACGGCGGGCAGGTCGGCCACCCGAACTTGGCCCGTCAGCACTTCCTGCTCGATCTCAAAGCGCAACATGATGTGCAGGCTATAGGTCAACTCGTCGGCTTCCACGCGGATGAGTGAGGACGAGACCTTGTTGATGGCGCGGTAAAACATTTCAAGATCGGTGGCGGCCAATTGGGGAAATACCGCCTGCAGTTGCGGGTAAAAATATTTCCAGAGTCCGCGACTGCGGCCAACCAGGTTTTCCCACAACCGCGATTGTGACTCATGAATGCCAAGCGACGCGCCCGCGCACAACAACGTGCGTTGGAGCGCGGGTGAGACTCCTTGCTCGTACATCCCGTGCCCGGACTCGTGCATGGCGCCGAACAGCGAGGTGCTGAGGAAGTTGGGATCGTAGCGCGTCGTGAGGCGGACGTCGCCGGGGCTGAAGTTGGTACAAAACGGGTGCGCGGCCACATCCAGTCGCCCGCGCTCAAAGTCGAACCCAAACTGTTTGACCAGTCTCGTTCCGAACTCGCGCTGTCGGTCTACGTCGAACGGCTGACGAAGCGCGGCGTTGCTCACCGCCTCGGCTTTAGTGCCCACAGCTTTCACCAGCGGCACAATCTCGGCCCGCAAACCGTCGAACACGGCTTTGACTTGGGCGGTCTTCATGCCCGGCTCGTACTCGTCCAACAGCGGGTCGTAGACACTGTCGAACGGCGCCAGCGCTTCTGCTTCCTGCCGCTTGAGGTCGAACATCTTCTCCAGCGCCGGTTGAAAGAGGGCAAAGTTGTTCTCGGCCCGGGCCTTGACCCAGATTTCCTGAGCAATGGATTGGTGCCGGGCGATCTCGGCAACGAGCGCGGTGGGCAGTTTGCGTTTGCGGTTGTATTTCCGGCTGGCAACGCGCACCAGGCTGGCATCGTCGGACTCATAATCGCCTACCGTCTGGTCGGCGGCCAATTCTTCGAGCAGTCGCCCGATCTCATCACTGGTGAATTTTTCGTGCGCGAGCCGTTTGAGGGTGGCCATGTGCTCGGCGCGGGCCTCGCCGCCGCCGGGCGGCATGTACGTCAGTTGATCCCACTCCAGCAAATCGCCGGCCATTTCCAGATCATGCACTTCGTTGAGATGGGTTTTGAGGGTTTGAAGTTTGGTCACACTCACCGTCCTCATCGGTCAAGTCATCCTGGCGTTCGCGCCGGAGCCGGTTCTGAGGCGACAGGGCAAACGCTCTCTTGTCTCGCATAACTTGGGCGGCGACACCAGTGCTAGCATGCCAGTATTTTCGCCAAGCTACCTACCGCCGAATACACTTATTCCTGCTCCCAGAAAGCTTAGAGCAAAGAACAGCCCAAACAAGATCGCTCGAAGCTGGGAGTAGGCGGGCATGACTGAGGCATGCAACTGTTATTTACTCGAAACTTCCAGGAAGTGGTGATTCGCCCCTCATCACGCGTAACTTTAGAGTGATATCCTTAACTTGTTGATCGTAATCGTAATTAGTGAATGAGGTTATATTTCCTGCGCCGATGAAGTCCGGCTTGTCAGACATTGCGAGCGCAAAAGGCGGGTGCGTGAACTCCGAAATCACATTGCTTGCGAGGGACATAAGATTGCCTCCTTGGTGCAGGATCGTAATTTTGCCAGCATTCGCCCATCGCCGTAACTTTGGTTCAGCCCCAAAATAGAAGTTGAGAAAGAAATGACAGTCTTCGGGAATTTGCTTTTCATTCTTGTTCAAAACATACTGTACAAGACTTGGATGTGTTTGGGCCAGACTAGACGGTACAGAGAAGAAACACACAACTACTTGTTTCAAGAAACGGAGAGGGTATACATCGTGAAGAATTATTATTGCCTTGTCAGGCTCAATGGCTGAGGGTTTACGATTTCTCAAAAACTCGAAGCAAGCTCGCGCCCATCTTGTATATTCGTCTCCATACCAGTGTCCTGTGTCATTATTACATTTTTCGCATAATGTGTATTCTCCGACTAGCCACCCGACAGTTTCATAAATAGGTACATAAGGACAAAGGAAAAGATAGTAGCCGCAATAACCGTCTTTCAATAAAACGCCAACCGATTTGAAACAAACTTAGATCACGTCGGTCTTTTCTGTCAACGAAATGCCGTAAGCCAATATTAATGACTTTTGCTCCAGCAGAAATCAGCCAATCATATAAATACGCCACAACCAAAGTCAAGCGTGACAGATGTTCAGAAGTACGCAACATAGTGCTTTCCAAATCAAAGCCGTGTTTTTTTAAATCGCCAAACATTTCTTCAATCCACATTCGGCGCTTGTAGCATTGTAAAACTAATTTGCGGTCAGACATATTGGTAGCCAGACACCACGGTTCCTTTTCTCCTGTTTTCCAATAAACCAGTACAGAAGCGGGGAAGGCATCTTGCTTGGTCAGGAAGCCTTTTGGCAACCAGACGCTGTCACCTGATTTATGAACAAAACTTTCCAGCGTTTGCCAGGCACCCAATTTGCCAACTCGAAAGCCTGTATTTGATTTTTGACAAAGGGCATAGAACCAGTTCCATTGATTTAGCTGTTTCATGACCTGAATCGAGCCAAATTCGCTATCTCCAACCTGAAAAACGACTACTTTTTTGGGTAAAAGTCCCTTAACGTACTTGAGCAATTCGATTTGTTTCTTGGCACTACTATGCCCAGGCACATAGTTGACCCAATCCCACGCAATGGGAATAGAACGTCGGCGATAGGCTAAACTGACCATCAACAGTTGGTGACCAAAACCTACTTTAGTGCCATCGACGATCAAACGAATTTCTCCGAGTTGTTTCCACTGGGCTTCGATCCATCGTTTCGCGATCGGCTCATACCATTCACGTACTTCTATTGCTTTGTTGTCTAAAAAACGCTCAAATCGCCTTACGGTACTTAGCAACTTTGCGTTGCCTAATACTTTCCCTGCAATCTTGCTCAAATGCACACTACGGCTTTCATAGATCCCTACCATCATCCACGCAAAGTTTTCAATTTGCGTTATTCTTTGGCTTGGACGCAACGCTCTTATTTGTTCTTTCCATGTACGGTACAATTTACCTATCGGCATGAGGAGCTCCTGTCAAAGTGGTTTTCGCAGAACTTACTTTAACAGATTTCCTCTGCCGATTCCTATCCCTTTCTTAAAACTGTCGGGTGACTAGTTCTCCGATACCGCCCTGTACGATTTTCCCTCTGTCGGTTTTCTTTCGTGCAATTACATCCTCCCACGAATACTCGATGACAGTTTCCTTGTTATATGCCTTGCGGTTGGGCACGTGCTCAAAGCTCAATCCGCCTTCTTTACCGCATATTCTGCATTGTCCCACGACATTCTTTTTTCTGGCTTTTGCCATGCTACCTTCCTTGCCCTCTTATTGTTAGACGATAATCCTTTTGTCGGATTTGCCCGCCCAACGGCAACAAGCATCATCCGTCGCGCAGGTGTTGAAACTCGCCGCCGAGCTACTCCCCGCCATCATCGGTCAAGCCATCCTCGCGTTTGCGCCTGAGCCATTCTGAGGTGGCGGGGAGAGCGATATTTCCGTTGGCCATGAACTTGGGCTGTGTAATTGGTGGCGCACAACGCGAATAACAGAGAAAGTAGATTGCTCAATTACCACCAGCCAATCCGCTACAAGAAGAAATCACAAAAGCCCCACGCGAGGTCGTTTCCTTCCATTTGACTCCATCTACCCATATCTCACAGGTGACTGAACCGCTTTCACCTTCATTCTGTGCGGAAAGATAAAGAAATTGGCTTCTTTTGGCAGTAAAAGACCCTTGCCAAGGAATCTTCACTACGCCCTGCTCTGTGCCGCCCTGTTCGTTTGCATAAGTCACAGAGGCTCGCGAGGCCGTCCCTGTGATCTTGTATGTTACGCTGTATGTGGTTGGAGTTGGTAAACCGAAGAATACAACCAGGCAGATACAAGTGAGGGCAAGAAGCCCCAAAACCGCCAAACATGTTATAACCGGATTGCCTTTCTTTGTCTGAGGCTGTATTGGGGCGCGCGCAGGTTGAATTACTACTTGTGATTGAGGAGCTTGAACAGTAGCCAAATTGTACCCACAATAATGGCAAACTACAGCGGCTTCCTGTATTTCTTCCGCACAGTAAGGGCACTTTTTCAGCCTTGAACGTGGCGGTTGAGTAATAGATGTGATTTCGACTTGTTTTGTGGTTGCTCGCTGTGAACTTCCGGTCCGACTCTTTGAGTCTTTTGCGGCTAGATTACGTGCTTGCCGTAGATGATCCTGAAGCTGACTCCCGTCTAACAATTGAACGGGTTTACCTTTCGCCAACTCTCGGGCTACGGCTAGATTACGTGCTTGCCGTAGATGATCCTGAAACTGACTCCCGTCTAACAATTGAACAGGTTTGCCTTTCGCTAACTCTCGGGCCTGGGATGTGACTGTCCTTGTTGTTATGATAACGGCGTGCTTTGCCTGTTCGCTGTGCAAGATCTGAAAGAAGTCTCGTATAACTGCGTCGCTCACTTCTGACTGTTCACACCGCACAACCCATTTCTCTCCAATGTTAGCTTTGATTATTAGATCGGAGGTGAAGGCGCCCCGTCTGATGACACTCTCAACTTGATGTCCCTTGAGCGTAAAGAGTTCAGTTACCTGTCTTTCAAAATCGGCCAAATCCGTTGGACTTTGTGAGCGAGGCCACGGCGCTTTACGAAGATGCCCATGAGCGCTTTCAAAACTGGCCAAATCCGTTGGGTTTTGTGAGCTAGCTCTAAGTGGAGCGCCGCACTTGGCGCAGAATTTGCCGGAGTCTGAATTAGCATGACCACATTGGGTGCAGAAAATAATATCACTCATGGTCGTTGCATGCTCCTTCTTCTGGCCCGCGCTTGCCAATTGTATACAACGTAGAAAAACGGTGGGTGTTTTGTATGGTCACATCATCATGCTGAACCGCGAGCATACAGATTTACCTTGGGAAAACGCAAGACCTGGTTTCTACAAAGCCGTTGTTAGCCCGCTCTTCTGCTCTTACGACCAGATACTATGCTCATCTCTATAGCCAACATAGAATCTAGTGGTCTTATCGTCGGGTACCTTCATATTAATAACTAGATTCATAAGTTGTCGGTCGGTTTGTATGAATGAATCTTCACACATGAACTCCAGGCCTATCCGCTCAAAAAAATCTGGGGTTTTCGTCATCGAATGTTTACCATCTCTAACCGTGAACTTACCAGAAGACATGAGTTTCTTTCGTTCAGCTATCGGGGCAGATAGATACGTATCAATTTCTCGCTGGCTTGGTTGCGGGAGTTCAAGCAGGAGCCCTAATTGCTCATATCGAGTCTTGAGGACATCAAAATTGAGAGTTGTTTCAAGGAGAATGTGTCCTGTAATTAAGTCAAAGCAACTGTGGTCATTGAGCGGGAATATGCCATAGGGCGCAATTCGCGTTTTTGGTTGATCGAACGCTTGAAGGTTATGAGACCGCATAATGTGCTCAACATTGTCAAAGGGGCGTTCTTTAGGAAAGGCGGCATTTTGATTCTCGAGATGGAGGGCCTCTATCGCCAAGCAGTCACTAACGACCACCTGATGATAGCCGTCGTGCCTTGCCTTGGTTATCGCTTCTGCAACTACCGACTGGTATGTTTGAATAGGTATATCAGCCTTCAATATGAAGTCGCGTCTATCTTCACTGATGCGGATACCTGTATTGAGGAAGTTGACCAGATAATCCAATCTTCTTCTTTGACGGATTGCGTGAACTTTACGGCGGGCAGCCTTACCCCGTTTGATCTCCACTACTGTGTAACCGTCCTTGCCGACAGTGGTTAAGTCACCATATCGAAGGATGGTTGTCAAATCGTTGACTAATACGATAGCCTCTTCCTGCTCGATTATCTCTCGCGCTATTTCAAGATCGTCGACCGCTGTATCGTATAGATGTCCGGTTGCTGGATGTTCGGCAAGTAGTTGGACTAGAACCCGGTCATATCCTAATGCACGCCATACAACGGAGTCGGCGATTTCGGAATGTGTCAAGCGTTTGAGACAACATGGTTGAGAATTTAGTGTAGATCTT
>CAYSIV010000225.1:0-11221 GCA_964431175.1 uncultured Anaerolineales bacterium
ACCGCGCACGATGTCGTGAGCAAGAAACCGCGCACGATGTCGTGACTATTGAGAACTAGCGACTACTGGCGCGCTAACTCGAAACGACATCAGTAAAATTCTCGAGCGCTTGAGCGGCGCCGATCGTGTGCCGCGCCCCACTCAGGTGAATGCGGGAAATGCAATGTTGAGATTGTGGGCCTATCTGGAAGAGCCGGTACGCAAGATGCCCACCTGGCAGCCACTGCCGCGCAAGTTGAAAATTATCCCGGTTCGCGGTGGCGACGATCTTGTTTCAGCCGAACAAGTGACAATGTTAGGTGAGCGCGAGGATCGCCCGACCGAAGATGAATGGGCATTTCTTGTCAAAAGGTTGACTATCGTTCATCCTAAGTGGGTCGAGTTAATGACGACGGCTGGCGCTCAAAATAGCGGCCCTATTCCGCCAGAGGAGCAAACGAATTTTCGATCGGCGTCGGCCTTGTTTGCGGCGTTGAAGTTAAACCAGCGCGTAACACTTCAACAGGTCATCGAGCGGATAGCGACCGCCTTAGCTACATCGCCTGATCCTGGTTTGGATGGGATTATCCTGGCTCGCATCGCCGCACGAGCCGATATTTTGGTTACACCAGGTTTCCGCTTTTTGTGCCGCGATAAGCTATGGCGGCCGGCTTCGGATGGCTTGATTGTCGAAGCGTCGAACGAAGTAGCCGAGTTGTTACCTGACGCCTGGATCCATCAATATGTGTTGCACTCAGACTATACCGAAGGGCTTGCTTCCTCGAAAAAGGCCCTCTGGGCTCAATGGGCTGTTCGGTGCGGGTTATCTCGTTTTGCCTTTCCTGTCGAGCGTGCCAATCGGTCCAGAATGCGTTCCGAAGTCGGCAAGTTTTTCAAAGGACGCGGCGGCGGGTCGCCGGCTTTTCCTTACGCCAATAGTGACCAGTTTAGATTCAAAGACTTTGACTTCGCCGCTGAACTTTGGGCGCATTGGGAGGCGCTGGCCCACAAACGACCAGAGGTATGGGCGCTGGTCGCCAAATGGATTGCAGACACCTGGTCGCCGATCTGGGAAGAAAGGTTAAATGCAACCGTGTTCCAGAGAAGAGGTAGTGTTGACAAAGCCATTACCGGCGGTCAGTTGGTTGCCGCCTGGTTGCATCGCCTCAAATCACTGCCATGCCTGCCCGACACTTATGGTAAATCACACTTGCCCGGCGAGTTATTCCGAAGCACTGCCGAGACGGCGCCGTTGATCAACGTCGAGACATTTGTGCATCCCGATTGGGATCGCCCAACTACTGTCAAGTTGCTAGATTTGCTGGGGGTGAATAGCGCACCAACCAGCGCCGACAAGTTCGTCGAGCGGTTACGTGCGTTGGCACACGCGCCCGAGCCGCCAAAACAATCCTTGATTGAGTTGTACCGTGTGCTTGACCGTTTGTTGGCGCGCCTCGACGCCGCTCAACTGGAGTCGAGCAAGGCAGAATTCCATCAAGGACGATTAATTTACGCCGAAGACGGCACATGGCAGGAAGCTGGCTCGGTTTTTCAACGAAACGATGCCGACATTCCGGGAGTGGTGCTGGTAATGAGCGAAGTGAGCGAACTGCCGCTCTGGGATCGTCTCGAGGTGCCGAAGTATCCTACGCTTGAACTGGCGTTGAACTGGCTGAAGCGCTTGCCCGATCAAGAACGGCCACGCGGGCCCGACGAAACCCGCGCCCGCCGCATACTCCAGCATTCGCCCGACCGGGTTTGGAGCGAGTGCCGGCACTGGCTCGACCTTTCGGCTAGATGGGTGCCCGCCGATCAGCTACGATATGTGGCTCGCTCTCAAGCCATCGGACAAGGTCTGTTCCCGCATATTCGACAGGCTACCGCCGATCTGACGATGCTTGACGACCGGGCGGCGCGGGTGGCCATTGCCGCAGACCTGGCCACGCTCGACAGTATCTTGGAAAATAGAATCAGCCGGATTGAACCGGCAGAGGCGGCGGCCTCTCCCAAATGGATCGCGGCTTTGGGGTGCGGGTTGATGCAGGTAGACTGGCCTGCCGTCGATACGTCGAACGGCGAGGAATGTCTACGGTTAGCCGCCACGCTGGCGGAAACCAGATGGCAATTGGTGCACGAGTTGGAAATCGCGCCATTTTTGGATGGTGTCCCCGCCGGCGAAGGCCGCCCGGCCAAATCTTATTGGGATGGCGTGACACTCTATTCCATGGGCGATGGGCCGCGTTATCATCACGATCTAACGGAGACTGTTGCCCGGCGATTCGATTCGCCCCGCTTGCGGCGGGCTATCGCCGATTGTGTGAATCGTGAACCGGAATGGATTGCCGATTATCTGGCCGCCAACTTTGATCTGCTGCCGGAGCCGGTACAACTCGCGCCGGAGCCAGAGGCTACTGCGCTGATGAGTGGTGGTTCGGCGAGTGCAGGCTTAGCTTTGGGCGCGGCACAGGCGGTATCCACTGACGAGACGGCGGGCGCCGACTTGGATATTGTTCAGCTCGAGGTCACAGGCGAATTAGGCGGGGAAGAAGAAATAACCAAAGGCAATGGGGCCGGTCGTTCGCCGATTGGCAAGAAGGAGTTGTTTACTGAATTCATGCGCTTGAATGGGTTCACGTTTAATTCGCAACATGGATATTACACCAATGGAAACGGTCATACGGTGCGCAAGAGCCATGCTGTCTTTGACTGGGAGTTATACGAGGCCGATGGCACAATAGCGCATTTTTATTGGGTGAGTACACGCACCCTTGAGAAAAGGGTTGAAATGCCCGCCGAAGCGCTGGAGGCCATGCGACGCGCGGCCAATATCTCATGGATGATTCTGCCAGATCATGACGATCGCCCCAAAGCTCATAGTTGGGCCGAGATTGAACAACGCATTCTCCTAAACCAGATTGAGACTTTCCCGGCGACGATGCGCCTGCTTCTTCGTGCCGACGACTGATGTAGTCGCCGGCGGGAAGGATTCGCGATGGATATCACATTTCAGTGGCACAAACCTGCACTGCTGCGGCCTGCCAAACCCGACGAAGGACTCATCTATGTTTGCGATGAACTCCATCACTTTCCTGACAAACCAGGTGTTTATATTTTTGTCCGCCGTCATGGTGGTACAGTGAATCCGCTTTATGTTGGACGGTCTCTCAATTTGCGAAAGCGAATAGCCCAACATCTGGAGAATGACGTGCGGTTACTTCAGGGTTTGAGGCCGGAAGTTTCCGGGAATGGGCAACGCCTAATCTTGATTGGCCAGTTTATCCCAAGGCCCGGCCAGAACGCCGCTAAAGTAACTAAACTTGTTGAGCGGATGTATATTGACTATGCTACTGCGGCAGGCTTCGATTTGTTGAATATCTCTCTGACTCGCACACCCATTCACGTCGTTCGATCCGAGGGGCGCAGAGACTCACATTTCCCGTTCCCGCGGCAGATGAAAATGAAGATTAGGTGACCAGATTACACCCGCTATGATCTACCGCAAAAAACTCATCGAAGTCGCCCTGCCCCTCGAAGCCATCAAGGATGGCCTGAAGAGCCGCGACTTTTTTGGTTACGCCACCGGCGTGAGCGACGATGGCCGTTATCAAGGCCTGATGTTTGGCTCTCTCACCGGAACGATTTACATTGATGAGTCAAGCGTGCTGGTCAAGCCTGAGGCCGCCCAGCGCCAGCTTGAAGCCGACTCTGCCCGTGCCGCTTCATCACCATCAAGCCCAGTGGCGATATCGAGCGGGCAAGCCATTCGTAATGGCGTCGAAAGCCCGGCAGTGCCGCCGTCGTTGCCAACGGAGTTGCCGCAGGCCGCCAAAGTTGCCCGCCGGTATCACGGCTCAGTCGTCCTCGACAGAGTGCGCGTGGCGCGTGACGCGGGCCGAATCGCTGAAGAAGTTATCCAGCACCTCGTCGCCACCCTCGGCGCGGATGTCGAAATTACGATGGAGATTCAGGCCTGGTTCCCGGGCGGCATGCCCGATCAGGTGGTTCGAACTGTAACTGAAAATGCGCGGACGTTGAAGTTTAAGAGTTCAGGATTTGAGGAGGAGTGAGGGTAAGCTTTGGTAGTAGGCAAGCGCGTAAATTACGGCAATGCGATCAGAAAGAGCGCGGATCTCGTCGAGGTCTTCGGGAATGAGCAGAGCGGCGGTAACGCTGGTGGGGTTAGACCGTCAGCACGACGGATCATTGAGACCAGGGATCGTCGAAATTGCGCACGATCACCGGCCCGAAATCGAGGTCGCGCGGCGCGGTGACCAGCCAGCGCACCACCTCGGCGACCTGGGCGGATTTCATCATGCGGCGGCGAACGTCTGCCGGGGCATCCCGATCCCACAGCGGCGTTTCCACCGCCGCCGGGCACACGGCCAGCGCCCGGATGCCGTGCGTCTTGCCTTCCAGCGCCAGCACCTCGGTCAGGCCGTTGAGGCCGTGTTTGCTGGCGCAATAGGCCGCCTCGTCGAGATAGCCCTGTACCGCCGCCATTGAACTGACGTTGATAATCTGCCCCCGGCTGTCCTGCAGGTGCGGCCACGCCGCCCGGCACAGCATAAACGCGCCGCGCAGGTTGACGTTGAAGAGCTCGTCCCACAGCGCGGTCGAAGTTTGAGTGAGCGAGGCCTGGCGCATGAGACCGGCGCTGTTGACGAGCACATCGAGGCGGCCAAAGAGGTGAATGGTTTCGGCCACCAACGCCGCCCCTTGCGCCTCATCGGCCACATCGGCGGGAATGACACTGGCTTCGCCCCCGGCGGCCCTGACCTCATCGGCCACAGCCTGCAATGGTTCGCGTCTGCGGCCGGCGAGCGCGCACTTTGCGCCTTCGGCGGCCAACGCCTGAGCAATGGCCGCCCCCAGCCCACTGCCGGCGCCGGTGACAATGGCGACCGCGCCGGATAATTTTCGACTCATGCTCCCCTCCGACCCGGCGCGATTCGAGCTTCGCTAACTGCCCGGGCAACGCGCCGATAAGCGGCCATACGATCTGTATACAGAGTGGACAAAGCCGCATTGGGCAACACGCGTTGCGCGGATGGTTGGAGTCGGGCGATTCCTTCATCCAACGTAGCAAAAGCATGAGCCCCCCACCCCGCCAGCATCGCGCCGCCCAGCGCCGCCCAATCAGCATAGCCGGCGACCGCGATGGGCACGCCACTCACGTCGGCCAGAATTTGCGGCCACACTGCACTGCGGGTTGCCCCACCGGCCAACCACAATTCTTCCACCGGAATACCCGACGCCCGAAGCTCATCCAGCGCCCAGCGCACCTCGTAGGCGCAGCCTTCGAGCACGGCCCGGCTCATGTCGGCCCGCGTATGCGCCAGCTCCATGCCGATGAAACCACCGCCCGGCGCGGCGTTGGGCACTTGCGAGGGGCCGTTCAGCGAAAGGAACAACAGGCCCTGACTGCCGGGAGGGCTGCGCCTCACCGCTTCGTTCAACCACTCATACGCACGCTGGGTGTCGAGAGGGTCGTCCGAGTCCGCTGCTTGCCAACTCTGACGGAGCCACCAATCCACCGTGGCCCCAAATCCGCCCACCAACTGCCCCTGCAGCCAGCAGTGCGGCACGGCGTGGAAGTACACGTTCACCCACGGGGGCGCGGCCTCGGGCAACGGTGTGGCGACGACGCTCATGAGCACCCAGGCCGTGCCGGTGGACAGCATCACTTTGCCCGGAGCCGTCATGCCCATGGCCAGACCGGCGCAGGGTTGGTCGTTGCCTCCGGCGATCACGGGCGTGCCTGCGGGAAGGCCAGTGAGCGTAGCAATGTCCGGTGCGATCTCGCCAACTTGCCGACCCGCCCAACCGATCTCCGATTGCATGTCCGGGTTGACGCCGCCGATGGCGCACAAAGCCTCACTCCACTGCCCGGTGGTGACATCCACCAGCAGCATCTCGGAGGCGGCGGAGAGGTCGGTGGCAAAGTTGCCGGTGAGGCGATGAATGAGGAAGTCGGCCACACCGAGAAACCGGGCAGTGGCGGCGTGCACAGCGGGGCGGTGTTGACGGAGCCAGCCGATGGACGGCAACGGCAACCCCGCAAAAGGATGCCAGCCGCTTAATCGCCGGATTGTGTCTGCGGTGCCATCCGCCTGCCATTGCTGCGTTACGCTCTGGCTGCGGGTGTCGAGCCAGGTGATCATCGGATAGACGGGATCGCCCTCCGGCCCGGCGGGGATGATGGAACCGGCCTGTGCCGCCAGCGCCAGCGACAGGATGCGGTAGCCGCCGGACTGGCTGACGATGTCGCCCAGCACCCGAATAAGCGCCTGCCACACCGCCTCCGGGTCTTGCTCCACCCAGCCGGGCTGGGGAGTCAGAAAGGGGTAAGACTGGCTGGCGGCGGCCACCTCGCGCCCGGCGAGGTCGAGGAGAATGGCCTTAGTGGCGGAGGTGCCGACATCGATTCCGAGGATGGCGTCTTGCATTTTATGAGATGGAACTCAGGCCTCTGCATGCACGAGGGCGGCCACGGCGGCGGTCATGGCCGCAGGGTCGTCGGCCTGAAAAATATTGCGGCCAATGGCCACGCCCGCGGCCCCGGCGCTGATGGCCCGCTTGATAGTCTCCAGCATCGCCCGGTCATCGCTCGTTTTGGCCCCGCCCAACATGACGGCGGGGACGTAGCACGACTTCACGACCCGGTCGAATCCGTCGGCATAGGGAACCTTCACCCAGTCGGCCCCCAACTCAGCCGCTACCCTCGCCGAAATGGCAACGGCCTCGGCAGTGCGCCGTTCCGGGCCGCCGTTGAAACCGCCGGGTTGCATCTCGCCCATGACGGGCAGTCCCCAGCGGTGCGCCTCGGAGACTACCGTTGCCAGCGTGCGGAGGCTCATCTCTTCGTCGGGGGTGCCGGGGAACGCCGAGACGGCAACCGCATCCGCGCCGAGGCGCAACGCATCTTCAACACTGAAGAACTGGCCGCCGGGATGCATCCCGCCGAGCGTCGTGGTGCCGCCGTCCAGGCGCAAGATCAATCCCACCGGGGCAAGCTCCTGCGCAAAGCGCTTCGCCGTGCCATAGCTGGTGAGGATCGCATCGGCGCCGCCGGACACAATGGCGGCCAGCGCCCGCGCCGGATTCTCCATTCCCTTCGCGGGGCCTTCGGTTAGCCCGTGGTCGAAGGCGACGATAAGCGCCCGGCCATCGCGGCGAAAAATGCGGCTGAGTCGGCGAGTGAACATGGAGTCGTTTTCCATTTCTTCGATCCTATACTGGCTCTCCTGAAAAAAATCGCAATCTCACCGCGAAGACGCGAAGAGCGCAAAGGATTCGCCTTGTTTTTCTTCGCGTGCTTGGCGTCTTCGCGGTTCAAATGGGCTTTTTGGAGTCTATACCGGAAAGATTTTCTTCACCCGCTCCAGCGCCTCGGCTTCACTGGTCGAAGGGTAAAATTCAAGGCCCACGTAACCGTTGAAGCCGAGTTCGCCCAGCTTGCGGCGCAGGTTGGCATAATTGATTTCGCCGGTGCCGGGTTCCTGCCGCGTGGGGACGTCGGCCATGTGAAAGGCATCGTACAGCCCAGCATATTGCTCCAGCCCCCAGATCAGATTGCCCGAGTCGCGCTGTTGATGATAGCAGTCGAACACCAACCGCAGTTGGGGATGGTTGAAGCGCTGCACCCAGTCGGCGGCCAGTTCGTGGTTGTGCACCAGTATGCCGCCTTTGATGTGAAATTCGTTGAGGGCCTCCACCCAGACTTTGACCGGAGTCTGCTCGACGAGTTTGAGGATGCGCTCGGTTTGCCGTAGCGCGTTGGCGTATTGCTGCCCAGGGGTGTAGTTGGACGACAGGCGGCGAGTCCACGGTTTGCCATTAACCAGGTCAACCTGATTTGAGAAGATGAAGAGATGCTCGACGCCGTGCCGGGTGGCCATCTCCAGGCTTTCGGCCCACGCGCGCAGGGTTAGCTCGTTGTCACCCGGATCCACCAGGTTCCCCATCTCGTCGTCAAATGCCGAGTTGAGCACTGCGCCCAATCGTTGGCACTCTGCGGCGATCTCCGCCATTGGTTGTTGCCGCCAGTACCACACATCCAACCGCCGCAGGCCAAGCTTGACCATGGGTTCGACCCGCTCGACGATGGGCCGGTCAGTGAACCAGAAATCGAGATAGCCGGTGTATTCCATGAAGTCGCTCCCGCTTACGCTCCAAAGAACGAACGGCGCAGAACGTCGTAGTTGATAGCCCCCGCGCTGAACGAGCGCCCGGTGCGCAGGTTGTTGATATGCACCACGGCCGGCGAGTGCAAGTCCAGTGGAATCTGGTAGAAGTCGCGCCCGGCGTCCTCGAGGATTTCCATAAAGGGCCACCCACACGCGCGCAAGCCGATGATGTGATGCATTTGACCACCTTGGCAATGGCGTCGTTGTCGACCTGCCAGCCGGGGGCCGGCCGCCCCACCTGCTCTAACCCCAGCGCCTTCGCCTCGCCTTCGGTCGCCAGATACCATCAGGACGAGAAGGCCGACAACGTGTATGGCGGCGTCCAATCAGCGAAGGCGTCCACAACGGGTTTGATGTCGTCCATCATGGGATAGAGGATGGGGCAGGTGACGCCTGCGTCAATGTATTCCTTCACTTTGGCGCGGCACTCATCTGTTGTGCCAACGGCCATGAGATTGCGCACCACCTCGTCGGGGATGACGCGGCTGGCTTTGAGGTAGTCTTCCTCGGTGGCGGGCCAGCTCATGATAGCCTGCACCCGGGACAGCAGGTCTTCGCTCACACCGCTGGCTTTCATAATGTGCGGCTCGGTGGCGAGATAGTAGGCCACCAGTTTCTTGCCTTCGGCCATCGCCGCCGCCGGGTCCGTGTCCGAGAGACAACAGACCAGCAGTTCCGGGCGATCAATATCGGCGAGGGTCTTGCCCGCTTTGCGCGCGCCTTGCTCCACCAAACCGACCGCCTTGCGGATATAGTCCACCGAGACGACGTAGTTCAGCACCACCCCATCGCAAATCTCACCTGCCAGTTCCAACATCTTGTCGCCGGTCGCGCCGATGTAAATGGGGATGTCGCGCGGCGACGTGTCGCCGAAGGCCACATCGAGCTTGACCCGATCCAGATTGACGAACTCACCTTGATATGTGACTTCCGCCATCGTAAACAGTTGGCGGATAGCCTCGACGTTCTCACGCATGGCCTTGAGCGGCTTGTCACGTTTGACGCCCACCCGGCCGGCAATCGGTTCCCACCACGCCCCCAACCCAAGCATCACCCGCCCGTGCCCATCGACCTTACCACCCAGTTCCCACATCGTGCTCCAACTCGCGGCGATCACCGCCGGGTTGCGCGTCCAAATCGGCAAGACCCCCGAACCGAGGCGCAGGCGTTTGGTGTGGGTAAGAAAGGCGCTCATCATGACGATACAGTCGCGGGCCAAACGGGTATCGGCCTGCCAAATTTCGCTGAAGCCTCGCGCCTCGGCGTATTGCGCGATTTCCAGCTCGTAGCGGATATTGTGTTTGTCTTGCATGTAGAGAGCCATTCGTTGGGGCATAGAGGGTAATCCTTTATGAAGGGTGTGAAACAAAAGGCATGTTACACCCCAAAGAACGAACGGCGCAGTACGTCGTAGTTGATGGCCCCCGCGCTGAACGAACGCCCGGTGCGCAGGTTGTTGATATGCACCACGGCCGGCGAGTGCAAGTCCAGCGGAATCTGGTAGAAGTCGCGTCCGGCGTCCTCGAAGATTTCCAGGAAGGGCCGCCCATAGGCACGCGAGGCCGACGACGTGATGCGCTTGACGACATCGGCAATGGCGTCGTCCTCGGCTTCCACATACAACGTGGACGCGCCGCCGTAGAGCAGCGAATCGTTGATGCGCCCCATCGCCGCCACCTCATCCTGAATCAGAGGGGCGATCACGCTGTAGCCCTGCGCATAGCGAACGGTCGTCAGGTCGAAGCCCTCTTCCGGCAGCCGGTGCAACGTCTGCTCGATGATGCGTGCCGCGACCTGCACCGCGCATACCAGACTGGAGTTCGGCGCAACCAGGATATAAACGTTCTCGGTCTTGATCCCGCAGCCGTGGGCAATCGTCTCGGCCATTCGGGGCGTGATCGGTTCAGCGGTCTGGATGGCGACAACGGCCTCGTCGTGCTGATCGCTGTAATCGATCAGTTCAAAATAATGATCGGGCGCGACGTGGTTGAGGGCGCGGGCCGGCCCGGCGGCAATGGCGGCATGCGGCGTCCCCGGCGGGTCGAGCTGCCACCCGGCGATCTGCGAGGCCACGCAGGCCTCCATCGGTCGATCCACCATCACCCGCACCGCCGGCAGAACAATGTCGCCGATGGGGAACGGCTCGTAGCTCACCTCAGCCAGCCCGCCGAGCGTAACCAGCGTGTAGTATTTGGCCGCCAGCCAGCCCCCCGGCGCCTGCTGGCCCATGTCGATCACGGTGGCCCTGTTGGACAGGCGCGAGACCAGAACTCCGAGCGCCTCCGCCTCCTCGAGGATGCGCCGCACAACTTTCATGGCTTCACGATTGATGCTGATCATTTCGGCCCGGCCTCCCTGACGCCCAGGCCCCCATCCACCGGGATCAACGCGCCATTCACGTAGTAAGCGGCGTCGGAGGCCAGGAAGAGAATGACAGCCGCCGCTTCTTCCGCCGTTCCAAATCGTCCGGTCGGGATGTACTGTTGAATCACCGCCTGCCGGGTGGGGTCGCTTATGCCGGCCAGTAGCGCCTCAGTGCGGATCAGTCCCGGCACAATGGCGTTGACCCGGATGTTGTGTGGCGCCAGGTCGAGGGCCATGGCGAACGTCAAACTCTCCACCGCGCCTTTGCTGGCGACATAAGCCGACCGCGCCTCGATGAGTTGCCGCGCCAGAATGGAGCTGACGTGCACAATACTGCCCTGTCGCCGCTCGGCCATCCGCCGGGCTGCGCACTGGCTCAGGTGGAACAGGCCGCGCACATTGGTAGCCCACACCCGGTCAAACTCTTCCAATGAGACATCGAGGAAGAGTTGCCGATTGAATGCGGCGGCATTGTTGACCAGCGCCCGGATCGGCCCCAGTTCCGCCTCCGCCACCGCCACCATCCGTTCCACCTCGGCCGGCTGGGACACATCGGCCCGCACGAGCAACGCCTGCCCCCCGCCCGCCTCCACCTGTGCCGCCGTCTCCTGCGCCCCGGCCTCATCGGAGAAATAATTGACGACCACCCTGGCCCCTTCGTGGCCAAAGGCAACCGCCGTCGCCTGACCGAT
>CAYSIV010000226.1:0-2826 GCA_964431175.1 uncultured Anaerolineales bacterium
ATGCGTTTGCCCACGATTGCTCCAGGCGGAGGCGTTGTTTTTCGGGGAGTTCGCTCGCCGGTTTGAGGAGGGTTGGCTACCCTTTTTGCAGTGGAGTCTATAGTGGTAAAAAAAAAGCGCACACCGATAAAAACTTGATCATCGCCAATGATCGAACCCGGCAAGTGGCCTATTTGAGCCAAACCTATCCCGGCAAGACCCATGACAAAAAGATGGCTGACGCGGAAGCAATTCAATATCCTGACGGCGCGCAACTGACGAAAGACTTGGGCTTTCAAGGGTATGAGCCATCCAAGGTATTCACCATTCAACCCCAGAAACAGTTGCGCGGCCAGTTTCTAAGCGCGGTCGATTTACTGTCCAATCACTTGATCGCTGGGTCGCGGATCGTGGTTGAGCATGTGATTGCTGGCATCAAGCGCTGTCGAATTGTAAAGGACGTGTTTCGCAACACGGCGAAGGGATTCTCCGATTTGGTGATGCAAGTCGCTTGCGCTTTGCACAACCTGCGCACTGACTTTCGTTATCTTCGTTCCTTCTCCTATCAACTCAAAAACTATTTCCAATAATGTCTAATATTGGTTACGGTGGGAGCGGGTTACATCCGCGACCGTCGCGGTTACGCACAGCGTCCTTTAGGACAAACCGCTCCCACGATTCAAATCCAAAACAATTCCTTTCCCTTTCTCCGTTAACCAAAATGTGGCGGCGGGGAATTTCTTGTTGCTGTCAATCAGCCCGGCCTCACAAAGCGTCTCAACATCACCGGAGGCGATGGTTTGCGCTTTGCCTTCGAGCGGGTGAAGTTTGTAAACCTTGCCGCCGTCCACGTCACGATGGGCTTTGAGAAAATAGCCGCTGGCGATGGCGAGCAAAAGTTTTTTCTGGGCGTTGGTCAACCTCATTTCTTGCATCCGCACATATGTTTTACACCCTTGCGACAAAAAAAGAAACTGCGGACAGGCCAGTTTCTACTTTGTGTTGTTTTGTGAATTTACGCGTAGGGGCGTTCAATTGAACGCCCCTACAAAATTACATATCCTTACCCCAGCAGGTGAACGTGCTCCTGCAATTGCCGCTGGTGGATTTTGATGTAGTGATCCTTGATGATCTGCTCCATCTCTTCCGGCGGCAGGCGGTAGCTGAGAATCTCCAGCGCGTCTTCCGGCGATTGGCCGTAAACCAGCTTCTTCTTGCCGTTCTTCATATCGAAGAGATACATGTAGTGAGGGTTGCTGAAACTGCTCATGGTTCGACGAAGGACGATTGACGAAGGACGAAAGCTTTGGTCGTTCGTCCTTCGTCTTTCGTCGTTCTAAGCTTTCGTGAGCGCGGCCATGTAATCCTGCCGCTGTTGCCGAACTTCGGCCAGGCCCTGGCTCACCTCGGTGTCAAACTTCCCGGCCAGTAGTTCGCGATAGAATTTGTAGTCAATGCCCTTCACCTTCTCGTCGTCGGGATAGCGGTGATAGTTCTCTTTCGACATCAGGCTCCGGCCCTCGGCAATGAGTTGGTGGCCCAGCGCCGAGCCGGGGTAAGGGGCGTAAAAAGCAATCGAAGGCATGATGCGCTTGGTGTATTTCACCATCCGCATGGTCCTGAAGGCGTCATCGCGCGTCTCGCCCGGAATGCCAAGCATGATGTTCGACCAGAACACCGGCGGCTTCTGGCCCTGCTTCTCCATGTCGTCGCCGATGCGGGTCATCAGATCAATGGTGAAGTAGTTGTCCTCTTCAGTGCATTCTTTGTTGAGAATCTTGAGCACCCGATCACTGCCCGACTCGAAGCCGATGGAGACCGTATCCCAGCGGGTCTCTTTGACCAGGGCCTCGAACAGTTCCGGCCACTGACGGACGGTGTCGGCGCGGGCGGCGGCCCAGTAGGGCCACACTTTGTTGGCCTTGCGCGGGTACTTCTCCAGCCACTCCTGTAACCAGGTCGGATTCTGGAAGAACATCGAGTCGTGGATGACCAGCGAGCCAACGCCGTATTTGCGATCCAGGTAGTTCAACTCGTCAATCACCATCTCCACCGGGCGGCGGCCCATGTTGGGGATGTACGAGTTCTCGTTGCAAAACACGCATTGCCAGGGGCACACCCGGCTGGTGAGCAGGGTGACGACCGGCCCCGGCCCCCAACCACACTCCGGCTCCAACGGCCAGTTAAACTTCCCGGCCAGTTTCCACGAGGCGGGCTTGGGCCACAGCGCCCGGTCCATCATCGGCCAGTCGGCCATGGATTTTGCGCCGCGCCCCAAAATCACACGCGGGAACGAATCGGGATCGCGGACGAGATCGACAATGACCTCCTCGCCTGGCCCCTGGCAAATCTTGTCGAACTCAGGGATGGCCGCCATCTCGTCCAGCGCCACTGTGGCGTGCATCCCGCCCGTGAGCACAATACCTTTTGGGTTTACTTCCTTGAAAATTTTGGCCGAGCGGTAAGCAACGGGGAACGTGTAACTGCGCACATTCATGATCAGCATATCGTAACCTGCCAGCTTCCTGCGAACTGCATCCCAGGTCTTGCAAGCCCGGGTGGAAGCCAGGTCAGTCATCAGGCCGTTTTGATGCAAAATGGTGCGCAGGAGGCCCAGGCCATGATCCTGCCACTGCTCGTGCGGCCCGGCGGGATTGACGAGGTCGCCCAGATCACCCAGATCGAGCCAAATGCGTTTGGGGCCGTCACCCGATTTCTTGGGCCGGAAAAGGTTGAGCATATATTTCTTTGCCTGGGGAAGACCTGACAGGTTTTTTTGGAAACCTGTCAGGTCTTCGTTGAGGCCTTTAACGAAATCTGGCGGCTAGCAAGTGCCAGCCGCCAGTT
>CAYSIV010000226.1:2836-11213 GCA_964431175.1 uncultured Anaerolineales bacterium
GCGTTAGTGGCCGCAGCCGCACCCGCCGCCCGCAGACTCATCTTGCGAAGCGCCGGCCGCGGCGGTTCGGAACGAGTGGCCGCACCCACAGGACGAGACAGCGTTGGGGTTGTCAACGCGGAAACCGCCGCCCATCAAATTATCCACGTAGTCAATCGTCGCCCCAAAAAGGTAATTCATCGAAGTTGGGTCAACATACAGCTTGACGCCGTCGGTTTCAACCACCGTGTCGAACTCGCGAGGCTGGCCTTCAATCGCCATGCCATACTGCATGCCGGAGCAACCGCCCCCGGACACGAACACGCGCAGGCCATGGTTGGGCAGGTTGCGCTCGGTCAGAATAGAGCGCACTTTGGCCGCCGCAAGGTTGGTGAGAATGAGTTCAGAAGTTTCAACAAAGTCTGGCGTAATAGGCTTATCCACTGTAATTGTCATGGCTAAATTGTCCTTTCAGATTGTGGCGATTGTAGCAAGATTTGCCTGGGGTGTCAATAAGTACGATAATTGTCTTGTAAATTAGGCTAAAAGCGGCGACGCCAGCAAAGCGCCCTCGCGAATCAGGTACGAGCAGGAGTCGCCACCCTCAGTGATGTGACAGACGCGCTCGGGCACAAAGCCGGTCAACCCTACGATCAGGTTAATGTCCATGCTGCAAAGTTCAGGATGCTTTCCAGCCAGCCCTTCATAAGGACAGTTGCAGGTGTGGAGCACAATGCCTTCAGGCGTCCGTTCCCACCGGGCAAAATAGCCTCTTTGATTGAGAAACTGAATTGCACGATCAAACCGTTCGGCCACGGTGTCGCCGTCAACGGGTTGGGGAGCGTCGGCCAGCAATCGCCCGGTCATGCCTTCAAAGAGCACGTTGACTTCGCGGGCGTCGAAGCGCGCCTTGACTTCGTCCAGCAGTTGGGCCACCAGGCTGTTATAGTTTTTCGGAAAGAGGTCATCGGCTCTGGAAGTGAGAGAGTAGGTGTGCAAGGGGCGGCCCGACGTTGAGCGGTGGCGGACCATCGGCTCGCTCACCAGCCCGTCTGAACGCAGAACGTCAATATGGTGCCGCACTGTCACCGACGTGATGCCAAGTTCTTTGCTCAGCTCCTCAACGGTGGCACTGCCGCGCACTTTCAGAATTTCGATGATCTGCTGGCGTTTGCTTTGCACGACTAGAATTGTAACCTGCGAAGTGGATTTGTCAAATCACGGCCTGACGAGTTGCCCCGACTGCCACTGATAAAGCCAGCCGTCTGCCTCAGCCCAATCTTGATCGGCGTTGAAACTGAAGCGCCCACTCAGGCCATCGTAGTTGAGTTGAGTGAGGGCAGTGAGCACCCCTGCCCGGGTGGGCGATCCGTTTGTCTTTATACCCTGCCGAATGGCGGCAAACAGCAATTGGGTTGCGTCGTAAGCCAGCACCGCCAGAAAGCGCGGCTCGACGCCTTGTGAAATCGCTCGATAGCGCTCGGCAAATGCCGGGTTGACCGAATCGGCGGGAAGCGGAGCGGGAGCAACCACGTAAACGCCTTCGGCGGACTCACCCGCAAGGCGCGGGAATTGGGTGAGGCCCCAGAGCGGCGGGCCAGCGAGTTGGAGGTTTGAAGTTGGAGGTTGGAGGTTGTAAGTTAACCAGTCGAGGTTTTCGAGAGAGTTACAAGGCGTTGGGCAGAAGGCGGCGCCTGGAAGAGCGGCTTGAAGGGCCGAGGCAGTGGGCCACAGGCGGAAGGCCGAAGGATCGAGATCAGGGGATGCGGCAGTGGCCAGGAAAGGGACTTCGGCGGCGGCCAGCACCGGGGCCGCGGCCAGGGTGGTGGGTTCCAACCAGTTGCCCATCGTCCCGACTACTTGCGGGTCAGTTGCCAGCTTGCGGGCCTGCTCTTCGGCTTGCGCCGGGTCGCCGCCATCGTCGAAGGCAACCAGTTCAACCGAGTAGCCGCCAATACCGCCCGCTTCGTTCGCCTCGCGCACGGCCAGCCGCGCCGCGTAAATAATCTCCTGCCCAATTTCGCGGTAACGCCCCTCGAACGGCCCGACGAGACCAATTTTAAGGGCGGGGCGAGTGGAGGCCACACAGGCAGACAGTAGAAAAGACAAAACTCCAAATCTCAAAGCCCAAATTCCAAAGGTTGTTTTTTTGCGGTTTGGAATTTGAAGTTTGAGGTTTGCTTTACGGGCAGGCAAACGCCACATGCTGTTCATAGTTTACCGAGAAATTGTGATACTGACTGCCGTCGCACTTGGCCCGGAAGAAGAGATAGTCGGTTTGGGCGGGGTAGATGACGGCGCGAATGGAACTGAGGCCGGGGTTGGCAATAGGGCCGGGTGGCAGGCTGCTATAAATGTAGGTGTTGTAAGGGTTGTCCACGGTACGCGGGTCGAGGTTGAGAGGCGGCCACCAATTGTCAGGCCCGGCGATGGCGTACTGAGTCGTCGGGTCGGCTTCGAGATTCATGTTCAGGTCGAGCCGGTTGAGATACACGCTGGCAATGACCGGCCGCTCTTCGTCGTGGACGGCTTCGCGCTCGATGATGGAAGCAAGCGTGACAACTTGATAGAGCGTCAGGCCGCGCGCTGTTGCGTCGGCTCGCAGTTGTGGAGTCACCTGCGTATCGAACTCAAGCAGGAAGCGGGTGAGCACTTCGGTGGCGGTGGTTCCGGGCAGGAAGCGATAGGTGTCAGGAAAAAGGAAGCCTTCGAGTGAAGCTGTGGGCGGCAGGTCGGCGAGGAACGCGAAATTGGTTGGGCGCAGGCCACCCGGCGCAATGAAGCCTAAGAACTCAGAACGGTTGAATGTCAAACCGGGTTGGGTGGCGAGGGCCTCGGCCACTTGCTCGACACGCCAGCCTTCCCAGACGCGCAATTGAATTTCGTCGGGCCGGGCCTTGGTAAGCGTGTCGGCCAGAACGGGAATGGTCATGGCTTTGTTAAGCGTAAAGTTTCCGGCCTCGATATCGTCGTCCACGCCGCGATAACGCATATAAAGTCGTAAAAGGTTGGGGTCGGCCACCAGGCCCATTTCGGCGAGGCGATTAGATACCACACTGGCGTTCTCGCCAGAGTTAACCACGAACTCAACGGGAGTCGAATCAGTTTCCGCTGACATCCTCAGCGTCTCAGAATTGAGCGCCAGATAAGCCCACAACCCGGCCTGCTCTGCCGGGTTGAGCGAACTGGCGGGCGGGCCGAAGTCGGTGGTGAAAGCGCCGCTGTTGACTTTGACCGTCAGCCACAACCCGGCTAGCAAGATCATGGCAAACAGGATTATGGAAGCGACGAATTTGATGGCCGCGCGCAATCCACTGCGGCGGCGGGGGCTATGGTGCTCGATGCGCATCAAGAAAACTCTGGAGAATGATGGCGGCGGCTTCGGCGTCGATGGGTTGGGCCAGCCTGCGCTTGCGTTTGCTTCGCAAGTTGCCGGCGTCGACGGAGGAGAGCGACTCGTCCCAAAATTCAATCGGGATGGATGTGGCCTCGGCCAGCGTCTCGGCCCAGCGCTGCACTTTGCGGCCCTGGTGGCCGATTTGGCCGTCGTCGTCGCAAGGGAGGCCAATGATGATTCGGGCGACATTGTTCTCGGCGACAATGTGAGCGATAATTTCGGCGTCGGCGGCGCGCGACGTATGTTTGATAATTTGAAGCGGCCTGGCGATCAGGCCGGTCTCGTCACTCAAGGCCAGGCCGATTCGAACATCGCCATGGTCAATGCCTAGAAAGCGCATATGGTTTTCACCACGAAGGCCCCAAGACTCGAAGATTCACCAAGTTTTCCTGGTCATCTTCGGGCCGTCGTGTCTTCGCGGTGGATTATTCCTGGGGCGTGATTTGCACATCGATTCGCCAGGCCAGCCAGGGCATGCGCTGGAACCAATTCGGCCAAATAATCACCTCCGGTTTGCGGGAGACGGGCAGGCTGTTGTAAAGAATGTTAGCGGTCTGGTCGGCGGCCTGCCAGTGAGCGCTGTCACGCACTGCGTCCAGGTTAATGGCCGCGCCGGCTTTGGCGGTGGCGGTGATGTCGAACTGGACGCGCCCGGCTTCATCGACGGTGATGGCGTCACTCCGGGCAACCGCCAGCGTGCCGGGGATGATGGCCAACACGCTCCCCAACCGCGAGTTGATGTCGGCCTGACCCACTGCAAACGCCTGCGCTTCATCAACCACGGTGATGCCAACCTCGGCTCGCATTTCAAGCTTGACGCGGTCGGCCCTTTCACCCACAAAGTGGTCATACGTTTCGTCGAGGACCCTAACGACCTTGACCGTCAGTACCGGCGCGAACTCGCCCTCTTTCAGGCGAGTCAGCAACTCGGCATAACCTTGCTGGCGCAGTTGAGCCAACAGTTCTTCCTTAGCGCGTTTGCGGTCGTCGTCGGTGACGGCAGCCACTTGCTTTACGTCGCCGCCGGTCGTCGGGGCGGAATTCACCACCGCGGCCTGCACGCTTAGCGGCCCCTCGATGCTGTTGATCAGCCCGGTTTCCACATTGCCTGTTGGCCCCGGTTCGCTGGCCAAAGCCGGGGCGTCGCCGACTGCGCCCCGCCGGGCCTCCAACGTTACATCTTTCTGAGTGACAAACTGAATGGGTTTGCCGCCCGTGGTTCGTACGGCAGTGCCGGCCGGGATGCGAACTGGCTGGTTGGTAAGATTAGTGAAAGTGACAGTCCCTCCGGCTTTGGCAGTGGCTTCGTCAATATTGCCAGTCGTTGACACCTCATTGGTATTGGTCGTAACAACAGTGACGACCCTGGCCGGGATAACGCCGGCTTTGGCGTCTATTTCAGTTTGGGCCGGGTCGGCGATGATGATCAACTTGGCCGTGAGTGTTTGTTGTTGAGGGGCGAGAGTAATGTGGGCCGTGGGCACGGCCAGGGCTAGCAAGACGGTGATGGCGCTGATGGCGGTGACAAACACCAACCCGCCAGCCAGCCAGCGCGCAACAGGCGACCGCGTCCATTTGGGTGAGGGCCAGGCCAAGGGGGGCAGGCTGTCTTCAGGGTCGGTTTTGGATTTGGGCGGGTGGGCTGGCCGAGGGGCGCGGCGCAATCGCCAGGGACGCAGGTGACTGTCGTTGACCGAGTCGAATACCGGAATTCCCAGAGTATTGGCGTAGTCGCAAATGGTCGGGTCGTCGGTGACGAACGCCAATTTTGCGCCCAGATTAGCGGCATGGCGCTGTAGCAGGAGCAGGTCGAGTTGGCGGCTGAGGTGGCGTACCCGCTGGCGAGGCGGCCAGGCTAATAAGATACGATCAGTCTGCGCCCAGCCGATTTTGTCCCGGGCTGAGTGGTAATCGTCGTGCGGATCGAGGTGGAGGATTTGTTCTTTCACGAGTAGTAATTTCGGGCTAGGCGAGTATGATTGGCTAAAGTGTATTATAATCTTATCAGTTGGCGAAAAAACCAAAACAACTCTTTACTCAAATTTGACCTGAGACCATTATTCTAAACCGAAATTGAATTCCTACTGAAACTTTATGAGAGATTACCCTAAACTTAATCCGGCATCCCGCTTTTTTGCTGCGATACTTTCACTGCCACTGCGCCTGAAGATCACGATACCTTATATTATCGTGGTGCTTCTGCTGGCTGGGGTGGCTACGTGGTTGGTAAGCCAGGTCTTTGCCCGGACGTTGCAAGATCAATTCCGCGGCCAACTGTCAGATAGCTTCGCGACGGCAAGTTCCACGGTCTTTCAGACTGAGGCGGATCAATTGGTAAACGTGCGCGCCGTCGGGCGGACGTCAGGCGTGGCCGAGGCTGTAGACTTGCGCGACTCGACAACCCTGAATGAACTCATCCGCCCTATCGTCGCCAACTATCCGAGCCTGACGCTCGTTCATATTTTGGATGTTGACGGCAAGGCAATCTACAGCCTTCGCGGCGATGAGAATAACAACTTTATCACAGGCGAAGTCGCCGATTTCAAATCCTGGGAGCCGGTCCAAAGGGTTCTGGCGGGCGAGACAGATGCATTGGGAGACAAATTTGTCGGCATTGTGGAAGCGCCGTGGGGGGTGACGGCGTACACGGCTCGCCCGGTGAAAGACGGCGACAACGTCATCGGCGCGGTGCTCGTTGGCACGCCGCTGAAAAACCTGGTTAGCCGGATGAGCACTAACCCGGATGCCAAAGTGACAATTTTCGATCCGACGGGTAAAGCGGCAGCCACCACGTTTGATGATGTGTTTCAGATGCCGGCTCTGACGAAAGAAACAGTTCAGGTCGTTGCCGAGGGCAAGTTGAGTCGCCTGCAAAACCGCCTGTTCACGGTTCAGGGTAAAGAGTATAACGAAGTGTTGGGCGCTCTGGCTCTGCGCGGCGTGCCTTCGGGGTGGATGATTGGGGTGTCTTTGCCGCGCTCACTCATTACTCAGAACAGCCAGTTTAGCCCCACCGAGCTTGCGATCTGGTTTATGATGGGAATTATGGCCATTATTGGCCTGGGCGTGGTGGTGGCTCAAATCATTTCTGTTCCTGTGTTTGAACTGGTGCGCGCTTCAGAATTGGTTGCCGAAGGCCACCTGGATGTTCAAGTGAAGGAACATACCGACGATGAATTTGGCCTGCTGGCCCGTCACTTCAACCGGATGATCCGAGAACTGCGCCAGCGCGAGATAATGAGCGAGCTTTCTGGCCGGATTGCCTCAAAGGAAGTGCGTGACGCACTGTTGGCCGGGCGGGTTGACGTAGCCGGCGAGCAAAAATTTGTCACTTTGCTCTCTGTTGATATTCGCAATTTCGAGACAATTTCGGAGTATTACGGCGCGCCGGAAGTTATCAATTTCCTGAATGCCTATAGCGCCATAGTGGTTGCCGCCGTCCGGGAACACGGCGGGATGGTCAGCCGTCTAAATGGCGATGGCGTTCTCTCCGCCTTCGGGGCTCCGGTCACTGTTGAGCCCGCTGACTCAGCGCGCCGCGCGCTCCGGGCGGCAATGGCGATCCGGACTCGCCTGGCTGAGTTAAATGCGCGCCGCATTGATGGCGGCCAGGTCCCGGTCAAAGTTGACATGAGCATTCATGCCGGAGAAGTTGTCGCCGGGAATGTTGGCTCCTCAGATCGCGCCGACTACACCCTCATCGGAGATGTGTCGAAAGCGATTTTGCAGATGCGGGCCTCGGCCAACAAAGCTGAAGATGGCAACATTCTTGCCAGCGAAGCGGTGCTTGACCTGTTGAATGATAAAAACTGGCTGGTTACGGTTGAACACGGCGAAGTCTACCTCGGGGACAATAGTTCGTTAATGGCCCGCAAGGTGGTTGGAGTTCGTGCGGCCCTGGATAGCGTGGAAGGCTGGGTTGGCTCTAGTCGGGGCAATGATGTAGTGGAAGCGCTGTACCTTTACTGCCGTGGCTTTGGATTGACGACAATTGCTCGGCTCAAAGGCGTCAACCAGACGGAAGTTCGGCGTTGGACGGAACAGGCGGCCAGGCAGTTTGACACCGTTGGTGAAGTGTTAGGATCGGAATTTGGCCTGACTAAAAACGAAATGCAACGGCTGGCAAAGTCCCTGAGTCAGGTGCCGGTCTAAGACTAAGCGCAGGATCATATCTAGGCTATGAAATTCAAACTGAGCAAAGAAGTTACTTCGTGGATTACAACCATCGCGCTGGCCATTTTGATCAGCTTGCTTATTGTGCAGGGGTTGACGCGTCTGGCGTTTGCTTCGACTGACCTAAGCCCGCTTTATATTTCTCTGGCCCAGTTTGGCGTTATTAGTTATGAAGAGCCTAACAACGCAAATTTGGATTTGAAGCCATTGGAAGCGGCAATCATCACCGAACAGCAGGGCGACACGCAAGCGTTGACTCAGGTAGTGGCCAGCCCGGAACCTTTGGTTTTGGAAACAGGTGTTGTGCAGGTGAATAGCACTAGCATTCCGTTTCCTACTCTAACGCCGACTCAGACGCCTACTGGCACTCTGCCACCGACCCCCGACTCCGGCCGCTTCGATACAGATGTTGTTGCGACCTCTACGACATCGTCGCAGGTGAGTACGAGTGCGCCCAGACCGACATTGCGCCCACCATCTAGCACGCCCGTTCCGCCGCCGACGGCCACTAACGCTGACACGCCTGTTCCGCCGACGGCCACTAACGCTGACACACCTGTTCCCCCGACGGCCACGCCCGTTCCGCCGACAGACACGTCCGTTCCCCCGACGGCCACGCTCGTTCCGCCGACAGACACACCCGTTCCGCCGACAGACACGCTCGTTCCGCCGACAGACACACCCGTTCCACCGACGGTCATTCCGCCGACGGCCATTCCGCCGACGGCCATTCCGCCGACGGCCATTCCGCCGACAGACATTCCGCCGACAGACATTCCGCCGACGGCCATTCCGCCGACAGACATTCCGCCGACAGACATTCCGCCG
>CAYSIV010000227.1:0-3891 GCA_964431175.1 uncultured Anaerolineales bacterium
TACGCCTAGCGGGCAATACTGTGGGGCTATCATTTGGGAGTCGAAGAATACTCAAAATTGGAGTAAGGCTTGGCTTGTTAAGTTGCGCGGCGACCAAAGACGAGCAAAGGCCGAATTAGCGGTTTTGGTTTCAGTGGCATTACCGAAGGATGTACGCCACTTTGCCCAAGTTGACGGTATTTGGGTAACAGAGTTCTCATTAGCGTTGGGTGTTGCGACAGCCTTGAGAACTAACCTAATCCAAGTCGCCGTATTAAAGCAATCATCAAAGGGCAAGCACGAAAAGATGGAATTGCTTTACGAATACCTTTCAGGCACAGAGTTCAGGCATAGAATTGAAGCCATCGTGGAATCGTTCCGTTCAATGCAGGATGATCTAGATAAAGAACGCGAAACGATGGAAAGGCAATGGGCAAAACGCGAAAAGCAGATACAGTTGGTAGTTCAGAATGTTTCAGGAATGTACGGTGATATGCAAGTCATAGCAGGTCAGTCCTTGCCCAAGATTAGGCGGTTAGAATTGCCCGCGCCCGGTGAGTCTTAGGGCAAAGGGCCGCCCAACACGGGCATGCGGCGACGGGGCTTCCGCCCTCCGCTGATCAGAAAGTCGTTTTTGGACGCACAGAGCATGACATAATGCGACTTTCATCGCCCGTTGTGCGTGGCGACGCATGAGGACTTCGCTCCGGGCTACAGCCCCGCGCCTGATGCCTGCCGATGGATGTCATAGAATCAAAGTGACGGGTGGCCGAGGCGGCTCACCCGTTTTTTTTATTTTTGTCTTATGTGTTTGTGGCATAATCCAGCCTATCTAACAAAGGTTTACTTATTGCTCTCGCTGGATTGCCAAATCCAGCGGCAAGCGGCGGATTTGGCAATCCGCCGCGAGCTTTTGACAACGATTCAGGAGTTAGCATGGTTCAAGAAAATCTCATTATTATCGGTTCCGGCCCGGCGGGGCTGACGGCGGCGTTGTACGCAGCGCGGGCCAACCTCAAGCCGTTATTGATTACCGGCAACGAGTTCGGCGGGCAAATTGCCATTACCAACGAAGTTGAAAACTATCCGGGTTTTGATTCGATCCTCGGCCCGGACTTGACCGAGAAGTTCAAGGCCCAGGCCGAGAAGTTCGGCACGCGGTTTGAGTACAGCGAGGTGAGCGAGGTGGATTTTACCAAAGGGTCGCCGTTTTACCTCAAGACCTACAGCCAGGAATACCAGGCCAAGGCGGTGATTCTGGCAACGGGGGCGTCGGCCAAGCGGCTCGATATTCCGGGCGAGGACGAGTTTATTGGCCGGGGCGTGTCGTATTGCGCCACGTGCGACGGCTTCTTTTTCAAAGGCAAGGATGTGTTGGTGGTGGGCGGCGGCGACTCGGCTTTGCAGGAGGGGTTGTTCCTGACTAAGTACGCCACCCAGGTGCGCGTTGTGCATCGCCGCGACTCATTGCGGGCCGGGGAGTTTTTGAAGGCGCGGGCGAATGAGAATGAGAAGATCAAGTTCGTGTGGGATACGGCCCTGGAAGAAATCAAAGGGAACGGCGCGGTGCAGGAAGTGACGGCCAAAAACTTGAAGACGGGCGAGGTAACAAAGTTGAAGACCGACGGCGTGTTTGTGTTCATTGGCCACTTCCCTAATACCAAACTGTTTGAAGGTCAGTTGGCGATGGATGAGCAGAAATTTCTGATCACCGACAAGAATCGGCAGACCTCGGCGCCGGGCATGTTTGCCGCTGGCGAGGTGCAAGACCCGATCTTCAAGCAGGCGGTGTCGTCTGCCGGGCACGGGTGCGAGGCGGCCATTGCGGCCGAGCGGTGGCTGGCGGAGCGAGGAGTAGAGTAGTCAGGTGGCCGAAAGGCTGTGAGGCGCGCTTTCTGCGGCGGCAGGAGGCGCGCCGTTTGTTTTTAAAGCAACTTCCATAGAAGATTGCCCTAAGCTTGTTTACCGTTCGACGGCGTGACACTCATGGCAGAAGCGCGACTCCTGTTCATCCGGTTTTTGTGGACAAGCTGACCCGGCCACCAGCGGCGCCGCGTAATGCAAGCCCGTTACTTTGCCGACCAACTCAAACGTGCCGTCGGGCAGTTGGCGCATGTTCCAGATCGGCTCACCCTTTTCAGTCACCACAATCGTATCGCCAACCCGCAAATTATTCACCGGGTTGAGGAAAGCCAACCGCAGAGCAATATCGTTTGGATCGGTGATCGTTTTCGTGAACGGCGGCTCGGCGAGCGTGCCGTGGCAGGTTTTACACTGCACGTATTGGATCTCTTTCTGGTTATTGTGCAGATCGCCATCGCCCATCGCTTCACCATTGGTGTGGCAATCCACGCAGTCGAGTTCATATTCGCACCGGGTGAACTGGGCAATGGGTTGATAGTAGTCGCGCAGACGATCGGTCGGCGTGTCGGGGCGCGGGTTGAATTTCAGATCGCGCATCGAGTAGTTGCCCCGGTTGTGGCAGGTGTTGCATTGGGTGTAAGGGATGGCCGTCGTGAGTTGGTGGAGCGTAGGGGCGTTCAATTGAACGCCCGTACCTGCGGTCGATTGAACGCCCGTACCTGCGGTCAGTGTGTGGCAGGCGGCACAACCGGTGAAGCGGGCGCGCTTCGCGGGCGGGCCGGGCAGTGGTTCGGCGGAGAGGTGGCAAGTGAGGCAGTTGGCGGCGAAGGTTTTGATCGCTGGCGAGGCCTCTTGGGCTGGATCAAAGGCGGCGAGTTCGGCGACGCCGGTTGCCGTCTCTGAGTCTTGAATGGCAAAGACCCCTTGATGGGCAAACGGGTCGGATTGACCACCGAAAGCGAAACGGACCGTGGCGATGGCTCCGGCGTAAGTGGCTTGCACGCTGGTCAGGACTCGCTGAATATGATCGCGGCCATCTTCCACCGAGCCGCTATGACAGTTCGAGCCGCCGCACGAGGCTTCAACGACCGAAAAGTCAGACGGATTACGCCCGCCCCGCATGCTGCTGTGAGCCAGATCGGCGTCGAGGGCGAGCCGTTCGCCGCCATGACACGAAACACAGCCCATTGATTCAATTGAGTGCGAGGGGCTGATCTCCGGCAGGCCGGCGTGGCACGAGAGGCAGTATTCGGGCTGGCCGGTCAGCGAGGGGATGAGGACAACAGGTTCGGGCCGGGCATTCTGTTTCCACGTGGCGGCCAATAGCGCGATCAACAGCAGGCTTGCGCCGATGACGAGGGCACGCAGATTGGAGTTGATCAGTCGGGTCATGTCGGTATGTGAATTGTACGCGAGAGTCAAAAAATTCCCCAGCCGTTTATCAGGGGTCGGGGAGAGTGCTTGGCTTGATTAAGCTGAGTCTTGCCGGAGAAAGTCCTATCTGAGGGAGTCGGCGATTTGGATGGCTTCTTCCAGAGTCAGGGTTGGGCCGCCGACAATGTAGCTGATGTCATCCTTCTCCCACAACAACAAGTTGCCCTCAGTCCAGGCGGCTTTGTGGCTATCGAACTCCACTTCTTCCAACCAGCCGTTGGTGGCAAAGCCGGTAAACTGACCTGCCACGACTCCGGAGTCGCCAACGGGTTGCGGGCGATGGCAAAGAGCCAGGCCGCGAACGGGGCACGCTCCGGTTTATACTTACCAATGCGGGCCAGCGTTCGCTCGAAGATTTGCGCAGTTAAGTCGTCGGCGAGGTGAACGTCAGCGATGCGATAACGCACGTAGTTGTAGACACGCGAAAAATAGTGGTCATAGATGGCGGCGAAAGCGGCCGGTTCGACCTGCGCCTGAGCGACCAGTGCCGTTTCGTTGGGCAGGATGATGACTACGCTATCCATTCCTCATCTTATTCCAATAGTAAATACGCCGTCAAAGTTTAACCATTACAGTACTGGGAAGCAATCCCAGGGACCGAATCGTCCCCGAAAC
>CAYSIV010000227.1:3901-11013 GCA_964431175.1 uncultured Anaerolineales bacterium
TGCGCGAACGCGCATATTCTCCTATGGGCGCGGACGCTTCGAAGGCGCGGTGGGTGTGGCGGTCTTGCTGATCGACGGAATGGGGAGTTTCTGAACACCCTGACTACTCTTTCGGTCGGCGCGCTTGAGTGAAGGGGTCTGGTTCAAAGCGCCCACGGGCCTAACACGCTGGTGTCAAGGACAAACGAGAGACGCTGTACTCATGACGAAGCCATATCAGTTGCGCTTACTTCCCCCAATGCCGCAATACCTCACGCGCCGCGTTGTGGCCGTTCACCCCGGTGACACCGCCCCCCGGGTGAGTGCCCGCGCCACACAAATACAAGTTGCGAATCGGGGCGCGATACTGGGCGCAGCCCGGCACGGGGCGCATATACAAAAACTGGTCAAGCGTCATCTCCCCGTGAGAGTAACTGCCTTCGGGCAGGCCATAGATCGTTTCCAGATCAAGCGGCGTCAACACCCGGCAATGAGTAATTAGAGATTTAAGATTGGGAGCAAACTGAGCTAGCGCCCCAATCACAACCTCTCCCAACGGCTCTCCCAGTTCCGGCCAGCTCCCGCTCCTTAAGCAATATGGCGCGTACTGCGCGTAAATCGACATGGCATGCTTGCCCGCCGGGGCCAGACTCGGATCGGCCAGTGACGGAATGGTCACGTCAAGATAGGGTTGCTCTGAGAACCTGCCATATTTCGCCGCGTCGCTGGCGCGCTCAAGATAGTTAATGCCGGGCGCAATTCGGATGCGGCCGCGTAGAAGTGTCGAGTCCACCCCAAAGTTTGGCAGAGCATCCAGCGCCAGATGCACCCGCGCCGCCGCGCCGCGATACTTGATGTTGCTTAACTCGCGCAAGAACACCGAGTCAACATCCTGCGAGTCGAGCAATTTACGGAAGGTGGCGCGCGGGTCGGCGTTGGAGATGACGACGGTTGCCGGGATGTCCTCGCCGCTCGCCAGCACGACTCCGGTCGCCCGCCCCTCATTCACGGCCACCCTTGCCACCTCAACCCCGGTTCTGATCTCGGCCCCAAAACTTTTGGCGGCGTTGGCGATTGACTGCGTGAGCGCCCCCATCCCGCCTTTGACAGCGCCCCCGACGGGGAAGCCGCCGAGGTGGCCCCCGGCAATAGCCGTCAACCAAACATAAGCCGTCCCGGCCTGCCTCGGCCCCAACGACATGCCGGTAATTCCGTCCGCCGCCAGCGCCGCCTTGAGCGCATCCGATTCGAACCAGTCGTCGAGCATGTCGGAGATCGGCATGGGCAAAACGCGAAAGAGGTTGTTCAAGTCTTTCTTGCTCAGCTTGCGCGCCGGGCCAATCAGCTTCGACAGCTCCATCAAATCACCGCGATCCACGTTTGGCACATCGGGCGGTGTTATCCTCATCAGGCCCGCCACCACTTCGGCCATCTTGCTCATGGTTTCGACGAAGCCGGGATAACGCGCCGCGTCTGTTTTCGAGAAGCGCGCGATCTCTTCGGCTGTTCGTTTCACATCGCGCCAGATCGTCAGGGGGTTGCCATCGGTTTGAAGCGAGGCGAGTACCGGATCAACAGGCAGAATTTGCAGACCGTGTTTGTGTAAATCGAGATCGCGGAGGATATGAGGAAAGAGGCGGCCTCCACCGTCGGCGACGGTGGAAAATTTGAACCCGGGAAACAATTCTTCAGTAACGGCGGCCCCACCCACAATGGACCGCCGTTCCAGCACCAACACTTTGCGCCCCGCCCTGGCTAAATAGGCGGCGCACACCAAACCGTTATGCCCGCCGCCGATCACGATGGCCTCGTAAGCTGTCATATTCGCCTTTCAATTCAGGCTTCAGAAGGCTCGCGAACCGCTTCTGAAGTTTGCCAGCGCACGGTAGTTCCCCAAATAACAACCGGCCCGATTGAGACAACAGCCAGCACGATTGCCAGAAAACGCGGGTCGGCGATGTAGTGATCGAGCGTCAGGCCGGTGAGCGAGACCGAGACCGACATGGCCAGCGTGAAGAGCCCGAAGTCGAGCGCATACACCCGGCCAAGAAAATTATTGGGCACTGTCATTTGCAGAAGAACGTCGCTGTACGTCCAGTTGAGCGAGCCGCCCATGCCGCGCAAAACACAGCCGAGAAGAACCAGCGGCAGTGTCGGCGACACCCCCAGAATCACCCAGGCGATCACGATGGCCACGTAACCGCCGACAATGGCCCGTTTCAACATGTGGGCGCTGTGGTCGTGAAACAGGTTGCCGACGAGCGGCCCCAAAACTGCGCCCACGCCAAAACCGGCCAGCATCAATCCCAGCGTGGCCGCGCCATCCTGCCCAAAATGAAACACGCGTTCGGCATAGATGGCGCCCATGACATCAATACTGCCGATCTGCCCCATGGCTTTGACCAGGGTGAGAACGCCGATGTTCGGGCGCTGACGAACGTAGCCCAGCCCGGCCACGAAGTCGGCCCAGCCGCTGTGAGGCAGGCCGGGGGCGGCGGTTGTTTTCGGCATGGCAATCTGCAGAACCAGCAACGCTGAGAGGATGAAGCTCGATGAGTCAATCACTAATGCGATTTGCGTGCCGAAGATTGCCGCCACCACGCCGCCAATCGCCGCGCCAAGAGTCAACATGGCTGACCAGGTGGTGCTCGATAGGATGTTGGCAGAGAGCAGTTCCTCTTTGGCGATCAGCGTGGGCAAAATGGCGGCCCGCGCCGGTTCAAAGAATGCCGAGACTGTGAATTGAATGACGGATAAGACGTAAAGCAGCCACACCCGCTCCGGCCTGTCTACCAATAGAAAACTCAACACAATTCCGGCGCGTAGAAGATCGGCGACGATCAATACGGCTTTGCGGTTGAAGCGGTCGGCCACCACCCCGGCAAACGGCCCGGCCAGAAAAGGCGGCAGGGCGCGGGCCAGAAACAGGCCGCCCACCGCCAGGCTGGAGTCGGTGTAACGGTTGATCAAAATCACCGAGGCAATCGTATTGAACCAATCGCCGGTCAGGCTGATTACCTGGGCCAGCCATAAGTATCGAAACTGAGGGCGCAGGCGAAGAAGGGTGAGGTAAGCTTTCATGTAGCGATTCTGCGCCAGTTTACTTCAATTGACAATGGCTGAGGGAACAGAAGGGGTGGTGATCTAAAGTACCGCTTATCTTTATTCACTGCTCAAGCGGAAGCGCCGACTTCACGTCCCGCATTTCGCTACCCTCTGTTATTCGGTGCTGGATACCTAAGCCGTGAAGAGCACTTTTAGCCTTTCAACGGCGGGAGGCGATAACTCAACAACTCTTCTAGGCTCCAGATATGATCGGTCAAGCCAGCGGCCATGGCTGGGGTACGCTGTTCCCACTGGCGCCCATAGGGCCCGGCTTGGGTCAGCTTGATCTTCAAAGCGCTATGCGGTCGGACGAAGTTGAAGATGGCATCTTCCAGGTCGAGTTGCCGTTGCAGGAACATTTTCTTTTTGGAATGCGAGAGTGTTTTGCGAACCAGCCGTCCATTACTCTGGCGCGAAGTCAGATTGTCCCGTTCGACATACGACGTGTTGATTTGTGAACCACAACCATCCGCTTGCAGAATCTGGGCGACGGTGTCGGCGGAGCCGAGGAGGAGTTGGCGGCGCACTTCAACCACTCGGCCGCCTTCGCGCCGTTTATCCACTTGCCCGTAACACAAGGCCGGGTCAATCACGCGTTTGGGTTCTTGGCGTGGTCGCCCGCGGCCTCGTTTAGCCGGGGGTGGCTCAGGGGTGCTGTAATTTGCAATCAAGGCGCTGAGGTAGGCCGGTAGCTGGTCGCTTGTGAACAAGGGTGCGGCCCCATCGGTTCGGGCCTTGAAATTCGCCAAAAACGTCATGGCTTCGGCCTCACGCCGCTCGTGACTGAGATGGCTGACCACCCGTAAGCGACTGGGCAAGGCCATAGCACGCCAGATCCACATATCGCCCAGATCCACGGGGTCATCTGGTTGTAGATGCGCTTGTTTTTTTTGACAAAGGTCCACAGTTCATCAACTTGAGCTTGGGTCAGACGCAAGTCGCGAACCAGGAAGGCACTGATCGCCGCCCCGTGTTGCCCAGCCAAGTCCACCCAATGCAAAATCGCATTGTGCGGATGATGCTTGAGCCGCTCGACAGCTCGCACACTGTTGCGTTCACCCAACATGGCCAAGACTTCTACGACTGTAAGATGAGCGCTTCGCAACGATTCGAAGAACGTACCCTTATCCACGCTAAAGGTATGTCGACACGTTCGGCAACAATAGCGTTGTTCCGCGTAACTGTGAATTCGGATGTTGCCCGCTCCGACTTTGCCAAAATCGCGGCACGGCTCGTTGTCACACCATTGATCCTTGAGTTCCATGGCGCATCACCTCCGCATGATGCCGAGGATACGCCAATTGACCTTTCACGGCTTAGGTATCCACTACTCGAATTTCACGGCTAAAGTATCCAGCACCCAAAATTGACCGGAGCCTGTTTGAAGCCGCCGCTGACCTGGGTTGCCCGGCGTGGGAGACATTCTTGCGCGTGACCCTGCCCCTCAGTCTACCGGGGGTGACCGCCGGTTTCTTCTTCGTTTTCATCCCCACTCTTGGCGAATGGGTGACGCCGTCTCTGGTGGGCGGGGTGCAGGGCGTGATGTACGGCAACTTGATTCAGGATCAATTTGTGCGCGCCCTCAACTGGCCGCTCGGGTCACTGATGAGTCTGGTGATGCTCGTTCTGATGCTGATCCAACTCGCCCTCTTCAGCCGCGTCATTCGGCTCTCCGATCTGGCAGGACTCTGAATGCGCCGTCGTGAACTGTTCTCGCCCGGCTTCCTTTACTTTGCCCTCTTCACCCTCTTTCTTTACGCGCCCATTTTTCTACTCATCGTCTTCTCGTTCAACGACTCGCGCACCCTGGCCTTTCCGCTCAAAGGCTTTACCCTCAAATGGTATGAAGAACTGCTGAAAGCCAACGAGCTTTTAGATGCCGTCGTCAACAGCCTGGTGTTAGGCGTCATCTCATCGGCGGTGGCCAGCGGTTTGGGAACCCTGGCCGCTATTGGCATCGCCCGCTTCAACTTTCCGGGGCGCAGAGTCTTCCTCGCCGTCTCGGCCATGCCGATGGTGATTCCTTATGTGGTGCTCGGCGTGGCTCTGCTCATTCTTTTCGCTCAGCTAGGCATTCCGCTCTCGTTGTGGACGGTCGGGGTGGGCCACGTCATCATCAACATTCCTTACGCCATGCTCATCGTCGCCAGCCGGTTGGCGGGCTTCGACGCCAATTTGGAAGAGGCGGCCATGGATTTGGGTGAAACGTATTGGGGCACTTTGAGGCGGGTCACCCTGCCGATCTGCGCCCCGGCCATCCTGTCGGCGTTTCTCTCCTCATTCACCACTTCGTTCGACGAGTTTGCCGTCTCCTTCTTCCTCATTGGCAACGAATCCACTCTGCCCATTTATCTTTACTCGCAGTTGCGCTTCCCCAGCCGCTTGCCCATCGTCGTCACCTTAGCCGCCATCATCATGGTCGCCTCGGTGCTGATCGTATTATTCTCAGAGTGGCTGAGGCGCGTCGGCCCCTTCACTGAATCGAAAGGCGTGATCTGATGGAGTTTGCGGTTGAGTTGCGCGAGGTCAGCAAAATTTTTAGCGACCGGTTGGGGGCCGGTCGAGCCGTCACCGCAGTGCGCCAGATCAACCTGGCGATTCGCCCCGGCGAGTTCTTCACCCTGCTCGGCCCCAGCGGTTGCGGCAAGACGACGACCCTGCGAATGATCGCCGGCTTTGAGGCTGTCACCAGCGGCGAACTTTTGATTCAGGGCCAGCCGATGACGGACGTGCCGCCCAACAAGAGGCCGGTCAACACTGTCTTCCAGAACTACGCCTTGTTCCCGCACCTCACCGTGGCCGAGAACGTCGCCTTCGGCCTGGTTGTCAAGCGCCTGCCGCGCGCCGAACGCGAACAGCGGGCTGAAGAAGCGCTGGAGATGGTGCGTTTGCCCGGTCTGGGCCGCCGTAAACCGTCGCAACTTTCGGGCGGGCAACAACAGCGGGTGGCGCTGGCCCGCGCGCTCGGCATCCGCCCCGCCGTCCTCTTGCTCGACGAGCCGCTGGGCGCGCTCGACCTGAAGCTCCGCAAGGAGATGCAAATCGAACTCAAACGTCTCCAGCGACAGGTCGGCATTACCTTTATTTACGTGACCCACGATCAGGAAGAGGCCCTGACGATGTCGGATCGAATCGCCGTGATGAATCAAGGACAGGTGTTACAGACGGGCGACCCGGTGACGATTTACGAAAAGCCCGCCACCCGGTTTGTGGCCGACTTCATCGGCGAGACCAATTTCTTGAAGGGCATCGTTGCCCAAGCCGCCGATGGCCAGGCGCAGATGAGGATTGCCGGGGAGACTGTGCCAGTGTCGTTGAACGGTCAACTATTGACTCCGGGTCAAACCATCACCCTCACTTTGCGTCCAGAGAAAGTGTCGCTCCTGCCGTTGGCCGAAGCCAACGCCTTGAAGGGCACAGTGCAAGAAGTGATCTACATCGGCACCGACAGGCGCTATATCGTCCGGCTGACTTCGAGCGAAACGATTGTGGCCCGGATTCAAAATGTGAGCGATCGGGCGTTGGATGAACGACGCGTCGGCGACGCGGTGAAAGTGTATTGGAAGCAAAAGGATGCGCGGGTGTTGACGGGTTAGCACGGCGGGCAGTTCATCGGGTGAACACAGCGGCGGGTCGCCGCATGCTCCAGCCTGGCGGCGCGTGGCGCGCCTGGACGCGCACGCCGCGCCAGCAGGAATAGCGTTCCCCCACAGCGATTAGTGTTATCCACCAAGCAAGTTGAAACTCCACCACAACCACAGGAAGGCGGCAGCAGCCACTGCAGCCAATGAATAGTGGATACGCCAGCCAAGAGTCCATTCGCGGCGTTGCCAGGCGCGGACAGCAATACCCAGAACGGCCAGGGTCCACGGGATAGCCAGCCAGTACAGCCCGGCAATGATGCTCGCGGTTTGTTGTGAAAAGACATACTCCTCTGCCAGACGTAACAGCAAAGAGACAAACCAGCCAAGCAACCCTGAGCAGCTAACACTTGCGCCAAGCTGGGGCGAGTCGGAATGGGCTGAGGC
>CAYSIV010000228.1:0-11011 GCA_964431175.1 uncultured Anaerolineales bacterium
TGTGGCCCGGGACAACCTGGGCGAAGGCCCGGCTCAAACCGCAGGCGCGGCTCTGCTCACCGACTACATCCTCACCGTCTCGGTCAGCATCTCGTCGGGCGTCGCCCAACTCACCTCAGCGTTCCCGGCCTTGTATCAATGGCGGGTTGAGATCGCCGTGGCCATCATCTTGTTCATGATGATTGTCAACCTGCGCGGCGTCAAAGAGTCCGGGATTGCCTTTGCAATTCCAACCTATTTCTTTTTAGCCGTCACCGTGATCACGATCAGCGTCGGCCTGTTCAGATTTTTCACCGGCTCGCTTGGAACGGTGACCGGCGTAACTCCGGCAGAAGTTGAAGCGGCGCGCGGCGTGACGCTCTTTCTGATCCTCCACGCCTTCTCCAGCGGTTGCACGGCCCTCACCGGCGTGGAGGCGATCTCCAACGGCATCACCGCCTTCAAGGAACCCAAGAGCAACAATGCCGGCGTGACCCTGATCTGGATGAGCGCCATTCTGTCGGTGATGTTCATCAGCATTACGTTCCTCGCCAACCAGGTCGGCGCGCAATTCTCGCACACCGAAACGGTGATCTCCCAGTTGGGGCGGACGGTGTGGGGCGCGGGGTTGATGTGGTACGTTCTGCTCGGCGGCACGACGCTGATCTTAATCATGGCCGCCAACACCTCGTTCGCCGATTTCCCGCGCCTCGGCGCTCTCCATGCCGGCGACGGCTTCCTGCCGCGCCAGCTGACTTATCGCGGCAGTCGGCTGGTGTTCACTTACGGCATCGTGACTCTGGCTACATTTGCGTCCTTATTGGTCATCATGTTCAGAGCCGAGACGACGGCCCTCATCCCGCTCTATGCCATTGGCGTGTTTCTCTCCTTTACGCTTTCGCAGACGGGCATGGCCGTGCGCTGGTGGAAATCGGGGCATCTCAAAGCCGACGAGACGATTGTTCAACAAGGCGGGGTGGTGCATTATGATCCCAAGTGGCGGCTCAAGCTGGTCATCAACGGGTTTGGCGCAGTGCTGACGGCCGTGGTCATGGTCGTCTTCGCTTATACTAAATTCACCGAGGGCGCCTGGATCATCGTCCTGCTCGTGCCGACGCTGGTCTTCATCTTCTTCCGGATTCACCACCACTATCACGACCTGGCCGAGAATTTGTCACTGGAAGATTTCGGCGCCCCGCCGCGAGTGAAACGCAATCGGGTGTTATTATTAGTGGGCGGCGTCCATCGCGGCGTGCTTCACGCCTTGCGCTACGCTCGCTCGCTGTCGGATGACCTGACAGCAGTGTATGTTGCCACTGATCAAGCCGAGGAGGAGATGATCAGGCGCAAGTGGGAAACCTGGGGCGATGGCGTGAGATTGCATGTCATTCCTTCGCCCTACCGGCGGCTGATCGAGCCAATGATCGACTACATTGACGACATGGCCGCCGAATGCCAGCCGCAGGAGATGCTGACAATTGTGGTGCCGCACTTCATCCCCTCACATCTAATTCAAAACGCCCTGCACATGAACACGGCGATGTTCCTTCGCAATGAACTGTTGAGCAGATCTAACATTGTCGTCATGGAAGTGCCATATCATATCGGGGATAGAATCGCCGCCTCGCAGTCATCAACGACATAAGGCATCCTGTGGCAACCACCGCCAGGCCAACCAAAGCCTCGTCTCTCAAGACACTGCTCATCGGCCCGCGCCTGCTCACTGCCGACGCCCCGCATCAGACCATCAGCAAAAAAGTGGGGCTGGCGGTATTTGCCTCCGACGCCCTCTCGTCTACAGCCTACGCCACCGACGAAATTCTGCTCATTCTAATCCTGGCCGGGGCCGGACAACTCTATTTGTCTATCCCGATAGCGCTCACCATCGCCGCCTTGCTCGCCGTCGTCACCATCTCTTATGAGCAGACCATTCATGCCTATCCGGGCGGCGGCGGGGCCTATATCGTGTCGCGCGATAATCTGAGCGAACTCGCCGCGCAAGTCGCCGGGGCGGCCCTGCTCACCGACTACATTCTCACTGTCGCCGTTTCCATCTCGTCCGGCGTGGCCCAGATTACCTCAGCCTTCCCGCAACTTTATGAATGGCGGGTGATCATTGCCCTGGCAATGGTTGCGTTCATGACATTAATCAACTTGCGTGGTGTCAAAGAATCCGGTATTGCCTTCGCCATCCCCACCTATTTCTTTCTGGGAATAACCCTCTTCACCATCGCCCTCGGTCTATTTCGGTATTTTACCGGCGCGCTGGGCACGGTTGCAGTCGCCGAAGCTGAAGTTCAAGCGGTGGAGTCTCTGTCGCTGTTTTTGATTCTGCGCGCTTTTTCCAGCGGTAGCACGGCCCTCACCGGGGTGGAAGCCATCAGCAACGGCATCCCGGCCTTCTCTGAACCGAAGAGCCGCAACGCCGGCATCACCCTGGTCTGGATGAGCAGTGTTCTGTCGGTGATGTTTCTGAGCATCACCTTTCTGGCCCGCCAGATTCAAGCCATCCCGTCTCACATCGAAACGGTCTTCTCGCAGATTGGCCGGAGCATTTATGGTGTCGGCAATCCTTTGTATCTGATTCTGCTTGGCGCGACCACGCTGATCTTAATCATGGCCGCCAACACCTCGTTCGCCGACTTCCCCCGCTTGAGCGCCATCCAGGCCGCCGACGGCTTCCTCCCCAAGCAGTTGACCTACCGGGGCAGCCGCCTCGTTTACACTTACGGCATTGTCGCCCTGGCCTTTTTTGCTTCCCTGCTCATCATCATCTTCGGCGCTCAAACCAGTGCCCTCATTCCGTTGTATGCCATTGGCGTGTTTCTCTCATTCACTCTCTCCCAGACTGGCATGGCTGTGCGCTGGTGGAAGAGCGGCAAGCTCAAGCCCGGCGAAGAGCAGAAGCAAGTGGCGTCGGTAATTCATCATGACCCCAAGTGGCAGATCAAACTGCTCATTAACGGCTTCGGCGCAGTCTGTACTTTCGTGGTGATGATCGTATTCGCCGTCACCAAATTCGCCTCGGGCGCGTGGGTGGTGATTATCCTCATCCCGACTCTGGTGGTGATTTTCTTGCGGATTCACCATCATTACAAGGATTTAGCCGCCAAACTCTCGCTTGACCGGTTCGGCGCCCCGCCTCGCGTGAGGCGGCACCGGGTGATCGTGCCCATCGGCGGGGTACACAGCGGCACCCTGCAAGCGCTCCGTTACGCGCGCTGTGTCTCCGATGATGTGACAGTAGTCTATGTGGCAATTGACCCGGCTGAGGAACGGAGTGTGCGTGAAAAATGGGGGAAGTGGGGCGACGGTGTGCGCCTGCACGTAATCACTTCAGAATACCGCCTCCTGCTTGAACCTTTGCTTGACTACATTCAGCAGATCGCCAGCCAGCGCCAGCCCAGTGAAGTGATCACCGTCGTCGTCCCGCAGTTTGTTCCAGCCAAGAGCTGGCATAACTTGCTTCATATGCAAACCGCTATCTTCCTGCAATTTGGTTTGCTGGGGTTGAAAAATATCGTCATTACCGAAGTGCCTTATCACACGGATCAGGAATAGGTCTGGATCCTCAGCTAGGAGATTCAATGCACACTGATAATAATCCTCAGGAAAACATCATCATCGTCGGTTGCGGGCGCGTGGGTGCAGAGTTGGCCCTTTCGATATCCCGTCAGAACCATTTTGTGACCATTGTAGACGTCAACCCGCGCGCCTTCGACCGGTTGGGGCCGGACTTCCGGGGACGCACCGTCCAGGGCGAAGCAATTGAGCAGGAAGTGCTCAAGCGGGCGGGCGTAGAATCCGCTCATGCTTTTGCGGCGGCAACCACGTCCGACAGCGTCAACTTCGTGGCCGCGCGGGCGGCGCGCGACCTCTTCCGCATCGAGCACGTCGTGGCCCGGGTCTACAACCCGCGCCGCGCCCAAATCTATGAGAGGCTTGGCATTCAAACGGTAACCTCCTCGTCGTGGGGGGCGCAGCGGCTTGAACAACTCATTCTGCACTCGGGTTTGCAAAGCGTGTTCTCTGCCGGCAACGGCGAAGTGCAGATCTACGAAATTTCTATCCCCGAAGCATGGGCCGGCCACTCGCTGGAAGATTTTATTTCTGGCACCCATGCCGTGCTGGCGGCGCTGACGCGAAGCGGGCGAGCAACTTTGCCAAACCTTGAGGTCGTGCTGAAGGCTCAGGACATCGTTAACTTGAGCGCCACCGCCGAGAGCGCCGTTTTGCTGGAAAGCCGCCTGCGCTCGAAAGGAAAGGAATAGCCATGTTCGTCATAATCGTTGGCGGAGGCCGCACCGGCTCCCATCTCTCCACACTACTATTGGCGCAAGGCCACGAAATCCGTCTAATTGAGTCTCGCCCGGACACGTTAGCCGGTTTGCATCGTGAGCTTCCGACCGAAGTCGTCTTTGAAGGCGATGGCACCGACCCGCAAGTGCTGGAAGCCGCCGGGGTCCACAAGGCGCAAGTGCTAGCCGCCGTCACCGCCAACGACGCCGATAACATCGTCATCTGCTCGCTGGCGCGCGAGGTCTACGGCGTGCGACGAATCATTGGCCGCATCAACAGCCCCAAGAACGCCTGGCTCTTCACCCCCAGCATGGGCGTGGATGTGGCCCTCAACCACGCCGACCTGATGGCGAGGCTGATTGAAGAAGAAATGTCGCTCGGCGACATGATGACCATGCTCAAACTGCGCCGGGGCAAATTCTCGTTGGTGGAAGAAAAAATCTGGCCGGGGGCCAAGGCCATTGGCATCGCCATCAAAGATTTGGCCCTGCCCCCAAATTGCACCATCTCTGGTATCATCCGCCACAACGAAATGATCCTCCCGCGCGGCATCACCACCCTGCAAGCCGAAGACGAAGTGTTGGCTCTGGTGGGTGACGACGCCGCCGAAGAGTTGGCCCGCTTGTTAAGCCGACCCGGAGACTTTAAGTAGGCACTAAAGCGCAGCGAATAGTAGGCGGCAAAATATTTGCCTACTGTACACTGCCAACTGCTTACTGGTTGTATGAATACCGACCCTGACTCTTATAAACAACCCGCGCCCCCTGGCTGTACTTGCCGCTGAGTCTCCCCCAGTTGTTCCGCGCCCGCTCCGCGTCGCGCCCCGACTCAACGGTCGGGGCGCGATTCTTAGCCAAAGGAGATCGTTATGGAACAACTGTTGATTGATCGCACCCTCGAACGCATCCGGGCCGCGCTCGAAGCTGGGCAGGTGGACGAGGCCATCACCGCCCTCACCAGTCTCCACCCCGCCGATCAGGCCGAAGCCTTCGCCGGGATGGGGCCGGAGGACCAGGCCGAAGTTCTGCCCCGGCTCGACGCCGAAGAAACCGCCGAAATTATCGAACAACTTGAAGACGAGGAAGCCATGCAAGTGGCAGCCCAACTCTCGCCTGATCGTTTAGCCGACGTGCTGGACGAAATGGAGCCCGATGACGCCGCCGATGTGCTGGGCGACCTTTCGCCTGAACAGGCCGCTAATGTCCTGGCTCAAATGGATGCCGGGCAAGCGGAAGACGTTAAACCCCTGCTGGCTTACGAAGACGACACCGCCGGCGGCTTGATGACGCCCGACATTCCTCATCTGCGGCGGCAGATGACGTGCCAGGAAGCCATCGACCATCTCCGCAATCTTCACCCCGAAGCCGAAACACCTTATTACCTTTACGTCGTAGACCGAAATGGCCGGCTGATCGGCGTGGTCGGCCTGCGCGATCTCATCATCGCCGACCCTGCCACCTCCGTCGAAGCCGTGATGAAACCCAGCGTCATTAGCGTCCCCCTCGGCACCGATCAGGAAGAGTGCGCCCGTATCATCACCCGCTACGGCCTGCTGGCCCTGCCGGTGGTAGACACCGAAGGCCGGCTCGTCGGCGTGATTCACAACGACGACCTTGTTGAAGTCATGGAAGAAGAAGCCACCGAAGACATCTACCGCCTGGCCAACGTCTCTGACGGCGACCTGCAAGTCTTCAGCCCGGTCAGCGTCTCGGTGAAGAAGCGGCTGCCCTGGTTGCTCATCAATCTCTTCACCGCGTTTTTGGCCGCCTCCGTCGTCAGCCTGTTTGAGGCCACCATCGCCAAAGTGGCTGTGCTGGCCGTCTTTCAATCCATCGTCGCCGGGCAGGGTGGCAACGCCGGCACCCAAACTCTGGCCATGATGGTGCGCGGCATGGCTCTCGGCGAGATTGAATTCAAAGACGCCTTGCGGGCTGTTGCCCGCGAAGCTGGCATCGGAATCCTGCACGGCCTGGCCGTCGGCATTTGCGTGGCCATCGGCGCGTACTTGTGGAAAGGCATCCCTGCCCTCGGCCTCGTCATCGGACTGGCCATGGTCGGCAATATGATCGCCGCCGGAATCGCCGGGACCCTGGTGCCGCTCACGCTCAAGGCTCTCAAGCTCGACCCGGCTCTGGCCTCCGCCGTCATCGTCACCACCGTCACCGATTGCGTTGGCTTCGGCCTGTTTCTGGGCCTGGCGACTCTGTTTCTGCCATTTCTACAATCGCGATGATCGCGCCGCTCGTTCTCGAAACGTGGTCCGACCCCGAACCGCCGCTGGAGATGTTTGGCCGTCTCCCGCCAGAACCATTTCGTTTCCTGCTCGAAAGCCAGGGCGGTCCAAGAGACATTGCCCGCTACTCGTTTCTGGGTCATCGGCCTTTCTTACGCTTCCAAAGCCGTGGCCGGGTGCTGAGGCTTTGGGGAGCAAACGGGACCCGTCAGTGGGAAGGCGACCCGCTTGAGGCAATGGAGGCGTTAATCGCCCAACACGCGACCCTGGTGACAGTCACCCCGGGTCTGCCGCCGTTCACCGGGGGAGTGGTCGGTTACTTCAGCTACGATCTCGGCCGCCAGATCGAGCACCTGCCCGACACGGCTCACGACGATCTGCTGCTCCCGGAGCTACAGTTGGCCTTTTACGATCATCTCATCGCCATTGACCATCAGGCCAAGCGCGCTTACGTCATCGCCCTGCCCTTGCCGGGGCGTGAGACACCGGCAATAGAAGCAGGCAGGGAATTGGCGCGGTTGGCCTCCGCCAGGCTGGCGGCTGCCCCGGTGGAGGCCATCAGCCCGAAGGGGCGGCCCGGCTCCAACTTCACCCGCGAAACGTATTGCCGCGCCGTCGAACGCGCCCTCGACTACATTCGAGCCGGGCACATCTATCAAGTCAACATCTCGCAACGTTTCACAGCGCCAATGACTCAAACTGCCGAGTCGCTCTATCGAACCTTGCGCGCCGCCAACCCGGCCCCCTTCGCCGCCTTTCTCGACCTGGGCAACTTTCAGATCGTCAGCGCCTCGCCCGAACGATTCCTGTTCGTCGAGCCGCAAACGCGCCGCGTGGAAACTCGCCCCATCAAAGGCACCCGCCGGCGCGGCAAGACGCCGGACGATGACGAACGCCTGAAAGCCGAGTTAGTCGCCAGTGAGAAAGACGCCGCCGAACTCGTGATGATTGTGGATTTGGAGCGCAACGATTTGGGGCGCGTGTGCGAGTTCGGCTCGGTGCGCGCGCCCGATTTGAGGCGCGTCGAACCTTATCCGACCGTGTGGCACACCGTCGCCACCGTTGAAGGGCAATTGCGCCCCAACACGGCGCGCGCCGATTTACTACGGGCTACATTCCCCGGCGGCTCGATCACCGGCGCGCCCAAAATTCGGGCCATGCAGATCATTGAGGAGCTTGAGGGCTTGCGCCGTCACGTCTATTGCGGCTCAATTGGCTATTTGGGTTTCGACGGAGCGCTGGATTTGAACATCGCCATCCGCACCCTCACCGTGCTGAACGGCCAGGCCTGCTTTCACGCCGGGGGCGGCATCGTCGCCGACTCGCAGCCCGCCGACGAATACGAAGAGACTCTGCACAAGGCGCGGGCGCTGACCCGGGCGCTCGGTTGCGAACTATGAACGCTATTTGGGTCGAAGCCAACGGCCTCGGGCAAATGCTCACCAGCGAGTTGCCGGTTGTGAATTTGAGCGATCGCGGCTTTGCTTACGGCGACGGCCTGTTCGAAACGATCCGCATTGGCCACAGCGCCCCGCTATTTTTTTCGCGACACTTGCAACGACTCTTTGCCGGACTGGAGCAATTGAAGTTCCCGGCACTGCCCTGGGATGCCAAAGGTTTGAGTGAGCGTTGCCAAAAGGTGATCCGCCAGAATGAAGTGAGCGAAGGTGTTTTGAAGTTGATCGTTACTCGCGGCGTTGGGCCGCGCGGGTTTGAACCGCCACTTGAACCGCACCCAACGCTGTTGATTCAGGCCTGGCCAACGCCAGGCAACTTTGCCAAGCGGACACTTGGGGCCTGTACCACCCTCCTGGCTCCGTGGAAAGTGGACCCGGCTTCACCCCTCTGCTACGTCAAGCACCTCAGCGCGTTGGACAAAGTCCTGGCCAAGCAAAAGGCGCACGAGGCGGGCGCGGACGAGGCGCTCTTTCAAAACATTCACGGCCGCCTCACCGAAGCCACGACGTGGAATCTGTTTTTGGTTGTTGGCGGACAAATTCTCACCCCGGCCCTGCACTGCGGCCTTCTGCCCGGCATCGCGCGCGGCCTTCTGCTTGAAACGTCGCCACGCCGTATCATCGAGACTGAAATTCCAATCACAATGTTGGCTGAAGCCAGCGAAGCCTTTCTCACCAACGCCATCGCCGGAGCCCGGCCACTGGCGCGAGTTGACGATCTACTGATTGGCGATGGTGAGCCGGGGCCGATGACTCGCATGATGGCTGAACACTATCAACGGCTGTGCGTTGAAGCTGCTCAATGAACAGTTTTAGGGAATCGACTCAATCGGCCTTATCGGGCCGTGCGCCGGATACACGCGAGTTGCTCCGCGCTCTCTCAGGAGTCGCCAACTCTCCAGAACTGCCGGATTGTCGCCGGAATAAGCCTCCGGCGGGAGATCGCCCGTGAAGACTGAGCCGTCGTCGAGCAGGAGCGAGACACAATGATCGGAGTGACCGGGTGTATGAAGGATTTCTCCTGGGATGCCGATCTGGCCGAGGAGCTGGCGGCTCTGCTCGAAGGAAATCATGGTATTGCCGTCCATTGTGATCTCGACGTAGTTGTCCCAGAGCTTCGTCCAGGTCTTCATGATCGGGATGGCGGCGACCTGGACTTCAAGCGCGAGGAGGGGAACTCCCTCTCGTTTGAGTTCCTCGGCCAGGCCGGCGTGATCAATGTGGTAGTGGGTGGCGAGCGCATAGCGGAGCTCGTGAAGGGGCACACCCATTCTCTTGAGAGTCGCCTTCATCGTTCCGAGAGTCCCCGGCCAACCGATGTCAACCAGCAAGCGGGATGCGCCTGCGCTGACAACCCAGTAGTTGGTTGAGCGGTATCCGACGTTTACGATTGTAGGGGGCGTTGCTTGGGCCATTGTGTGGTGGGGTTGGCTAACGGTTTGTGTTAGTGGCGGTGGGGCGGGCGTGGATTCTGCTTGGGAGCAGAAAAAACTCGAAGCCAGGAAAATGCTTGTAAAACGCGCAGAATCCCACACGTCCACTGCACATTTTGTTAGGCGGCGATTTGCATGTTGAAATATTGTCTAGTCGCATAGCCCATAACCACTCTCGATCAGTTTTTTTAACTGCTGCATGAAGCGCGCCGCTGGAGCGCCATCGATAACATCATGATCAAAACTGACGGTAACACTCAGGTACTTACGCACTTCTATGCGGCGATCAACAACACCCGGTTTTTCGCCGATTCCGCCCAGGGTGAGTTGAAGGGTGTGGTTGGGTACCGGAATGCCCCATCCATTCCCTATCCCGAACATCCCAACTGAAGTTACCAACACCGTGCCGTAATATTCCTTGATTAGTTGCGGATTTGTAAAAAGACCCCAAAGGAATAACCGTCTGACAAATCCAGGCAGCCGCACAAACCATTCGATGAACTTCGATTCTTGGCTGCTTTTGTGTTCATTTTGGAATGCCCGGATTTCCTCGTGAATCTCTCGAATACTCTTCTTATTTACCCCTCTGAGGATATGAGGTCGAATCGTCTTCTTGCCATCCACTTCAACCTCAAACAACATGTTCACATCCACTTCATCAAAGATGATCAACTTGTTCTGCCAGTTTCGATAGGCGTGCATTTGCTTGTCCAGGTCGATGGCCTTTCCCAGACAGGCTAAGAAGAACGCCGAGAAGGACAAGGCTTCGCCCGTTTGAGCCTTGTGTTGGCGAATCGTTTCACGGACTTGGGTAATATCGAACTCTACCAGCCCATGCACGGTATGCTTCTGGAGTCCCATCCGTCCGCCATCAGCCATTAGAAGTCGGATCCTGGGGTATGGTAGAACAGTATAAGTCTCGTGTGTTGTTTTCATGGATATTGCTCGCCTTCGCCCGTGCTGGGTTCGCCGAAATATCGTTTGATGATTTTCATTGCATTGCCGATGCCATTCTCGGCACGAATGGCTGCGCCGTATGAATTGGCACGTTGCCTCATATTAGAATCTGTAACTGCAATTCTGATGGCGTTGGATAGACTGTCAGCGGTCAGGTCCTTTTGCGGTATTGGGTCCGGTCCCAGACCCAACGCTTTGACCTGTGCTCCCCAGAAGGGTTGATCGAGGACAAAAGGAACAATCACTGTAGGCACACCTGCGCGCAACCCTTCTGCAGTAGTCCCTGCACCGCCATGATGCACCACAGCCGACATGCGCGGGAACAGCCAATTATGGGGCGCGCCATCCACAACGAACACATTATCTGGCACCAATTCAGTGCGCAAACCGCCCCATCCTGTAAGCAGAAGTCCCCGCTGACCGCTCTTGGCGAGCGCCTCCAAAATGAGTTTGGCAAGCTGTTCTGGGTTGCGACCAGCCATACTACCAAACCCGATATAGACAGGTGGAGTGCCTGCTTCCAAAAACGCTTTCAATTCAGACGATGGCTGCCAGTCAGCCTGGGTGTCCAGAAAGAAATAACCAGTTACATGTACGCTGTCTGGCCAATCTGCCGGGTGCGGGATGATGCTAGGGCTGTACGCGCTCAGCAT
>CAYSIV010000229.1:0-10887 GCA_964431175.1 uncultured Anaerolineales bacterium
CTTGAGGCCAGCAGTCTTTTTGTGCGTGTTTTGTAATTGCGCTTTAGCCGATGCGGCTTATACTTGGCAGGTAGAGATTGCGGCGTTTTGGGCTGGTGGGGCGTTTTGCCGCAAAGGGCGGCGGTCTCCTAATATGTTGGGTCGCTTTCTCGTCATTTCAAATCGTGGCGGGATAGTTATATCGCAAGGTTGTCACCAAAGGCCAAGTCTAATGTTGGACAAACTCGATTTTGGAAAAGATGACGCAGAAAGCGAAAAGGGATTCCTTCAACGCGTTTTCTTTCCCACTAAGTTTTTTGAGCGCGTAAAAAACAACAAGAAATGGCTTGTACTTGGCAGAAAAGGTTCAGGCAAAACGGCGGTTTGCCTAACTTTGCTTCGCCAGTTACAAGATGAGCAAGCGCGTGTCTCTCTTATCACACCAGCCAATCTTTCAACATCAACCAATTCGGTCTTGAGCAAAGGAAGCATAGACTCTCAAGAAGCCTCGTTGCTTTCATGGAAGTATATATTTCTTGTCGAATTGGGAAAGTACATCGTAGAGGCGGTCAGCAGGAAACACGGAAAGAATTATCTGAAATGGTCTGACGAAGCACAACAAGTCCGAGCATTCCTTGTACAGGGCGAGAGTCGTTACGCCCGTTGGCTTGATAAAGCAATCAAGATAGTTAGTGGGGTTAAAAAAGTCACCTTAAAGTTGGCATCCGTTGAAGCATCCGCTGAAAGAGGCGCGGACAATCAGGAAGCATCTGCCCTCAGAGATTTACTAGATGACGTTAGCGAGTATGCCACAAAATGTATTGCGGCATACATTGGTCAACCCATCTATCTCTTGATAGATAAAATAGATGAACTATGGACTCCCAAAACCGAAAGTAACGACCTGATAATTGGTCTGCTTCAAGCGGCGAAGGAAATTCGCTCGCAGATTAGTCAAGCACGAGTCGTTATGTTTCTTCGCTCCGATATTTTTGACACTTTGAAGTTTCACGACTCTGACAAATATCATGTAGAAGAGGAAAGAATAATATGGGACGAGGAGAGTCTGCTTCGCCTTGTGTCGCTTCGCATTCGTGCTTCGGTTGGCGGAAAAGCAAGCGCACTCCAGACTTGGCAAAAGGTTTTTCCTAAGACTATAGAGCGAGAAGAGTCGTTTGCTTATATATTGAAACATACACTGATGAGGCCACGTGACCTTATCCAGTTATGCAATCATTGCAAAGACATAGCGGAAAACTCAGATTTGAGCAAAATTGATAGAGAATCATTTCTCAAGGCTCTGCCGAGATATTCTAGATGGAAACTCAACGATTTACGAGATGAGTATCGTGTACAGTATCCCTTTTTAGAAAAGTCCTTCTGGGGTGTTTTCTCTCATGGGCCATATCGCTTTGACCGCGAAGCATTGAGCAAGCGGATTGCTCCGTATGAGAAAAGCCTCGTTGCTGAGTTTGGCGAAACCCCCTTCAAGCCTCTGGACAATTTGCTTCAGGTGCTTTTCAGCATCGGCTTCATTGGCGCAGTTAAGCCCGGCAAAATTCTTTACTTCTATCAAGGTGGTCAAGTTGTCGTCCCATTTATTAATGAGTTTGCAATTCACCCTGCGTTTCGACCAGCCTTACAGACTACGGAATCACTTAAGCATATCAAGGGTGTAGTAGTCGTCGGAGATATAAAGGCGGGCTACGACGTGGTTATGGACGACCCAGAGCCACCAGAGCCATCTCCGGAACCTCCACCCGATCCCGCCTAGAGTCATCAATGCAGGATGGTTAATGTTGAATGAGTCTTCAAAAGCCGTGCGGCCCAACCGAGTCTTCCCCGCGAAGGTGTCTTTAGTTCGCCGCCGAGTTTGGAGTGAGAATATGGATGTATCACAGCTTTTCCTGCAACGCTACGACGCCCTCTACAACTTCTGGCTGGCCGATGTGTGGAAGAGCGTGCCGGAAGACTTAATGCGCCAGCGGCCCCATCCCGGCGTCAACTCCATCGCCTGGAACGTGTGGCACCTCACCCGCGTTGAAGACGCTGGCCTGAATCGCTTTGTCACCGATCGCCCCCAAGTCCTGGATGAAGACCAATGGCTGCAACGTATGAACATCCCCTGGCGGCATCACGGTTCTGGAATGACGTTCGCCGAGGTCGATGAGCTGGACCAGCGCATTGATGTGCCGGCCTTGCGCGCCTATTCCAGCGCGGTCCAGGCCCGCACCCGCGACATCGTCAGCCAACTCGACCCGGGCCGCCTGGACGCCGTCATGGAGGTGGAACGCTTACGCCTGATTCTCTTCGATGAAGGGCTGGCCCATCCCCAATCCGCTGGGCTGCTCGAGAATTATCTCGGCTGGACAAAAGGGAAGTGCTTAATGAATTTCGGTCTGACCCATCCTTTTCAACATGTTGGGGAGATCGGCGTCATCGCCAGCCTGCTGGGAGTGGCGTTCGAGTAAATGGAGGCGGAGGTATCCTATCACCGGGCACAGCCCAACCCCGCATTGCACACCGACCGCGTTTCCTGGATTCCCGCCTACGCGGGAATGACACCAGAGCGGTTTGCGTAAGATGAATGAATAAAAACAAAAGAGCGGACTCTCGTCCGCTCTTTTTTATCCACCAAATCCGTTTAATCAGTTCAATCCGTTGACCCTTTAGCCGCCTGCACCACTTTGGCGAAGGCGTTGGCATCGCGCACGGCCAGGTCGGCCAGCATCTTGCGGTCGAGGCCGATGTTGGCCTGCTTCAGGCCGTGAATCAGGCGGCTGTACGACAGGCCGTTCAGGCGCGCCCCGGCGTTGATGCGGGCGATCCACAACCGGCGCAGGTCGCGCTTGCGGTTGCGGCGGTCGCGGAAGGCATACTGCCCGGCGTGCATCCAGGCTTCATGCGATTTCTTCCACAGAAGCTTGCGCGAGCCGTAGTAGCCGGCGTTGGTTTTCAATAACTTCTTGCGGCGACGGCGGGTCACAAACCCGCCCTTTACACGAGCCATATTTCCTTCCTTTGCTTTCCCCTGCCGCCCGCGAGAATGCTTTCGCGCGTTCGTGCGGCAGACGATTGCGACAGTATCTTCTCAGACTTCCGAAGTTTCGGAAACTTCGGAAGTCTAACTTCGGAAGTCTGTGGAAGTCTCTTACGACGATGGGTTGAGCTTGTGGCGGCGCAGATACGGCGCGAGCCGCTTGACGCGCTTGATGATGCTGGCGCCCTTCACTTCAACGGTTTCGGACAGCAGGGCTTTGGTGCGCTTGGACGTGTTCCGGCGCAAGTGGCCCTTGCCACCCTTCGTCCGCATCAGCTTGCCGGAGCCGGTTATTTTGAAACGTTTAGCCGTGGCCCGGTGAGTCTTTAGTTTGTATTTGCCTTTTGGTGCTTTGCGGGGCATTGTTGCGTTCTCCTTGCTTTAGTTAAGCCAGACCCTTCATCTCTGAAGGATCCGGAAATTCACACATTGGCGACTATATCTACTGCTGTATCGGCCTCGTCATCATCATCGTCGGCCTCGGGATCAAACCCCGGCGGCGGTGGCTCCAGCTCCGGTTCGGCCAGTTTCTCTTTGCCGGGCTTGGCCGGCTTTTCGGCAGAAGGCGGCTTGACCGGAATTTTCTTGGACGGGGCCAAAACCATGAGCATCGTTCGGCCTTCCATGTCCGGCGCCACTTCCACGACCCCCACATCGGCCAGCTCGACAGCCACTTCGCGCAGTTCCTCGCGCGCAATTTGAGGATAGGTGATTTCGCGCCCGCGGAAGCGGATGCGGACTTTCACCTTCATCCCCTCCAACAGCCAGCCCCGCGCGGCCCGCACTTTGAAGGAACGGTGGTGATCGGTGGTCTTCGGGCGCAGTCGAATTTCTTTGACCTCGATCGTCTTCTGCGCCTTTCGGGCTTCCTTTTCCTTCTTGGACTTTTCGTACAGGAACTTGCCGTAATCGAGAATACGGCAGACCGGTGGACTGGCGTTGGGGCTGACTTCGACCAGGTCTTTTTCAGAGTCGCGAGCGACGCGGAGCGCCTCTTGCACGGTGATGACGCCCAAGTTTTCGCCGTTCGGCCCGATGACCCGGATTTCGGGGACGCCGCGGATACCTTCATTGATACGATAGTCTGATGCGCTGATATTACCTTCCTTTGGTAGAGCCACAAATACAAAAAGATAGCCGCCCTGAATTGCCGGACGGCTTATTACTGGCGGGGAGATGATAACATGACTCGCCGGAAATCGTCAAACAACTCTACACATCGTCTCCACCGCGGCGAGCGTCATACATGCGCTCCAGGTCAATACGCACCCGGCGGCCCACCGCCTCGCGCTGGTTGTCGGGAACCGGGAAGTGCTTGAGCAAATCGACGGCCACCCCGGCCACCTCCGAGCGCAAGCGGTTGCCATTGATTAAAGAATCCATCTTGCGCCCGGCCAGTTTGAGATAATCCTGCATCCCCTTGATGCTCTCTTTGTCAGTCGGTTTGCCGCGGCCGGGCACAATGTGTTTGGCCGGGAATTTGACCTTGCGCAGTTCGTTCAGGCTTGCCAGCCATTGGCCGATGTCGGCGCTGCCCAGAAACGGGTGGGTATCGGTCACGACTGAATCGCCGGTGAAGACGATGCCGGTCTTGGGCAGTAACACCCACAGCGCACCCGGAGCCGAGCCGGGCCTGTGACGCAGGACAATTTCGTGATCGCCTTTGAGCAGAACGAGTTCTTCAGAGAAGGTGATTTGCGGCGAGAGGACGCGCACCCCGGCAAACTCTTTCGCCATTTCAAAATCCATCACGGCGTCGGGCATGGTGCCTTTGAGAATTTCAGGATACAGGCGCAATCGCTCCCCGGTGAAGTTGTGGGCGATGACGGGCGCTTCAAACCATTGATTGCCCAGGACGCGATCCCGGTGATGGTCGGTGTTGATGACATACAGAATGGGTTTGGGCGAAAGCTGATTCAGCTTGGCCCGCCACTTCTGAGCATCCATCGGGTGGCTGGGAGTGTCCACGCAAATGATGCCCTGTTTGGTGACGATGGCCCCGACGGTGACGCCGGGAAATGAAGAGTCAACGTAGACGTTGGAGGGAAGTTTGTGCATGACAAGAAAATATCAACCTTAAGGCGTCAAACGTAATCTCTTACGTTTGACGTTTGTCGTTCGCGCTCTTTTCGCGGGCTGTGCCTTACATTTTGAGCAATTCATTTTCTGCTTGCTTGAGGGCGCTTTCAACCTGGCTCAGGTCGGCGCTCACGCCGCCGCCCTGAGCCAGCCGGGCATTGCCGCCGCCGCGCCCGTTGAATGTGGCCAGCGCTGTTTTGAGCGCGGCATTCATGTCGCGCTCGACATTCTCGGCGCGAGCAAACACCAAATGCGCCTTCGCGCCCGATGTGCCCAGCAGGGCAACCGTGCCCGGCCAAGCGGCTAGTTGAGTCGCCAGACTGCGAACCTCATTGGGATCGCGATCCGCCCAGGCCTGGCGCACGACGCGCCAGCCATTCGATGTCGGGGCCGCCGCCGCCAGTTCGGCGGCTTCGTGGGCCAACAAAACCTCTCGCGCCGCTTTCAATTCTTTGTGGTGTGACTGCGCCTCGGCCCGCAGTTTGGCGGCCGACTGAGTCACTTCGGAGATGCCGCAAGTGAAATCAGCCGCCAGTTGGTTGACGAGGGCGTTCTTGAGGCGGTAATCGGCCAGGGCCCGCGCCCCGCACCGAAATTCGACCCGTGTTCCTTTTTTCTCGCGCTCGAGCTTCAGAATTTTGATCAGCCCGACTTCGCCGGTGTTCGCCACGTGCGTGCCGCCGCAGGCGTTGGTGTCAAACTCGCCAATGGCCACCACCCGCAGGGGCCCGTCCACGTCCGGGGTTTTGCGGAGCGAGAGAAGGGCCAGTTCGTCGGGCGTTGGAAACCAGGCCCGCACTGGCAGGTTGCTGATCACCGCTTCATTGGCAATCTCTTCAGCTTCGTCAAGCGCGGCCGGCGAAAGTCTTTCCACGTTCAAGTCAATCGTCACCGAGTCGGAACCCAGATGAAAGCTCACCGTTTCGGCGTTGGCCGCGCGCAGGAAAGCTTGCGAGAGAATGTGTTGCCCGGTGTGCTGTTGCATGTGGTCGAAACGGCGCGGCCAGTCGATCTCACACTTCACTTTATTTATGTTGATAGCTTGAGCAAGTAAGTGGAGAACGGCCTGGTCGGATTCCCGAATTGCCACCTCCACGACGGCTGCCCCGTCGATCCGGCCAGTGTCGAAGGGTTGGCCGCCGGAGGCCGGGTAGAAGAGGGTTCTGTCGAGAACCAGGGCGGGGCGGTCGTCGAGGATCAGTCGTTCCACCACTCGGGCGGAGAATTGTCGGATGTAGGAGTCGGAATAATAGAGACGCTCAGTCATTTATTCTTTCACCGGGAGCGTGAAGCTGAACACTGCGCCGCGCGCCGGGGCGGCGTCTACCCAGATCCGGCCCTGGTGAGCCTCGACGGCCAGTTTACAAAAGGCCAGCCCCAGGCCAATGCCTTTCACTGAGCCGGAGCGTTGCAGGCGGGTGAACTTGTCGAAGATGCGAGAGCGTTCGGATTCGGGGATGCCTAAGCCGGTGTCGGTAATGCTGACGATGAGGTGGCCGCCATCCACGCCGGCGGCGACAACGATGGCGCCTTCGCCGGGCATGTATTTCACTGCGTTTTCCAACAGGTTGATGATCACCCGCCGGATCATGTCAGCATCCACGCTCACGACCGGCAAGCGCAGCGGCAGGTCGAAGCGCAGGGTGATGCCCTTGCCCTCAGCCAACGGGTGAACGTGCTCGGCCGATTCGAGGATGAGGGCCGAGATCGAAATGTCGGATCGATGCAGAATCGCTTGCCCGGATTCGAGGCGGCGCAGGTCGAGCAAAGAGTCGACCAGGCGCGAGAGGTGCTGGCTGGAGCGAACGGCAATACCCAGAATCGACCGATGCACATCGTCTTCTTTGGGGAACGAGGTTTGAAGCAGGGACAGACTGGAGATGACGTTGCCCAGCGGCGAGCGCAGGTCGTGGAAGATCATCGAGATCAGGTCTTCGCGCATTTCTTCCATGTGCAAGCGCTCGGAAATGTCGCGCTCGATCCACTGGATGAATTCGTCGTCGCCAGTGGAAATGCGCTTGGCGTGAACTTCCACCGGAATGTCGTGCCCGCCTTTGGTGGTGACGGTGCTTTGGAACGCCATCTCAATGCCGCGCGCCAATTCGGAGAAGCGCTTCTCGCTCAACGGCCCCAGGCCCAACGTGTGAATTTGATGAATCGACATGCCCATCATTTCGGCGCGGGTGTAGCCGAGGGTGATGGCCGCCTTGTGGTTCACGTCGGAGAACGTGCCTTTGAGGTCGGTGATGATGATGGGATCGAAACTGTCTTCAAACAGGCCGGCGTAGCGCTCTTTAACCGTTTCGGTGAAGGTGAACTGCTGGGCATGGGCGATGGCGTTTCCGGCGAGACTGGCGATGCCAGTGAGCAGGGGCAAGGTGTTGCGGTCGAACGTGCCCGGGGCCGGGTTCAGGCCTTCCACCACGCCGATGGTATAGCCTTCAAATTTGATCGGGGCGCACAACACTGCCCGGGTGCTGAACCCGGTCTGCTGATCGATCTGCGAGTAGAAGCGCGGGTCGCCGCTGGCTTCGGGGACGATGATGGGCTGGCCGGTCTGCGCCACCCAACCGGCGATGCCCTGCCCCAGCTTGAGTCTCAGCCCCACCATTTTTGCCGCCGAGGCTCCGGCCGCCACCTGAAAGACCAACTCCTGTTTTTCCATATCTGTCAGCGCAATGGAGGCGGCTTCCAGACTCAGCAAGCGCACAGTCTCTTGCAAAAGCAATTGCAGGAGCTTGTCGGGGTCGAGGGTGGAGCTAAGAACTTGAGCAACTTCCACCAGATTCCGCAGGTTCTGAGTCTGGCGGCGGCTCTCGCGAAGCAGGCGCGCGTTTTCCACCGCCACTGCCGCCTGCTCGGCAATGGTCCGGATGAGTTGTTGATGATCGTCGGTGAAGTAGTTGGATTGTGGGTGGACGAGAGTGAGCACGCCCAGCGCCCGGTCGGCGAAAATCAGCGGCGCGGCTAGCGCCGATTTGGCCCCGGTCGGCTGACGATCCTCGGCGGGTTGCCAGCGCGGATCGCTGGCTGTGTTTTGCGATACGATGACCTGGCGCTGGCGCAGGGCCTGACCGGCCAAGCCGCGCTCCAGTTGCGGCCCCAACTGGATTTCAGCGTCGGACACCATCGCGCCATTGATGATCAAGGCGGCGTCGTAGACGATGCCTTCTTCCGACACCAGAATGAGACTGCCGTTTTCGGTGTTGAGACTCTCAGAGGTTAACCGCAGAATGCGCTCGATCAACTCGCGCAAATCGAGCCGACTGCTCAACTCGCGGCTGATATGATAGAGCAATTCAAGGTGACTGCTCTTAATCTGCGTTCTGGTGGATGTCATTTAAAGAACAACGCTTCCTGTCAACCCCTGTCAGTAACTTGAAGGCGGATTATAGCACTCTGCTATTTTTTTGCCGCCGCCCGTTTCTACTTCTTACCACTCAATCTGCTCCTGCTTTGCCCAGGCAATCAACATTTCGTCGGTCAGCGCCAGCAGGGCGTCAGCTTGCCGCACGCGCGCGGCAAATTGCGCGCCGTCGCCCTTGCCGGTCGCCTGTCGGAACTTCAGCCAGGCGTCGGGCGGCGACTCCAGATCACGGACACTGGCGGCCAGTGTGTGTTCCATCAGCCACAAGGTGTTGAGGGCGTGGCCTTCGGCGATGAGCGTTCGGAAACCGCGTTCGTAGTAGCCGCGCTTGAGCGGTTGAATGGCCGGGTCGGGGACGCCGCGCTGGTTCGCCGCTTTGTAAAGAGCCAGCCAGTCGGCCAGAAACGACTCGATCAGGCCCGGAGCAAGATCGGCGACTCCCAGCGCGGCCAGGAAGAGTGAATAAAGATCAGGATTCAAACGGCGGGCCGCCGCTTCGAACCTTACCATCAACTTCCGGCCCCCCACAGCCTCCGGTTTTCCCGTCACCAAGATGGGCGCCAGGGCGGCAAAGTAAAGCGCCTGGTGGAAATCGCGCAAAGCCTCGAACGATAAATCAGCGGGCGGGGCTTCGTCGAGAAACGGCCCCAGGGTGTTGAAGGCGCTCAGGGCGGCTGTGTGGGCCGAGCGAGCGCGAGCGTAAATGTGATCAGGCCGGTTGTAGGGGGCGCGAATAGCGGCTTGCAGGAGATCAAAGTAATGGCGCGGGTCATACAGAGGCAGAGCATCGTTAAGAGTTGGGGCGGCGAGGTGATGAATGCGCGCGGCCTTGCGGTCAGCAAAATCGGCGGTGCGGGCGTAAACGACATCAATAAAGACAAATTCGGAGAGCCGGGTGGTTTCGGCTGGCGGGTCGGGCACGAAGTCGTCGATCAGCAAAATGTCAATGTCGGTGGCGTCACCCAGCGGCGGCTCGCCACGCGCTACCGAGCCGGTGAGCAAAATCGCTTTGAGCGACGACCGTTCAGCGGCTTTGCGGGTGGCATAGTCACGAGCCAGGCGAAGGAGAGTTTGCTGTTCGATCATCTGGGGCAGATTATACAGGCGATGTTAGAATGAGCGGCAATGATCATCACCAGCCCGCAAAACCCCAAAGTCAAATACGCCATCAAATTGCGTGAGCGCCGCCAGCGCAAGCACGAGGCTTTGATGCTGATCGAAGGCTATGATGAGCTCGTACTCGCCCTCGCCAGCAGTCTCCGCCTGCAAACCTTGTTCTTCTGTCCGGCCTTCTTTGGGGCGGTAGACAAGGAGGCCCTGCTAAATCAGGCGGGGCAAGCGGGGACCGAACTGCTTGAAGTGAGCCAGCCGGTGTTCGAGAAGATGGCTTACCGCGAAAACCCCGATGGCTGGCTGGGAATTGCGCCAGCCTTACACAGCACCTTGGCTGATTTACGCTTGAGCGCCAACCCGCTGTTGATTGTGGCTGAGGCAGTGGAGAAACCGGGCAATCTGGGCGCTATTCTGCGCTCGGCAGACGCAGCGGGCGCGAGTGCGGCGATCCTTTGCGACCCGACGGTTGATCTGGCAAACCCGAATGTCATCCGGTCGAGCCGGGGAACTGTTTTTAGCCTGCCAGTCGTGGAAGCCTCTAGCGCCGAGACTCTGGCCTGGTTGCGCGAACGGGGCATTAAGGTGGTGGCCGCCACCCCAGAGGCGGCTTCCACGTTTACCGAAGTGGACCTGACCGGGCCAATCGCCATCGTCGTCGGGACGGAGCGAGAGGGGTTGAGTCCGTTCTGGCGGGATCAAGTGGATGTGAAGGCGCGCATTCCTATGTTGGGCCGAGTCAACTCGCTGAATGTAGCAACAGCTACAACGCTATTCTTTTATGAAGCTGTTCGCCAACGCGGAAAAGTGTAAAAGTTTTACCTGTCTCTTTCCTGAATTAATAATGTTAGTATTCGTAGTAGGGGCTTGGGATATGTGGAAAAGTGTGCTGGGCGGGCAAAACGACCCTATATTTGGGGAAAGCCGGCACTACCCGGCCCACCCCTTCCGCTTTTTTCGGGCAGTTTTTCCCCAGTCAAACTGTGAATAAATTGGGATAACTTGGAATAATTAACTGGGAAAAACAGGCTATCCCTATATACGACCACCAGTGGCGATAAAAGGCTGTAAAAACCAATATCTGGGGGTGACATTTTTTATAGGGGCGTTGGCTTAAAAAAGTTGTCCCCAAAAGGGGGTGCTTATCCACAGTTTTGCCCTACTTATCCACAGAGCCGGGTAAATTATGGCAAATCCCCTGCCTGGACAGCGTCAGCTTTACAAAAAACGGCTCTACCGGGTTTAACGGGAAAGCGCCCCTGTCATTCTGAGCGAAGCGAAGAATCTCGGCGCAACCAGTCAGAGACCCTTC
>CAYSIV010000230.1:0-10847 GCA_964431175.1 uncultured Anaerolineales bacterium
TGAAGTTCAGGGTGAAGGAACATCTGGAACGAGTAGCCGCAAAAGGGAAGAAGAAATAGAGCAAGGTATCGGAGATCGTGATGTGGTCATTAAATCTTGTGCAGGGTCTGTCACAACGTGCGCTCGCAGGCGAATTGATCGCCGAGTACCTGCGCTGGATAAACGAGTCTGCTCAACGCGAATATGGGCTGGAATTTGATATTGAGGCCATGCTTGCCTCCGATATCGAAGACACCTCAAAGTTTCAACCCCCGTTCGGTCGTTTCTACCTGGCGCAAAACGGAGAGCAGGTTGGGGGCGTCGGTTGCTTGAAACAGCTTCAAGCGCATGTTGGCGAGGTGCAGAGAATGTACGTGCGCCCCGAGTTCCGGGGCCAGGGTCTCGGTCGTTTGATCGCCGAACGCCTGATTTGGGATGCGCGTCAAATTGGCTACCATAAACTTCGACTCGAAAGCTTGAAATTCCTGATTGCCGCACACGAGCTTTATCGGTCTCTGGGCTTCAAAGAGATCGCGCCATACGTTGACAACAGCATGAGAGATTACCAAGACCCAGCGCTCATTGACACCTATCAGACCAGGGTAGTTTTCATGGAGCTTGTTCTGTAAATACACTTGCGGCGCATATCATCTGACAGGTCGAGGCCAAAGCGACAGCCCTCAACCCTCTCGGTATAATTCCCCTGCCGGTTTCGCCACCGGCATTTCTTTCGCCCCATAAAGTTCTCTGCGCTCGCGGCGGTGAACGCCCCTGAAAGGATTCGATGCCCCACTTGAAACCCGCCCGCGTTCGTTTTGCGCCCTCGCCGCCGTTCAAGGTATTCGTGAATCAAAACCCGGAAGGCCTGCTCACAGCAACCTTCCGGGTTTCTTTTGTAGAGCGATTTGGCACGCGAAGCGTGCTCTACTCGCTCGGAATAATCAGCCAAAACAGCAGGTAGAGGCTGAAGCCTGGCACGCCGCCGGGAATCAGGGCGATGAGGAACGCCAGCCGGAACCAGAACGGGCTGGCGCTGGCGGCTGAACGGCATTCGTCGCCCCTAAAACCGTACTGCCGCCTAAAGGCCTTTGCTACTACTTCAATGCAGGCTTATAATCAAGCCCGAAGGCTAGAAAGGCAGGTGTAGCATGAGCGCCAAAAATCGAGCAGTCCATCCAACCGCCTATCCTCATATTGTAAAGATTGATGGTGTGTTAGGCGGGCAGGCCATTATTGAAGGCACGCGCATTGCTGTGTGGCATATTGTCGGCTACTACTACAAAGTGGGCATGTCTGCCGAAGATTTTCTGGCCGAGTGGAGCTATCTCAAACCGGCCCAGGTGTTCAGCGCGCTGGCATACTACCACGATAACAAAGAAGAAATAGACGCTGTGCGCGAAGAGAACAGCTACGAGCGCTGGAAACAAGAACAGTTAGCCCATGTCGCCGCCTAAACTGCATTTGAACGAGCATTTGTCGCCGCGTTTGGCGGAGCAATTGCGGCAATATGGCTTTGATGTTACTTCGACGCTGGAATTAGGCATGGTGGAAGCAGATGACGATGAACAATTGGCTTATGCGGCTTCCAACCAGCGAGCCATTGTCACCTTCAACCATAAGGATTTCGCGGCGCGCCACGCGCGTTATTTGGCTGAAGGCAAAGAGCATTGGGGCATTGTTCTTTCAACAGAAGAATCTGTAGATATTATGCGTCGCCGTTTGTTACGATTGCTCAACGCTTTATTGGCAGAGGAGTTGAAAAACAAAATTCGCTGGCTCAACGAGTTCAAGTAAAAGAGCGAAATATTGGAGTCGCTTAAATCAAAAACCCGGAAGGCCTGCCTCACAGCAACCTTCCGGGTTTCGTCTGTTGAGCGATTTGCCAAATCGCTCTACGCGCTCGGAATAATCAGCCAAAACAGCAGATAGAGGCTGAAGCCCGGCACGCCGCCGGGAATCAGGGCGATGAGGAACGCCAGCCGGAACCAGAACGGGCTGACTCCGAAAAACTCGCCCAACCCACCGCACACACCCAGGAAAACCCGGTTGTGACGCGAGCGACGCAGGGTATGTTTTGTTGTGTTCATTTTATTTTTCTCCTATTCACGAAATTAGACAGAGATTCGGGGGCAAAGTTTCAGGCCGCCGGTACTACGGCGAAGGACAAATTGCCATTCGTCACGCGAAGCGGCCATTCGCCAATTCCACCACTGGCTCGCCCTCCCGCCCTACCGCCCCAATCACCACACTGTCGATCCCCTCCAGGCCAAGCAGGCACCGGGCAATGGCTCGCGCCGCTTGCAACTGCTCTACGCTCTCCACTTTGTTGATGAGCGGAATGACGCGCGCGCCGGGCGGCACATCCTTTCGCCCGCCAAGCGGACTCGCCAACACCGCCGCCACCATTTCCGGTGTTACCATCTCGCCGGGGTAGATGCGGGCCACTAACTCCGGGCGATGAACATGCTTCTCATCCAGCGGCTGGCCAATCACATCAACACCAACCACCGGCACAACCAAGGTTACGCAATCAGGAATCACAGGCTCGTGCTCGGCAGGCGCTTTGAAAGGCCGCATGCGAGAACCGTCGGCCTCAATAAGAATTGGGATTTTGGGATTTTGGGATTTTGGATTTTGGATTTTGGATTTTAGCTTTTGGATCGTTTCCGGCGTAACCCCAAAGGCTTTGCCTTCGACGGAATCAATTTCACCCGTCAGCAAAACATGAGGCGAAGTTTGCAAAGCAGTTTGCAGGTCAACCAACGATTGAACGTGAACAGGAGCGAGTTGAATCTGGGCGGCGAAGATGCGGGTGGTGGTGGTCGTAACAACCCGCCCGCCCGACTCCACAATTTCAGCCGCCAGCCGGAACATGGCCGTGGTCTTGCCGCCGCCGCCTACAAAAGCGACGACGTCGCCGGCCATCACTTGCAAAGCCGAAACGAGAGTCACTTCAGCAAAGGCTCCAGCGCGGCAAACCAGAGTTGGGCGATCTGATCGTAGCCAGCCGGGTTGGGATGATTGCCGTCGTCGTAAAGCGTGGCCGGGTCGGTGAAGATGGTGGTGTTGTAAAAATCAACCGTCGTCGCGCCGGACTGCGCCGCTTTGGCGCTGATCGCGTCGTTGTAGCGAACGACAATGCGCGACATGCGCACCAGCTCATCGGGGGTCGTGCTGGGGAAAGCTTCACCTTTGATGGCAATCGGGCGCTTGGATTGATCATCGAGCAGAGCGATGAATACAGTGGCCCCCGCCTCGCGCAAACGGCTGACAATCATTTCAATGTTGCTCGCGTAACGCGCCACATCTTGCGTGTCCACCTCGTCCGAGCCTTCGCTGTACTCGTAGAGATACCACATATCGTTACTACCAATCCACACAAACGCCGCCACCGGCCCGTTGGCCGAAGAGGCTTGCACCGCCGCGCGATCAAGCTGGCCGGTGAGGCCTTGGTCGCCATTGATCAACGCATCGGAGCTCCACCCCGACTGCCCCAGGTTGGTGACGGTTGAACCGGGGCGAATGGCGTTCACCAGGTCGAGCAATCGGCCCGGGTAGCCGCGCCCGCTCTCATCACCATCCCCCTGAGTCAAACTATCGCCAAGCATGATCATGGTTATCGGGCCGGGCGGTATCGGCCCGGTTGAGGCGATAAGCGCGGTTGTGGGAATAGGGGCAGTAGTTGAGGCGGGCGCAGGCACGGCGGTTTCCACCGGGGCAACCGTCTCTGCCGGGGAAACGGATTCGGTGGGACCGTCCGTTGCCATAACTTCAACCACCGCCGGCGTCTCTGCTCGACCGCAGGCAGAAAACATCACCGATACCAATATCAACCCAAAAAGAAATTGACGCATCCAAACACCTCCAAAAGCTTTGGACTTGTAAAAGTATAACTCCGCAGTTTGCTCCGGCGGGATTTGCGCGAAGCGTCCAGCCGCTTGGCCGCTCCGCTTCGCGTTACAAACGCGAAGCGGAGCGGGAGCGGGAGTTATTCTTTTACGTGTACTTGGGTGATTATATGCCGAAAATTTTAGCTTCCGATCTCTTTTCGTAAAACTCCCTCTTGACTCTCGGCAAAATTCCTCATAATATGACTGATAGTCATATTATGACCGCCAGTCAGAAATTACCCACTTCCAAGCAGTCTCCGGCCAAAGCGCGTCGCGAACGTGAAACGTTGGAGCGCCGAGACGCCATTTTGGCTGCTGCCCGCGACCTGTTTTTTGAGCACGGCATTTATCGCACCACGGTCGAAGATGTGGCCGCCCGCGCCGAAGTTGCCAAGGGAACTGTATATCTTTATTTCGAGAGCAAGGAGACCCTCCTTGCTCATTTGCTTTTAGAAGGGCTGGACGCACTCGAAGAGTCGTTAGCCGAAGCCTTTGCCGAAGCAGCCACCCTGCCCGCCGAAACCCGTCTCCGCCGTCTGTGCGCCGCCTACCTCGACTTCTTCCAGAATGAGCAGGAATATTTTCGGTTGATGATGGCCTTCGACCGGGGCCAGTTTCAAGAGTCGGTGACCCCTGAGGTCTATCAGCAAATTCTCGTTCGCTCGGTCAAAGGCTTGCGCTGGGTGGTGCGAACCATCGAGCAGGGCCTGGCCGACGGCAGTTTCAACATCACCGATCCCAAAAACACTGCCGGAATGTTCTGGGCGGCCATCAATGGCGCGCTGGTCATCATCTCGCACCCGCTGAGGCGCGAACTGCTGGAGCAGGAGGTGGAGACACTTTATAACGGGGTAATGGAGTTGGTGATCAAGGGAATGAAAAAGTAAATCTCAAACCCCAAAAGCCCAACTTCCAAAGATGTGATTGGAGTTTGGATGTTGGTATTTGGGGTTTTGGGATTTTGGGATTTTTCTTAAGGAGACTTTTCCATGAAAGAAGTCGTTATCGTAGATGCTGTTCGTACTCCCGTCGGCAATCACGGCGGCGCATTCCGCGACGTAGATGCCAAGGCCCTGGCGATCACCGTCATCAAGGGCATCCTGGAGCGGACCAAGATCGATCCGGCCAGTATTAGCGAGGTGATTTTGGGGTGCATCGCCCAACCCTCAGATGCCCCGAATATCAGCCGAGTCGCCGCCCTCATGGCCGGAATTCCCAAAGAGATTCCGGCCTACACGGTCGCCCGCAACTGCGACTCCGGAGTGGACGCCATCGTGGGCGCGTGGCGCAGTATTCAGGTGGGCGATGGCGACATCTACCTTGTCGGCGGGGTGGAGAGCATGAGCAATATCCCTTATATCGTGAAGGGCGCGCGCTGGGGCCTCAAGATTCGCCACTCCCAATTCACTGACGCGCTGTGGGAAGGTCTCACCGATCCGGTCTGCGGCCAACTGATGGGCCGCACCGCCGAGAACCTGGCCGAAGAGTTCAACGTCAGCCGCCAGGAACAGGACGAGTACGCGGTGCAGTCGCACAAGAAAGCGTTCATGGCGACACGCATGGAAAAGTTCGTGGACGAGATTGTGCCGGTGGAAGTGAGCAAGAAGGTGGCCGGACAGGAAGTGGCAAAAGAAAAAATTCTGCAGGACGAGACCATCAACGCCGGTCTCACCGTCCAGAAGCTGGCTCTATACCCGACCGTTTTCAAAGAAGGCGGCTCGGTCACCCCCGGCAATGCCTGTGGCATCTCTGACGGGGCAAGCGCCATGTTGATAATGACCGCCGAGAGGGCTAAAGAACTTGGCTACACGCCGCTGGCGCGGATCGTAAGCTACGGCTTCGCCGGGGTTGAGCCGCATCGCATGGGGGTGGCCCCCGCCTTCGCCGTCCCGAAGGCTCTCAAGAAGGCCGGGCTTGAACTCAAGGACATGGACTTGATCGAGATCAACGAGGCCTTTGCCGCGCAAGTGTTGGCCGTTGGCAAGGCGCTGAAAGACGACGGCTGGGACTGGAAGAAGGTGAACGTCAACGGCGGGGCGATTGCCCTGGGTCACCCGGTCGGTTCGTCAGGCGTGCGTATCGTCGTCACCCTCGTTCACGAAATGAAGCGGCGCAACAAGGAAGGCAAGGCGCCAGTCAAGTATGGGCTGGCAACCCTGTGCGCGGCAGGCGGGCAAGGCGCGGCGCTAATTGTGGAGGCGGTGTAGCAAGAACAAGTAGGAGCGGTTTGTAACCGCGACCCGCCAGTCGCGCGTACAACGCGCTCCCACCAGAACACAGATGTCTAAAGTTGATCACGTTGACCCGGACGATGTCCGCATTTTCAGCGGCAGCTCCAACCCCATCCTGGCGGCGGCGGTTGCGAACTATCTGAAAGTGCCGCTCGACCCGATTCGCGTCAAGCGGTTTGGCAACGACAATCTGTATGTCCAGCTTGGGGCCAGCGTCCGCTCGCGAGCGGTGTTCATCGTGCAGAGCATCGACCCGCCCGTTAACGACCACGTCGTCGAGCTGTTGATGATGCTGGACATTGCGCGCGGCTCCGGGGCGCGAGAAGTGCACGCCGTCATTCCGTATTTCTCCTTTGCCCGCTCGGATAAAAAGGATGCGCCGCGCATCAGCATCACCGCCAAACTCATGGCTAAACTGATCGAGGCCGCCGGAGCGACGCATGTGATTGCCATGACGTTACACTCGCCGCAAGTGCACGGCTTCTTCGATGTGCCCACCGACGCGCTGACGGCCCGCCCGGTGTTCAAAGCCTACTTCGAGAAACAAGACTTGAGTCGAACCATTGTCGTCGCCCCTGATGGCGGGCGGGTCAGCGCCGCCGGACGATTTGCCAAAAGCCTGGGCCTGCCGGTGGCGGCTGGCAGTAAGACGCGTATTTCCGACACTGAAGTGAAAATCACTAGCCTGATTGGCGACGTAAGCGATTACGACAAGGCGCTGATCTACGATGACGAAATCGCCTCAGGCTCCAGCACGGAGGCGATTGCCAGGCTGTTGGTGGAGCGAGGGATCAAGGAAATTACGGCCGTCTGCACCCACGGAGTGCTGGTGCGCGGCGCCGTGGAGCGGCTGACGGCCCTGCCCCAACTCAAAGAAATTGTGACGACCGATACGGTGCCGATTCCTGAAAGCAAACGGGCGCCGCAACTGAAAGTGCTGTCGGTGGCGCCGCTGTTCGGCGAAGTCATCCGGCGCAACTACTTGCGGCAGAGCATCGGCGACTTGTTTACATTCTGGAAAGAATTTCAAGCGGAGGGATAAATGTATATTTTCAAAGCGGCAGTGATCGGCGCCGGCGCAATGGGCGCGGAGATCGCTCAGGTGATTTCGTTCTCCGGCCTGCCGGTCATTCTCAAGGATGTGGATCAGGCGATGCTCGACAAGGGCCTGGCCAGAATCCGGAAAATTTATCAGGGCCGGGTGGACAAGGGCAAGATGTCGGCGGGCGAGATGGATGGCAAGATGTCGCTCGTCACCCCGTCTCTGACCTACGACGGCTTCGGCGACGTGGACATTGTGATCGAAGCCGTGCCGGAGACGATGAAGATCAAACGGGCGGTGCTGGAAGAAGTGTCCAGGGCCGTGCCAGAGTCAACGGTGTTTGCCTCCAACACCTCGGCCCTGTCCATCTCCGAGATGGGCAAGTTTTCGGGGCGGGCCAATAAGATGATCGGCATGCACTTCTTCAACCCGGCGCACGTCATGAAGCTGGTGGAGATCATCCCCGGCCTCGACACGTCACAGGAAACGGTGGACGACGTGGTGCAGTTCACCGAGTCGCTCCGCAAGGTTCCGGTGGTGGTGCAGGAGTGCCCCGGCTTTTTGGTCAACCGCCTGCTAATGCCTTACATGAATGAGGCCGTGTTGTGTCTGCAAGAGGGCGCGGCGCCGGCGAACGAGATTGATCAGAAGATGCAGGCCTGGGGCATGCCGATGGGGCCGTTCTTTCTGATGGACATGCTCGGCCTCGACGTGTGCGCTCACGTTGGCAGTTACCTGGAACAGGAATACGGCGCGCGGATGCACGGCGCTGAGTTGTTTGTCGAGCTGACGAAGGCCGGGCGGCTGGGCGAGAAGAGCGGCGCGGGCTTTTACGGCTATGGCTCCGAGACTGACGAGCCGACTAAGAAGATGATCGCCGATTTGCAAGCCGGCGGCAAGGTGCAGAAAGGCGAGCCGGGCTTTGATCCCGACCGGCTGATTATGCCGCTGATCAACGAAGCTTCGCTATGTGTCGAAGAACACATTGCTTCGCTCAATGACATTGACATGGCGATGGTGGCCGGGACAGGCATGACTTACGGCGGCGAACGGGTGGGGCCGCTAGCCATCGCCGACTTCATCGGGCTGGATGTTGTGGTCGCCAAGCTGGAAGAACTGCAAAAGAAGCACGGCGAGCGCTTCCGCCCGTCGCGTACCCTGCGCACCAAAGTGAGGGCCGGGCATTTGGGCCGGAAGGCGGGGCGGGGCTTTCATGAGTATGCGGGGTAATAAGCAGACAAGGAGAACGGGAGACAAGGAGAATCTCCTTGTCCCCGTGTCCCCGTGTCTTGAAATAGGAAAATAACATGGCTGAACGACAATTTGTAAAAACAACTTGCGAAGACAGAATCGCCATCATCACCATTGACCACGCGCCGGTGAATGCCTTGAACAACACGGTGCTGGATGAGTTGACCGGGGCAGTGGATGAGATTGTGGCCGACCCGAACGTGAAGGCGGCCATCATCACCGGGGCCGGGCAAATGGCCTTTGTGGCCGGAGCCGACATCAACGAGTTCACCAAACTGACCACCCCGGAGTCGGCCAGGGAATTTATCGCCAAGGGGCAGAGCACGTTCAACAAAATCGAGAACAGCCCCAAGCCCTTCATCGCCGCCATCAACGGCGTGGCCCTGGGCGGCGGCATGGAACTCGCCTTGGCCTGCCACATGCGAATCGCCGGCGACCGGGTGCGTCTCGGGCAACCGGAGATCAACCTGGGCATCATCCCTGGCTGGGGCGGCACTCAACGGCTGACGCGCATCGTCGGCCCGGCCAAAGCCAGCGAGCTGATCCTCACTGGCGACACCTTCACCGCCCAGGAAGCCTATCGCCTCAATCTGGTGAACAAAGTCGTGCCGGGTGGCGAAGTGTTGAAGACGGCGAAAGATTTGGCCAAGAAGATCGTCAGCAAGGGCGCGGTGGCCATTGCGGCGGCGATGGATGCGATTAGCAAGGCCCGCGACGCGGAGTTGAACGCCGGTTTGGCCGTCGAGGCGGGCAACGTCGTCAAGCTGGTGAGCACCGAGGACGCCAAGGAAGGCATCACCGCGTTTTTGACGAAGCGACAGCCTGTTTTCAAAGATAAGTAAAACGTCAAACGTGAAACGTCAACGCGAAGCGTGTCGTTTGACGTTTCACGTTTCACTCAGCGCATGAACTGGTCGCTCCTCCTCGGCTTCACCGGCCTCCTGCTCGTCGTCGCCTTCGCGCGCCTGCGAGCCGACAAGGCGCGGCTGAGGGTGGTGAACTGGTTGATGGTTTACCCGGGCGCGGCGCTGGCGTTGCTTTACGCCTGGTTCTATTCGCACTGGCTGGAACTTGGCATCGCTTTGGCCGTGACCGTGGTCATCGTAGGCGTGTGGTGGGCCGCAGTTGGCAGTTATCTGCCTCCGCCCACCAGCGACAACATTCAGGTGTGGGGCCAGGAGACCAAGAAGCCGGCACAGGTTGCGGCTGAGGCGCAGGCTGAGGTGGAGAGGTTGAAGAAAGAGAAAGAGGAGTTGGAGAAGGAGTTGAAGGAGTTGAAGGCGAAGAGGAATGGGAAGGGGTAGCAGACGGGACTTTGCCGAGAAGGAATGAGAACAACGGATTAAACGAATTCAGCGGATCGTGATCCGTCTAATTCGTCTGATCCGTTGTTCGGCGGCATGAAAGTAAGCCGTAATAAAATAAGAGAAAAGAACGATGGCTGATTACAAAGCAGACTTAAACCGACGATATTGGGAATATCAAAAATCTCAGTTTTCAAATGGGCTAAATTTCTTTGAGCGTCCGTATGCTCAAGATGGACGCCCACCCGTCTTTATTACGAGTGAATCATGGCGAAACATCATAATCAATCCCACTGCGAGCCAGCAAGAAATTGATAAATTGCTCTCTTTAGTGCCTGAAGGGGAAAAACACAAATGGTTTCGTAGCATGAATAGTTCTCAGGCATTGGCGCAGAGCATATTAGGCAATTTGGCAATCAACAACTCTTTGCATTATTTGTCTGAAATTAAAGATGACGATGGACTGGATTTGTTCGGTAAAGCACAAATCTCATCTGATAATTTTGCAATGGAATACAAAGTAAATTATCTTGGCGAACCTCGTTCTACACGCCTTGATGGTTATGTTTCTGGAGATTATCGAATAGCAATTGAGTGTAAGTTTACAGAAGCAGAAGTAGGAACTTGTTCACGACCACGATTAACGCCAACCGATTCAAATTATGAGAGTGAACATTGCAACGGTACTTATTCAATCCAAAGAGCAAGAAAAGAACAATGTTCATTAACTGAAATTGGAGTTTTATACTGGCGTTATGTGCCAAGTCTATTCAAGTGGAAAAATGATAACGACTTAAACCCATGCCCACTGAACAGAAACTATCAATTGGTAAGAAATGTTTTGGCGGCAGGTGTAAAGCCTGATGGAATTGTATCTGTTAATAATGGGCATGCAGTGCTAATTTATGACGAGCGAAATCCAGCCTTTCAAAATGGCGGAGATGGGCTGATTGCTTACGCGGAGACACAAAAAGCCTTGCAAGAACCAACGATGTTACGAAAATGCAGTTGGCAACGTATTGTCCAACACATAAGAGAAAAAGATATTTTGTCTTGGCTAACAAAGAATCTGACTCTAAAGTATGGGTTATAAATGCCGCAGAACAATGCGTGAAGCGGACGGTGGGGATTCTGCGGCATTTTCGAGTAT
>CAYSIV010000231.1:0-820 GCA_964431175.1 uncultured Anaerolineales bacterium
GCGCGCGCTGCCGCTACACCACCATCCAGAACTGGTCCACCAACGTGTACAACCTCGTGACTCAACGCGCCGTTGTGAACGAAGGCGCGACGATGGAATGGGTGGACGCGAATCTGGGTTCGCAGTTGACCATGAAATATCCGTCATGCTATCTGGTGGGCGATGGCGCGCACGGCGAGATTCTCTCACTAGCCTTTGCCGGGCCGGGCCAGCATCAGGATACGGGCGGCAAAGTGGTGCACGGCGCGCCGCACACCACCTCGAAGATCACCTCCAAATCCATCAGCCACGGCGGAGGGCGCGCGTCGTATCGCGGTCTGCTCAAGGTGTACAAAGGCGCGACCGGGGCTAAGTCCAGTGTGGTATGCGATGCGTTGCTCATTGACGATAAATCGCGCTCGGATACCTATCCAGTGATCGAAATTGACGAAGACGACGTCACCATCGGCCATGAGGCCTCGGTGTCCAAGGTCGGCGAAGAGCAGTTGTTTTACCTGATGAGCCGAGGCATCCCTAAAGATCAAGCCGAGGGACTGGTCGTCGCCGGTTTCATCGAGCCGCTGGTGAAGGAATTGCCAATGGAATATGCCGTCGAACTCAACCGGCTCGTTCAATTAAAGATGGAAGGTTCGGTAGGATAATGACTGGTAGAGACGCCCCAATGGGGCGTCTCTACTGAAATCTGGATTTACCGGAAGACTATGATCGATATACCCGCCACTAGACCCATTTATACTCGCACAACGATCTCGACGAAACGCAAGGTTGAATCCGCCGCGCCGGCCGAAGTGAAATTCACCGATGCTGACATAAAGGCCCT
>CAYSIV010000231.1:830-10706 GCA_964431175.1 uncultured Anaerolineales bacterium
AATCAATGCCGTGTTCTGCCGTAGTTTCGGCCTGGGTCTTTTCGGTCACGGTAATCGTGGTCCCATCGGGCACCCCACCCGGCGGGACGGTGATGATGCTCCCGATCTGGCTGGCCAGGCGCCGCTTCGCCGCCTGGAAATTGTACAAAGGGATGCCGATGCCCACGCTGTCCGACGAAGCCTGGCGACGGACGGACATTCGGCCATTCAAGTGGCATGAGATAGAACTTGCCGCCCTAAACGGAAAAGTAAAGGCGCGGGCCGTGCCGGCCGAGTTTCTCAAACCATTGGTCGGCAAAGAGCAGGGCGGGCAGTTGGTGATCAACGCCGGGAAGGTTGCCACGCGCGAACTCTCGGCCGGGCTCAAACGCCAAGGCGTGATTTTCACCGACTTTCAGACCGCCGCCGTGAAACACGAAGCCCTGGTAAAAAAATTCATCGGCCAGGCGGTGAAGACGACCGAAGGAAAGTTTGCGGCGTTGGCCGAGGCCATGATGGACAGCGGTGTTTTTCTGTACATCCCGAAGAATGTTGAAGTGTCTCTGCCTCTGCATTCAGTAGTATGGATGCCGGGCGCGAGCCACTTCACTCGCGTGCTTCTCGTCCTCGAAGAGGGCGCGTCGGCCACCTACGTCCACGAACTCGCCTCGCCCGATGGACAGGGCGAGAGCCTGCACGCCGAGATTGTCGAATTGATCCTGGGCAAGAATTCAAACTTGAAATTCGTCGAGCTTCAGTCACTCGGCTCGGACGTTTGGAATTTTACGCACGAGCGGGCCAATGTCGGCGCCGGCGCGAAGATTGACTGGGTGTTCAACGCCATCGGTTCGCGCTTGACCAAGAATTTCTCGGAAATTGATTTGAACGGCGAGGGCGGCTGGGCGCGCATGTCGGGCTTCTATTTTGCCGAAGGCAATCAACACCTTGACCACGATACGCAACAGAACCATAACGCGCCGCACACGACGAGCGATTTGCTGTTCAAGGGCGCCCTGCGCGACAGCAGCCGGTCGGTGTGGCAGGGGATGATCTACGTCGCCCCCGGCGCGCAAAAAACGGACGGCTATCAGGCCAACCGCAACCTGGTGCTGTCCAAATCGGCCCGCGCCGACTCTATCCCCGGCCTGGAAATCATGGCCGACGACGTGCGCTGTACGCACGGCTCGACGGTGGGGCAGTTGGAAGAGGAGCACATCTTCTACCTCATGGCCCGCGGCGTGCCGCGCGCCGAAGCCGAGAAAGTCGTAGTCGATGGCTTCTTCGACCCCATCATGCAACGCATTCCATTTGAGGGTGTGATTGCGCGATTGAAGAAGAATATTGAAAAAAAGATGAGCCGGTCCGGGCGAGGCTAGCCACTCGTCACCCTGGAAGTGGTTGGCAACTGCTCAGGCCTGATCCCAACCTATGATAGCTAACCCTGTTCTTGATATCGCTAAAGTTCGCGCCGACTTTCCGATTCTTAGCCGGGAAGTAAAGCCGGAGGTGCCGCTGGTCTATCTCGACTCGACGGCAACGGCGCAAAAGCCAGCGGCCGTGCTCGAGGCCATGGATCACTATTACCGCCATTCCAACGCCAATATTCATCGCGGGGTGCATACCTTGGCCGAAGAGGCCACGGCCCTTTACGAAGACGCTCGTGAGCGAGTCGGCAAGTTCATCAATGCACCCTCGGTAAAGGAAGTGATTTTCACCCGCAACGCCACCGAGAGTATCAACTTGGTGGCGAACGCCTGGGGTCGGGCCAACCTCAAGGCGGGCGACATCATTGTCCTGACCGAGATGGAGCATCATTCCAATCTTGTGCCGTGGCAGATGTTGGCCGCCGAGAAGGGCGCGACGATTGAGATTATTCCGGTGACGGATGACGGCGAACTCAACTTGGCCGTTTTCGACTCCATTCTCCAGAAATCGCCAAAGCTCATCTGCCTGGCCCACATGTCAAACGTGCTGGGGACCATCAACCCGGTAACGGAGATTGCGGCCAAAGCTCACGCCGCCGGAGCGCTGGTGTTGGTGGACGGCGCCCAATCGGTGCCGCATTTTGCGGTGGATGTGCAAACGCTCGGGGCTGACTTCCTGGCGTTTTCGAGTCACAAGATGTGCGGGCCAACCGGCATCGGCGTGTTGTGGGGACGACAGTCTTTGCTGGAGGCGATGCCACCATTTTTGGGCGGCGGGGATATGATTCGGCGCGTCTATTTGCGTGAGTTCAAAGCCGCCGATCTGCCCCACAAGTTTGAGGCCGGCACCCCGGCGATTGCCGAAGGAGTCGGACTTGGAGCGGCAGTTGATTACTTGTCCGACGTTGGCATGGAGGCGATCCATCAGCATGAGCAAGCCATCATCGCTTATGCACTGGAGCGCTTGGAAGAAGTGCCGGGCGTGAAAGTGTATGGCCCGAAAGCCGAGCGGAAAGGCGGGGTGGCGGCTTTCACCTTAGAAGGCGTTCACCCGCACGATATTGCCCAAATTCTGGACTCGGACGGGATCGCCGTTCGGGCCGGTCATCACTGTGCGATGCCGTTGCACGATCGCTTTCAGATTCCGGCGACGGCGCGGGCCAGCTTCTATCTGTATAATACAACCGCGGAAGTGGATAAATTAATCAACGGGCTGTACCGAGTCAAAAAATTGTTGGGGTGACGTTATGGATGACATGTACCGGGAGCTAATCCTTGACCATTACAAGAACCCGCGTAATCGTGGCAAACTTGAACCGGCGGACATTTCGTTTGAGGATGACAATCCACTTTGTGGCGACCGGCTTCGAATTGACATCCGGCTGGACGAAAATAAGCGGGTGAAAGAAGTGGCGTTTAGCGGGCAGGGGTGCGCCATCTCGCAGGCCTCGGCTTCAATGCTGACTGAAGAAATTTTGGGCAAGTCGGTAGACGAGCTGAAGCAGATCGGCAAAGAGGATGTTTTGAATCTGCTCGGCATTGAGTTGGGGCCGGTACGCCTCAAGTGCGCTCTGTTGTCGCTAAAGGTTCTCAAAGCGGGCGTGTACAGCCTCCAGGAAGCAGAGGGAGAATGACAGATTTATGATTTCCTACAAGAAGATCGATCCCGATACAGCCGACTATGTGGCGATTGGCCCGGCAGATGAAGTAACTAACGGCCAGCGCCGGATTGTGGAGATTGATGGCCAGGCCATCGCCGTGTTCAACATTGGCGGCACCTTCTATGCCATTGCCGACGTGTGCTCACACGACGACGGCCCGGTGGCCGAAGGGGACATGGCCGGCGATTACGAGATTGAGTGCCCGCGCCACGGAGCGCGTTTCGACGTGCGCTCCGGGAAAGTGCTGAGCTTTCCGGCGATTGTGGATATTCCTGCTTATCCAGTGAGAGTGGAAAATGGCGAGTTGCTGGTAGGCTTGCCGCCGGAGGGGTAGAGTGTTTGCTTCAAAAAAGGGCCTCAGGGTTTCTAAAACCCTGAGGCCCTTTTTGTTTAGAGAATCAGTTTCGGTTTCTCATTACCCGCAAAAATACTTCCACCATATCCGGGTCAAAATGTGATCCGGCTTTTGCATCCAGATAGCGGATTACTTCTTCATGGACTCCGGCGGGATGATAAGGGCGAGGGCTGGTCAGAGCATCGTATACATCGACTACGGCCAATAAGCGCCCTTCGACCGGGATGCCCTTGCCACGCAGGCCGCGCGGGTAGCCCGTCCCATCCCAGCGCTCGTGATGATACAGCACGTAAGGAATTGTGCTTTGCAGGTGGCTGATCTGCTGGAGAATTTTTGCCCCCGCCACCGGATGTTGTCGCATGGTGACCCATTCCGGGTCAGTCAGCGGGCCGGACTTTTTCAACACATCATCCGGGACAATAATCTTGCCAATATCGTGAAGCCGGGCCCCGAATTCAAGCGTTCGCAAATGTTCGGCGGGCCACTTGAGTTCTTCGGCCATGCGCCGGGCGTAGGTGGCCACGCGCTCGGTATGCCCATAGGTGTAAGGATCGCGCCCTTCGATCGTGTTGGCAATGACGTTCACCGTCTCAAAGTACGCGAGATCCATCTGCGCCCTTTGCACTTCCATAGACCGCAGGAGGCGGGCGCTGACGATGGCCAACAACTCTTTGGGGTTAATGGGTTTGTTGAGGTAGTCTTCAACGCCCAATTGGCGGCCCATTTGGATGCTGTCGAGGGCGCTGTTGCCAGTGAGGAAAATAAACGGAATGGCCAGCCAGGTCACGTTCTGGCGCACCGCCTTGCAGAACTCAATGCCGTTCATCATCGGCATATTAATATCAGAGATGATAATATCGGGGGTAATGTTCTGCAAAATCTTGAGGGCCGTAATCCCGTTGTCGGCTTGATGAACCGTGTAATGCTCCAATTCAAGCATTCTGGCTAACACTTCACGAGAATCGGCGCTGTCGTCCACCAACAAAACCTGTTTGGTTCGAAACGGCATCGTCATAGCGGTTATTATATGTCCGAGAGAAAAAAGACTTTAATCAACCCCAAGCGCGCGGCCCGGCAGCAGCCGTTATCGGCGCATCCATGTTTCCATTATAGCGTTATAATTTTGCAAATGACAAAATTGTCCAGCGCCGAGCATGCCGCCCACCTGCGGCGAGAGATTCAACTTCACAGCCATCGTTACCATGTTTTGGCGGTCCCGACCCTCTCCGACATCGAGTATGACCGCCTGTTCCGGGAGCTACAGCAGATCGAAGCGGATCATCCAGAACTGGTGACCCCGGACTCACCTACCCAGCGCGTCGGGGGCGCCGCCTCTGAAAAATTCGCCAAGGTGGCCCACCCTGCCTCCATTCTCAGCCTCAGCAACGCTTTCAACAGCGACGACGTTCGGGCCTGGTTTGATCGAATCGCCAAGCTGGACGACCGCGTCCAGCAAGCGGCTTTTGTGGTCGAACCCAAAATTGACGGGTTGACCGTCGTCTTGCACTACGAAAATGGCCTGTTCAGCAAAGGGGCCACCCGCGGCGACAGCGACACCGGCGAGGACGTCACCCTCAACTTGCGGACAGTGAAGCCACTGCCGTTGCGCATCCCGGTGGCAGGCAAACTCAAGCCGCCAAGGCGGTTGGTGGTACGCGGCGAGGCCGTCATTTTCACCAAAGACTTTGAGGCCATGAATGCGGAAATTGCGGCGGCAGGCAAAAAGACCTTTGTCAACCCGCGCAACACCGCCTCCGGCCAACTGCGACAACTCGACCCGAAGGTGACGGCCACGCGGCCCATCTCGCTGATGTGCTACGCAATTGTTGACGCCGATGGGGCCGAGCCGCCGACTCAGTGGGCAACGTTGGAACAGCTCCGGGCGTTTGGTTTCCCGGTGGCCAGCGCCGCCAAAAAACTATCGACGCTCGAAGAAGCGATAGCCTACTGCGAGTCCTGGGCCGACAAGCGGGATACGCTCGATTACGAAATTGACGGCATGGTCATCAAGATTGACGACTTGCGCTTGGCCGCCGAACTGGGCGTGGTGGGCAAAGACCCGCGCGGGGCCATCGCCTTCAAATTCCCGGCCCGCGAAGTGACGACCGTCCTCAACGACATCGGCGTCAACGTTGGCCGCACCGGCGTGCTCACGCCTTATGCTATCCTGGAGCCGGTGGAAGTCGGCGGGGTGACGGTGCGGCAGGCTACTCTGCACAACTTTGACTACATCGCCGAGAAAGATATTCGCCTCGGCGACCGCGTCTTACTCAAGCGGGCAGGCGACGTAATTCCGTACGTGATTGGCCCCGTCGTCGAAGCGCGAACCGGAAGCGAGAAAAAATACAGGCCGCCCAAAAAGTGCCCAACCTGCGGCGAGCCGGTGGAGCGCGCCGAAGACGAAGTGGCCCTGTATTGCATCAACGCCTCTTGCCCCGATCAACTCATCCGCAACCTGGAACATTTTGTCGGGCGCGGCACCATGGACATTGAGGGCTTCGGAATCAAGATCGCCGAACAGGTGGTGGCGGCCGGGCTGGTGAGAGATGTGGCCGACATTTTTTCGCTGACCGCCGAGAAACTGCTCACCCTCGAAGGCTTTGCCGGGAAGAAAGCCGAAAACATTTTAGCGGCCATCAACACTGCCCGGACTCGCCCCTTGCAACGCGTGATCGCCGCCCTGGGCATTCGCGGGGTGGGCGAGGTGTCGGCGGGCGACCTGGCCGCGCACTTTAGCTCGCTGGAGGCATTGCAGAAAGCGGACGCCGAAGCTTTGGAGCAGATCGAAGGGGTGGGGCCCAACACGGCGGCGGCCATTGTGGATTGGTTCAGCCGCCCCGGCAACAAACGCCTTTTGGAAAAATTGAAGCGGGCCGGCGCCTGGCCGAAGGCAGAAGCCCGAAAAATTGAAGCGGGCCCGCTCACGGGCAAGACCTTTGTCATCACCGGAACCTTGCCGACGATGAGCCGCGATCAGGCCAAAGCGCTCATTGAAGAGCGCGGCGGCAAAGTGACCGACAATGTGAGCAAAAAGACCGATTACCTGGTAGTGGGCGAAGCCGCTGGCAGCAAATTGACGAAGGCGCAATCTCTGGGTGTCAAAACTCTCGACGAAGCCGGGTTAAGAGCACTGGCCGGGAAACGCTAAAACTTGAAGGAGTGATTGAATGGACTGGAAGGCAAATGACGGTTTGACGGTACGGGTGAATGGCTGGCTGAAACGGGTGGATGACACCAAAGAAGCCGACTTGTATTTTTTCAACCAACCTGTTGACGAATTGAATGGCAACGCGCGGGCCATTGTGCGTGGCCGCGAGATGCTAATGTTTGCGTCTTACAGTTATCTGGGGTTGCTGGGGCACCCTCGAATTAACGAAGCCGCCAAGGCCGCCATTGACAAATATGGCACCGGCACGCACGGCGTGCGCCTGCTGGCCGGGACGCTGGCCCTCCACGAAGAACTGGAGGCGACCATCGCCAACTTCAAACATACTGAAGCCGCAATTACGTTCTCGAGCGGCTACGTGACCAACCTGACGGCGATCTCGACTCTGGTCGGGCGGCACGACACGGTGATTTGTGACAAGCTGAACCACGCCAGCATCGTGGACGGATGCTTGTTTTCAGGCGCGAAGCTGGTCCGTTTCAAGCACAACAACATGGGTGACCTGGAGCGCGTTCTGAGCCAGTGTGACTCGGGCGGCACCAAGTTGGTGGTCGTGGACGCCGTCTTTAGCATGGACGGCGACATCATTGATTTGCCCAGACTGGTCGAGCTTTGCCAGAAATACCATGCCTGGCTGATGGTGGACGAAGCCCACTCGATTGGCGTCCTCGGCAAGACCGGGAGCGGCATTGAGGAGCATTTTGGGCTGGGCGATGTGATCGACATCAAGATGGGCACCTTGAGCAAGACCATCCCCAGCGTGGGCGGATACCTGGCCGGGCGCAAGGACCTCATCCAAATGTTCAAGCACGCCTCGCGAGCGTTCATTTTCTCGGCGGCCCTGCCGCCGCCACAAGCCGCCGCCGCCAAAGCCGCGTTTGAAGTGATTGCCGCCGAGCCGGAACGGGTGGAGGCGTTGAACCGCAACACCCGCCAATTCATGGGCGGTCTCAAACAGATCGGCTTCGACACCATGAGAACTGAGACGGCTATCGTGCCCGTCCTGTGCGGCGAAGACGAGCGCGCCTATCAAATGGTTCAGCAGTGCCAGCATCACGACATCTTTGTCATGCCGGTTGTGTCCCCGGCCGTGCCGCAAGGCCTGGCCCGCTTGCGCTCCACGGTGACGGCCGGCCACACCCCGCAGGAGATCGAGCGCGCCCTGGATGTGTTTGAAATGGCGGGCAAGCAAATCGGGATCATTTGAACGAGCCGACTCTGGTCCTCAAACCCGAGCGCGAGAAATCTCTCCTGCGCCGCCACCCCTGGCTGTTCACCGGGGCCGTCGCCGACGTGAAGGGAGACCCGGCCAGCGGCGACACCATTGCTGTTCGTTCGGCGGATGGCAAATTTTTGGCCCGCGCCGCCTACAGTCCCGCCTCGCAAATCATCGCCCGCGTTTGGGCCTGGGATGAAGCAACCCCTGTTGATGAAGCTTTTATTCAGAAACGGCTGGCTCAGGCGATGGCCAGCCGCGCGGCACTCACGGCTGCCACCCCGCCCGGCGGGGCCACCAACGCCGTTCGGTTGGCGAACGCCGAAAGCGATGGCCTGCCCGGGGTGGTGGTTGATCGTTATAGCGACTTTGCCGTTTGCCAGTTTCTTTCTGCCGGGGCCGAGAAATGGAAGCAAGCTGTTGCTCAAACAGTGGCCGCCCAGCCTGGAGTCGCGGGCGTGTTTGAGCGATCTGATGTGGATGTCCGCGAAAAAGAAGGCCTGTCACCCGTCACCGGGCCTCTGGCCGGGAGTCCGCCGCCCGAGCTGATCGAAATTCAAGAGGGCGCTTGCCGGTTCGCGGTGGACGTGTATCGCGGGCACAAGACCGGCTTCTATCTCGACCAGCGTGACAACCGGGCGCTGGCGGCAAGCTACGCCGAGGCCCGCGAGGTATTGAACTGCTTTGCTTACACGGGCGGGTTCGGCGTGTGGACGCTGAAGGGCGGGGCGGCCAGCGTGACGAATATTGATACCTCAGCCCCGGCGCTGGAACTGGCGCGGCACAATGTTGAACTCAATGGCCTGGATAGTTCAAAAGTTGAAAATGTTGTTGGCGATGTGTTTCAGGTGTTGCGGCAGTATCGGGATCGAGGCAGGCAATTCGACCTGATCATTCTCGACCCGCCCAAGTTTGCCGAGTCGCGAAGCCAGATCGAGGGCGCGACGCGCGGCTACAAAGACATCAACCTGCTGGCTTTCAAACTGCTCAGGCCGGGCGGCATCCTGTTCACCTTTTCATGTTCGGGACTGATCGAACCGGAGCTGTTTCAAAAAGTGGTCGCCGGCGCGGCGCTGGACTCAGGCCGCGAGGCGCAAATCATTCAGCGCCTCACCCAGGCCAGTGATCATCCGGTAGCGCTGAATTTTCCTGAGGGGGAGTATTTGAAGGGGTTGGTTTGTAGAGTCTGGTAAATTGCGGAGGGCAAGATGCGTTTGACAAACAAGCGAGTTGCTTTTTTTCTCGAAGAAGGATTTGAAGATTTGGAATTCTGGGTGACTGTCATGCGCCTGCGCGAAGAAGGTGCAAAGGTCGCCATTGTGGGCCTAAAGGCGAACCATACGGTGAGAGGGAAAAATGGCCTCTCGGCCACGAGCGAAGTGGCGGCTGAAACGTTGAAGGCCGGCGAGTTTGATGCCGTCGTCGTGCCTGGCGGCTGGGCTCCCGATAAGCTTCGGCGTTATCCCGAAGTAACTGATTTTGTGCGCCAGATGTACGAGCAGAAAAAGATCGTCGGCTTGATTTGCCATGCCGGGTTGGTAGGCATTTCGGCAGGGATCGTTCGCGGGCACAAGGCAACAGGCAGTAAGGGGATCAAGGACGACTTGATTAATGCCGGGGCGACCTGGGTGGATGAACCAGCCTTTTGCGACAGGAATATCGTGTGGGGTAGGGTCGTGGAGGATATTCCCGACTTTTGCCGCGAGTTAGTGAAAGCGATTGAGGCCGGTTAAAACAGATGGAATCGGGTTGGCGGCTGAGAGTCAGTTCCATGCCGCGCTCATCATACAACCAAATTTGAACGGGCGCATCAGGAAGGGGGTCAGTATAGTTCGTTCTCCAGCTAAATTCTTTCCGCCCCAGACCTTTAGAGCAAATTCTGGCACGGTTCACCGGCCCCAAGAAACTGCTTTACAAATTGGCAAAGATAGCCCTGCACGTCAACGCCGGATATGGCGTTCTAGCTGACTTTGCACAAGTATTTGCCATATCTTGGGGTGTGTTTGTTAAAACGGCGTGTAAATTTGTAAAGGTATTTTCGGCCCCTTGACTGCGCTTTGTGAACCGTGCCCAAA
>CAYSIV010000232.1:0-10490 GCA_964431175.1 uncultured Anaerolineales bacterium
TTGCCCGGTTAGAATTTAGGCAAGAAACCGCGCACGATGTCGTGACTATTGACACTTATGTCTTGGTCACAGGCCTCTGACACTACTTCAGACTTGAGGAATGAGCGTTGTAGCCCCAAAACCAATTTTGCAAGAGTCTCAGCGTGCGATTTCTTGAATTCGGTTCCGGAAGGATAGATGGGCTCCATCTTCTTGATAAAAACCACAGGATAGCCGTGCCATTGATCACTTCTTAAGCCCCGGTGCAGTTCGTCAAGTGACCGGTGCTTTTTAGCCAGAATGGTTTCGATGCAAAAATATCTGTAAGCGTCAAATATTCCGCCAAACTCTCTTGCCTCGTCTGCCTCGAATTTTGCGTAACTCGTATCGTCAGATTCGCGCTCTTGCGGTAATTCGATACTTGGTATATATCCCACCCATAAATTTCTATATCTCTCAATAGCGATAGTTGGGATTTCACAATCGCGCACAGGAAGGCGAGAAAATCTCCGAAGCTTGAGTATGTCTTCGAGCAACAAATTGCCCGAAAAGACGCCATACGCTGTTAGAATAGCTATGCCTGTTCGGTGAATTGTCAGAGTGACATCAAAGGAAATGGATCGTCCTATTATGGTTGCTCTAAATGGCTGGAGGCCTACCCTGGCAAATGGAGTTGACTCAAGATAGCCGGAAAAGAAAATATCGCGGTCAACATACTCATGGATGGCGAGCAAACTCAAAAGCTCCGTGACAGTTTGACCAACCCAATCTTTGAATTCCTCAAGAGGTTTGTCGCCTCCCGGCGCGGTATCTTTTTCCGCTTCTTTGCTCGTAGATTTTGAAAATGCTGTCTTGAAGGCCTGTATGTAGGCTTTGCCAAATCGGATAGGGTCATGTCTGAATAGTTTCAAGTGTGTAAGCAAGCTGGGGTGAGCATTTAATTCCTTGTATGCCGCCTCCATGCCTATAATCTTTTTATACCCCACTGTTAGTGGTTTGTATCTGTCGGCAATCTCGGATTTATCAGTGAGGTAGTTTCGGAAAGCCTGCCCCAGATCTGTTTTTAGGACGCGACGTGCAGCGTCTATAGGGTTTATAGGACATCCAATGTCAAACACATAATTGAAGTAAATGTCCACATCCGAGAACTTGAGCTCTGATTCGTTATTTTCCATTAGAGGATGCACCAATGTGTTATGGAGCGCTTTGAGCAATGCTTATAGTGGCCGCGAATTTACGGGCATCAGTGATTGTGGGTGAATGGGCCAACGATTAATGGTGGCGCTGAACCGCATAATTCAAGTTGAATTAAGTCGCCGTCAGCGGGTAGCCGACTGAACTGATTTCTAAGTTTAAGCCAACTTGGAAATTAAGGAAAGCCTCGTCATATCAATCGTTCACCATCTCAATGTGCTGTAACTTCCTCCCCAAGAACCTCCTCTCGGCCTCATTCGCCGTCAAGGCTAACGCCTCACGATAAAACGCCAGCGCTTTGTCGGCCTGCCCACTACGCTCGTATAACTGGCCAAAGGTGGCCGGCAAGAGATAGTAGCTCTTCAACTGCGGCAGGTCTTTGATCTGTTCAAGTTCGACGAGGCCAGCCCCCGGCCCGCGCACCATCGCCACGGCGACGGCACGGTTGAGGGCAATGATGGGAGAAGGGGAGAGAGCGTTCAGTCCGTCGTAGTAGAAGAGGATGGAATTCCAGTCGGTGGTTTCGTAGCTGGCGGCGGAGGCGTGGCAGGCGGCGATCCCGGCCTCGAGGTGATAGGCGCTGAGTTCGTTCCCCTTCATCGCCTGTTCAAGGTGATATAGCCCGCGCTGAATCATCTCCCGATCCCACTTCGACCGATCCTGCTCGGCCAACAACAGGAGATCGCCCTGAGCGTCCACCCGCGCGGGCAGGCGCGAGGCTTGCAGGAACATGAGGGCTAACAAGGCGTGCAATTTGGGGCCGCCGCCAACCGGGTGGGCGGTCAGCAACAGCCCCAACCGAATCGCCTCCGCGCACAACTCCTGGCGGATCAAGTCCTCGCCCTGTTGGGCGCTGTAGCCTTCGTTGAAGAGCAGGTAGAGGACGCTGAGAACAGACTCTAATCGCTCCGGCAGTTCGTCGTTGGGCGGCAGTTCAAAGGCCAGGCCTCCCTCACGAATCTGCCGCTTGGCTCGCACCAGCCGTTGGGCGACCGTTGTCTCTGAGGTCAAGAAGGCGCGGGCAATTTCCGGTACACCGAAGCCGCCCACGGCCTTGAGCGTCAGCGCCACCCGCGACTCTTGCGATAGGGCCGGGTGACAGCAGATGAACATCATCGTCAGTTGGTCATCGCCGAGCGGGTCGTCGAGCGACAGCGCCCCCTCAGCCCCGCCGCTCTTCTCCGGCTCGATCAGTCCTGGAGCCTTGTTCCGAAAATTCGCTTCTCGCCGAATGACGTCCAAAGCCTGATTCTTGGCAACCAGCATCAGCCAGCCACCGGGGTTCTCCGGCACGCCGCGATACGGCCACTGGCGCAGGGCTTTGATCAGAGTCTCCTGCACTACGTCCTCGGCCAATTCCAAATTCGCAACGCCGAAGATGCGGGTTAACGTGGCGACCATCTGCCCCGCTTTGTAGCGAAACAGATGGTCGACGAGTTGCTTCACTTGTTCGTTGTCTTGCATTGACTCTACTGCCCGACTTATCCAGGCATGGGTATCTTTCCCAGTTGTTGCAGAACGCCCAACTGGTCGAACACGCCCCAGTGCTCCACAATTTTTCCGTTGGCAATGCGAAAGATGGAAATGCCTGGCACTTTGTAGCCCTTGCCGGTTGGCTGGGCGCCCATAAATCCGCCCTTGTCGGTGCCGCTCACCATGAAGTGTTGCACCACTTTATCCCCTTCGGCGATCAGGGCCACAATTTCGGTATGCTGGTCCGGGAAGGCGGCGAGCAACGCTTGGTGAACCATCTTACCACCTTCACGCCCGGCGGGAATGCCGGGGAGCAGGTTGTGGGAGATGAGGTCAGGGGCGACAATTTCGTCCAGACCGGCCAGATTATTGGCGTTGTGGGCGTCCTGGTAGCGTTGTACCAGAGCTTTGTTGGATTCGGTTGACATGGTTTTCTCCTGAAGTCAGAAATTTTGCCACGAATCGCTTCGCGCGAATTTCACGAAGCGGGATCTCCCATCATGTCATTCGCGCGAAGCGGTTGGTGGCCGATGGTGGGAATGAGTGGACGATAGTCAAACTACATGTGATCAATTTCTCTCAGGTCGATACGGCCTTCCTTTTCGGCGAAGATAGGACAGCCTTTGGCAATGGTGATGGCCTCGGCCTCGTTCGCCGCCTCGATCAGATAATAGCCGCCGATGCCCTCTTTGGTCTCGGTGAACGGGCCATCCACCACGATTTGGCCGTCGCGGACGCGCAAGACCTTGCCCTCGTCCTTGAGCTTTTCGGCGCTCACCAACCGCTTCTGCTGGTGAAGCGCCTCAGACCAGTCGCGGTATTTCTGGACCGCCTTCTGCACCTGCTCCGGGGTGTAGCCGGCGTAATCGTCGCCCCCGCGGATGAACATCATAAATTGAGCCATTGTGACCTCCTGTTTGGGTTTTGGGTTCATAGATAAGACGAATAGGGGCGACGAAAATCGACAGAACTTCAAAAGTTCGGGCGCTGTGCGCGGCTGGCCCTCAATGAGCCAGCGGCTCAATTTGCCTGTGGCAGTGAAGGGGTATCCTCAGTTCCTTCAGGTCACTCTATTTGAGAAAGCATCACCCCGGTCGAATGATCAAGATCAGCAAGAAGGCAAAGCGGATTGGCAAAGCGGTATGCTTGTTTGAGCGCACGCTGTAAAATGCCAGCGCGACATTGACAATCCACAACAGAAAGCAAATTTGTCCCAGGAGGGTGTCGGAAGCTGCGGCAAAGATAAACGCTTCGCTTATTCGATCCGTCAACACGTCAATGAGGTAGCCGGCCCGACTGCCCCGCCCATATCTTCTGGCAGTCGCTCCATCCAGCCAGTCGGCAATCAAGATGAATACAATCAGCCAGATTCTTTGCGCGGGTGTTTGCGCATAAAGATACAGCAGGGATAGGCCCAATCCCAGAGCGTGATAATACGATGGGCTGACCCTGGGCAAGGCAATCTGCTTTTCAAGTGTCGCCAATAACGTGCGATAGGGCGTTGCTACAGCCGAACGGCGAGGTATATCGTCCATAGGGCAACGGAAAGCAATATGACGCTGACATCAATGAGTATTTTTTGTCTGACCGTTAGCGCGAAAAACTCAATGCGGGTGTTGTCAAAGGGCGTGAGCGGATGCGACTTGCCCAGCACCCAATCCTGCGTCAGATGCACCGCAAAGGCGATGAAAATGACCTGTGCCAATTTGGGGTCGATAGCGAATACGAACGCACACAACGCGCCAACCAGCAGGAGCCCGGCAAGCTCATGGAGGGGACTGCGGGCATGATGCAATTGACCGGTATATCCGATACGGCGATACAAGGCGCGGTCGCGGATGAGATACACCAGATGGTCAAGATCGACTGCGGTGGCTGAAATCAGGGCCACAGCAAGGTAGGGCGTCTCTTCAGGGCTGACCTGGGCAAAAGTCACGGCAATTAGCGAAGCGGAGAGCGCGTGAGCAATCGGGGACATAGACAGCTTCCTTGCCGAACGTGGTGATGGCGAGCGGCCTAACGGCAGGCATCAGGCGCGGGGCGGATTACTCAGATTGCCCAGTTACTCAAGGCGACAGCCCCGTCGCCTGCAATCAACCCTGCCGCCTTACGGCATTCCCTCACCAGAGAAACCGGCATGCCGTGTCGTTTATCGTCAACTTGTCTAACGGTTTCTCAGAACGCGGTGTTAGCCCGCGCCCTGCCTGTAAAAGCCTGCGCTTGGCCTAAACGCGACTTTGATTTTGGGATTGCTCATAGATTATCAAATAGCCCCAACTGATATGACCCGTCTGGCGAGTTCAAATCAATTTTACGGGGCGCAAGCTTTCCTTCTTCTTCCACTCCACCCAAGTTGTTAATCGTCTTCGCTATTTTGGGAACGCAATACTCCGCCATTTGCTCTTGGATTTGGTGAGTAGTAAAGCGTAACTGTTTCCAACCAACGCTTTCTAAATCGTTGCCACGGAGATTATCCAATGCCGCTTTTTCTGGATTGGCGTGCCATTCGTCCCCATCCGTTTCAATGTCGATTTTCCCCGATGCACAATAAATGGCAAAGTCTAGAAAGTAATTGTTGTCTTTGATCGTGACAAGTTCTTGCCGCTCTGACTGAATTTGTAACCGCTTCAGCGCCACCCATAACCGGTCTTCAAGCGAACTTTCGTCGTATAAGTCGTTTATCTCGGTGGCATTGATAAACTTCTCCCACGTTGTTGGTATAAAAATGATTCTTCGACGGCGGCGACTGACAATGGGCTTTGGTAATTGCTGTAACGGCTCAAGAAAAAGTTGATGGTAACGACGCTTGCCTTTTTCATCTTGAGGCTGGTCGGGGAAGAGTTGCCAGCGATATGCTTGGCCGATGTTGAGTACCTTCGCGTAATAGTTTATCGCATGGGCTTCTTGACCGAAAATCTTGGTTTGATATAGGGCTAACCACTTCGGCGGCCAACGCTCCTTCAGCCATTTCTGCTGGCTATCAATGGGGACACGATACCAATGTTTGTCATGTGCAATGGTGAAATCAAGAAGGTCATTGATGATGGCAGCCAATACTTCGCCACGATGAGACATAGACTTGCTTGAATTGTAAATAACGCCCGCACTTGCTAACTTACGCCTGCGGCTTGCTGACAAGCGATAGCAACACTTCAAAGCCTTGGCGCAAGCTTCCGCCTTGATGTGTAAGCCACTCCGGTACATTGTTTGGATCAACCGATAGCCAAGCGGTATCTGAACCCGTTTGTCCACCGTGTTGAGATACAAGGCCCGGAGCTTTACCCCAGCTATCCAGAATTAGTTTCTTTGGTAAAACCCAACAGTGTGCATCAAATGGACTCAGTCCGAGGCAAATTGCGAGTTGATAATTCTGGTCTCTGAGTTGTTGAAACTTGTAGCCGCCGTTTTTCCACAGAGTCGAAAATTTGATTTCTACTCTTTGCCCTTCAACTACGCGGTCTGCGTTGCTGTCAGGTGATTTTGTGACATCAAGGCCTTTCGCTGCACACCATCCGGCAACAAGCTGTTCACCTATAGCGCCTATTTGTCGAGATGGTCGAGTCTTTATCCAAGCGAACGGACTGCCAAGCCAAGTCGCTTCGTCTTCAGCATAATCGCCGCTAAGAGTGGCGGAAATGCTTGCTAACATTCGAACATCTGGATCAGTGATTTGACGACTCATAGCGCCCTAAAGTAAAGATGGCTGAGAGTGCTCATCGCTTTTCTCGATAATGGTTTCGCAGTTGACCAATTCGGGGTTGTACGGCGCTAGCCGTTTCGCCATAACCTGAATGGCTTCGGGATTGCTGTCTACAAGAATCCAATTGCGGTCGAGTTTTGCCGCCGCTTCTCCTATAGTCCCACTTCCTCCGAAGAAATCCATAACCAAATCGTTAGGCTTTGAATGAATCTTGACGATCCGTTGAATGACCCCCAACGGCTTTTGAGTTGCATAGCCTGTTTTCTCTTTTCCATTGGGGCTGACAATCGTATGCCACCAAACATCTGTAGGTGTCTTGCCTAGCGCGGCTTTCTCTTCACCTACCAATCCTGGCGCCATATAAGGTATGCGATCCATTTCTTCATAATTGAACGTGTAATTCTCTGGGTCTTTTGCGTACCAAAGGATATTGTCGTGCTTGGCAGGCCACTTATTCTTAGATCTTGCGCCATAATCGTAAGCCCAAATGATCTCATTCATAAAAGAGTCTCGGCCAAATATTTCATCAATCAATACTTTGCAGTAGTGGACTTCTCGGTAGTCGATGTGGAAAAAAAAACTGCCGTTCGGTCGGAGAATCCGATAGGCTTCGCAGAGTCTCGGTTCTAGAAATCCAAGGAAATCATCAAATGTGTCTGAGTAACCGCTGACGCCGAGCTTGATAGTCCTGTATTTCTTGCCTTGAAATCCGACTCTATCGCCATTTGCTTCATCATGAACTGTTTGGAGCCTGACACGCTGTTGGCGCTTGCCGGTATTGAATGGAGGATCAATGTAAATTAGGTCAATGTGTTCACTTGGTAGGCTCTGCAAGACGGGCAAGTTGTCGCCGAAGATGATTTTTCCCATAACGATTAACTGGAGTCCTTTCTGTGACCAAAGGAGGATTCTAGCATATCGTCGTCTGGAAACGGCCCAACTATATTTTCAGCCGCGCCGCCATTAATAGTTAATAGCGGTGCGCCATTAAATCAGTTCATGTCGCTGTGGCATGAATAGCTTATATGCCGCAACCGAAACCTACGCCATAGTGTAAGCCTAAACACTCCCTTGTCAATTCGCGCTCCGCTTTCGTCTGGCGTCGGCACGCCTTCTCCCGGCACCGTACTGCTCGCGGCAATCAACGCCCAAAACGCCAGCGGCAGGCCAATCGCTTTTTTCGTTTGTGCCTCTATCACAACCCCACCTCCCAAATCCTGTATCCCAGCCCGTAGTCAGTGCTTGACGCATCGTCTATAATTGTGCGACGCAACTACTATGCCTGAAACCGCGCCTACTCACGTTCAAATTGCCCTCATGCCGTCCGGGCGCAAAGGGCAGGTTCCCTACGGGGCAAACCTGCTCGACGCCGCCCGCCTGTTGGGCGTAGAACTCGAGTCTATTTGTGGTGGCCGCCAAACCTGCGGCAAATGCCAGATCGCCATCGAAGAAGGCCACTTTCCCAAGCACGCCCTCACTTCATCAGCGTCAAACCTCACGCCCGTTGATGGCCGCGAAGCTTCCTATCGTGCAACGCACGCCATGCTTGAAGGCCGCCGACTGGCCTGCGCCTGCGAAGTCACGGGCGACCTGCTCATCGTCGTCCCCGAAGAGAGTCAGGCCCGCAAGCAGATCATCGCCAAAGCCGCCACCAACCGTGTCATTGAGATTCAACCTTCCGTGCGCCAAATCTATGTTGAGAGCGCCGAAGCGACACTCGATGATCATCACGGCGATTGGGAACGACTTCAAGCCGCCATTGCCGACCAATGGCATCTGACCGGCCTCACCATTGATTCTCAGGTGTTGCCGACTCTCCAACCCGCGCTTCGTTCTGGCAAGTTCGCCGTCACCCTCACCCTGTGGCACGACCGTGAAGTTCTGCGCGTTCAACCGGGCTACGCCGAAGGCGCATACGGCCTGGCCGTGGACGTTGGCTCGACCACCGTCGTCGCCCACCTCTGCGATTTGCGAACGGGTGTGGTGCTGGCAACCGAGGCCATGATGAACCCGCAGGTGAAGTACGGCGAAGACCTGATGAGCCGGGTGAGCTACGCCATGATGGACAAGCAGGGTGCGGCCCGACTGCACCGGGCCATTATTAGCGCCCTCAACGATCTGGCCAAACGCGCTGCCGAACGGGCCGGCATCTCAACCGACGACATCCTCGACATGGCGCTGGCCGGGAACACGGTCATGCATCACATTTTGCTCGGCCTTGACCCGGTGGAACTGGGGGGAGCGCCGTTCGCGTTGGCGATCGATTCTCCTCTGGACCTAAAGGCCCGCGACCTCGGCCTCAAACTTGGCCCGGGCGCGCAAGTTCACGTTTTACCCTGCATCGCCGGTCACGTTGGCGCAGACAACGTAGCGGTGCAGTTGGCCGAAGGCCCACACCGCCAGGACGAGATGTTGCTCATCGTTGACGTTGGCACCAACGCCGAGATCGTGCTGGGCAACCGCGAAAAGGTGACGTGCTGTTCGTCGCCCACCGGCCCGGCCTTCGAGGGCGCGCAGATCACCCACGGCCAGCGGGCCGCGCCCGGCGCGATTGAGCGTGTGCGAGTCGATCCCGTCACGCTCGAACCACGCTTCAAAGTGATCGGCTACGATGACTGGATTGAGCCGGGCGCGGAATTGCCGGAAGGCATTCGCGCCACCGGTATCTGCGGCAGTGGCATCATCGAGGCCATCGTCGAATTGTATCTGGCAGGGATCATTGACAGCGATGGCCGCTTCAACGAAAATACGCCGGAGCGTTCGCCCCGCGTTCGCTTCAAAGGCCGCGTCGGCGAATACGTTTTAGCGGACGCGACCCATTCCGCCACCGGCAATTCCATTATCGTGACTCAAAGCGACGTGCGCGCCATCCAGCTTGGCAAGGCCGCATTGTACGCGGGAGTTAAACTGCTCATGGCCGAGCGCGGCGTGACGCAAGTGGATCGGATCGTTCTGGCCGGGGCGTTCGGCAGTTATATTGATCCGCGCCACGCGATGATTTTGGGGATGATCCCCGACTGTGAGCTGGCGAAAGTGACGGCGGTGGGCAACGCCGCTGGTGACGGGGCGCGGATTGCCTTGTTGAATCGCGAGGCGCGATCAGAGGCGGCCAAATTGGCGCGGACGGTGGCCCATGTTCAAACCGCCGTGGCCGCCGAATTTCAAAACGAGTTTGTCGGGGCCATTGCCATCCCGCACGCGACCGATTCTTTCCCGCATCTTGAAGGGCAACTCCCGGCGAAAAACAGCGGCGGGGCGCAGGTTCGCCGCAGTCAGCGCCGACGCATCAAACAAACTTCCGAAGTCTTGCGAAGCACCCCCCCGAAGGGGCGGAGCGGAGCGGGCGAGACTTCGGAAGTTTGAACACCGAAGGAGAATTATGAGCGACGAACTTGACATCACTACATTGGCGACGCCTGAACTGTTGCAACAGATGGGTGAAGACCTGTACGACGGTTTGGCCGACGAGGTCTTGGCCGAGGTGAACGAATGCCTGAGACGCGGCATGACTCCCTACGACTTGCTGACCACCGGCCTGGTGGCCGGGATGGACATCGTCGGCATTGACTTCCGCGACGGCATTTTGTTTGTGCCCGAGGTGTTGATGGCGGCCAAAGCCATGAAGGCCGGTATGGCGATCTTGCGCCCCTTGTTGGCCGAGACTGGCGCGCCTCAGGTCGGCACGATGGTCATTGGCACGGTGAAGGGTGACATTCACGACATCGGCAAAAATCTGGTAGCGATGATGATGGAGGGGGCCGGGTTCAAGGTCGTTAATCTGGGCATCAACAACGACGCCGAGAAATTCCTCAATGCCATCAAAGAACACGACCCTGACATTATCGGCATGAGCGCGCTGCTGACCACGACCATGCCGTACATGGCAGTGGTGATCAAGGCTCTCAAAGAGGCCGGCCTGCGCGACAAAGTGATCGTGCTGGTGGGCGGCGCGCCGCTCAACGAAGCCTTCGCCGAAGAAATCGAGGCCGATGCTTATTGCCGCGATGCGGCGATTGCCGTCGAGACGGCCAAGAAGCTGATGGCGATCAAGCGCCGTAAAGCGGCGGCGAATTAGGAACTGCGAAGGCGTGAAGAACGCTAAGAGAGTGTCTTAAAAGTCGCTCAAAGCCCGCGTCCTCGCGGG
>CAYSIV010000233.1:0-10375 GCA_964431175.1 uncultured Anaerolineales bacterium
TACTGCCACTCCGGAACCGACAGCAATCCCCATCGTCTACAATCTGCCATCAAGCTTCGCGCTGGATGGGGCGCGTTACGAGCCACAGCTTTACAACAACTGCGGCCCGGCCACCCTCACCGCGGCCCTGGTCTACTGGGGCTGGCGCGGCACGGAGCCGGACGAATTAGTGTGGTACGCGACCGGCAAAGACGTGCGCTGGCAGAGAGACATCGCCAGCGTGATCAAGCCGAACAAGAGCGACAAGAACGTGATGGCTTACGAGTTGGCAAATTACGCCATCGAACAAGCGGGCCTCAGCGCCGAGATTCGCTACGGCGGTGACGTTGAGGTGATCAAGCGCTTTGTCGCCAACGGCTTCCCGGTCATCGTCGAGCGCGGCTTTCGCGAAGAAGAGCACGGGCAGGTGGGGCAAGGTTGGGAGGGGCATTACGGTCTCATCACCGGTTACGACGAGGGCGCCCGCAAGTTCCTCACCCAGGACTCGTTCAAGGGCGCAAACTACTGGCGCGATTACGACGCCGAGGTGCGCGACTGGCGCGACTTCAATTATCTCTACATCATCTTGTATCCGGGCAACCGCGCCGCCGAGGTGACAGCCCTGCTCGGGCCGGACGCCGACGCTGGCGCGAACTACAACCGCGCCCTGGCCAAAGCGCAGGCCGAGGCCACCAGCGCGGCAGACCCCGCCGAGCAAGCCTTCTCGTGGTTCAACGTGGGCACGTCTCTGCAACTATTGAGTCGCAGTCAGGATGCCGCCGTCGCGTTCGATCAGGCGCGCAGTTACAACAAACTGCCTTATCGCATGTTGTGGTATCAGACCGAAATGTATAAAGCCTACTTTTACAGCGAGCGTTATCAGGATGTGATTGACCTGGCGAACGTCACCTTGCAAACGCCGGGGATAGAAGAAAGCCTCTACTGGCGCGGCTGGGCCTACTACCAGCTTGGCGACCTCGACCGCGCTATAGCCGACATGCGCGCCGCCTTTGACGCTCACCCGAAATGGGATCAGGCAACGGCGGCCCTGGCGCAGTGGGGAGTCAGTCCATGACGAAAGACGAGGGACGACCGACGAAAGACGACCGACGAATTATCAATCGTCTTTCGTCCGTCGTCGGTCGTCGGCTTTTCCGCGCTTCTGCGCTCCTCGCCCTCCTCTTCGGCATCGACAAACTGATCGGCCTCGGGCGGCAAGTGCTGGTGGGCCGGGCTTACGGTGTGACCGCCGCCCTCGACGCTTACAACGCCGCCAACAATTTGCCCGACCTGATCTTCGCCATCATCTCCGGCGGGGCGCTGGCGATTGCCTTCATCCCTTTTCTCATCGAGACCCTGGATCGCGACGGGCGGGCCGCCGCCTGGGACCTGTTCAGCCGGGTGGCCAACTGGGCGTTTGTGATCACCGCCGGGCTGGCCATCGTTATCGCCCTCTTTGCTGAACCGCTAGTGCGCAACGTCGTCGTGCCCGGCTTCAAGCCAGATGATCAAAATCTGGTCATTACGCTGATGCGGCTCAACCTGATCGCCACGCTGATCTTTTCCATCAGCGGCCTGGTGATTGGCGGCCTGCAAGCCAACCAGCATTTTCTGCTTCCGGCTCTCGCGCCTATTTTGTACAACGTCGGCCAGATCATCGGCGTGCAGTTTTTGGCCGGGCGGTTGGGAATCTTTGGGCTGGCTTACGGCGTCATCATCGGCGCGGTTCTGCATCTGGCAATACAAGTGCCGGGGCTGATCCGGTTTGGGTTCAGGTGGACGCCGTCCCTGCAGTGGCGGCATCCTGAAATCCAGAGGGTGGCGCGAGTGATGGGGCCGCGCGTCGTCACCGTCGCCATCGTCTACTCGATCTTTGTCGCCACCGACAACTTTGCCTCAGGGTTGTACGAGGGCGCGGTGTCGGCGATTGCTTACGGCTGGCTGATTCTGCAACTCCCAGAAACAGTCATCGGCACGGCGATTGCCACCGCGCTCCTGCCCACGCTGTCGGAACTGGCCAGCCGGAATGATCGTCAGGCACTGAAGAAGACTCTGCGAACGGCGATTGCGGCGATACTTGCCTTGACGATCCCGACGACGATCGTTGCGATTTTGGTCATCCGGCCTGTGGTGCGGTTGGTGTTTGAAGGCCGCGCCTTCACTGCCGAAGGCACCGACCTGGTTACCGCCGCCGCCCAGATGTTTTTACTGGGCCTGACCGGCCACTCGCTGTTGGAAATTGCCGCCCGAACTTTTTACGCCAGGCAGAACGCGATTGTGCCGCTAATTGCCGCATCCCTCACCGCGGCAACGTTTGTGGGCTTGTGCCTGGCCCTCATTCCGTTTATGGGGCATGCCGGGATTGCCCTGGCAAACACCCTGGCCTTCACTGCCGAAGCGCTTGGCCTGCTGTGGCTCTTGCGCCGCCAGAATGTTTTGTGAACCGGACTGTTATACCGCTTGCCAGCCTTGCTTCTTATCGCTATACTTCTGCCTTAATAACTCACCTTATGCAAACCGCTCTGGTGTCATTCCCGCGTAGGCGGGAATCCAGGGGTGGCAAGGTTGGACACCCGTTCCCCGTTTGCACGGGGACAAGCTTCGCGGGTGTGACGTTGCGTAAGGTAAGTTAATAACTCATTCATTTGCGGAGGATACAATGCAAGACTCAATGGAATATGGGAATGCCTTTACTTTCCCACAACAAGATCCGGACTGGATCAAGAAGGTGGCGATTGCCGGCGGTATTCTGTTTGTCGGCCTGGCCTTCAGTTGGCTTTTGCTCATTCCGGCCATCGCCGCCGGACTGCTTCTGGGCGGATACGGCCTCGAAATCACCCGCCGCGTCATTGCGGGTGAGAGCAACCTTTTGCCGGAGTGGACCGACTTTGGCGGTTTAATCAAGAAGGGCTTATATGTGTTCGTTGTTCAACTCGTTTATGCCCTGCCACTGCTCGTGTTTGGCGCCTGTATCGGACTGACGAATGGATTGGTTGCCACCACCGCCAATTCGTCTAACGATAGCGGAACGCTGGCCACCATCGCCAGCGTTGTCAGCGCCTGTTGTGGCTGTCTGATTCTGTTGTATGCCATTATCATGGGCATGGCGTTGCCAGTTGCTGTCGGCAGACTGGCCGCCACCGGCGAACTTGGCCCTGCCTTGCGTGTGGGTGAGGTGATCGCCCTCGTCCGCACCAAGCCGGCGGTGTTTCTGATCGTCGCTTTGCTGTCGAGCATTTCCGTTTCGATCTTGTCCTCCATCGGTTCGCTTATCTGTGGCATCGGCGCTCCGTTCGGTTTGGCGTACGGACTCCTCGCCACGGCTCACCTCTACGGCCAGGCGTATCGTGTCGCCACCGCCGAGAGTGGCAGTGCTCCGGCCTCTCCAGCCGCCCCGGCGACGATGTAACTTCATGTGAATCAAAAGCGGCGACTCATTCGAGTCGCCGCTTTTGATTCCCCTTGCCTTTCCCGCCTCCTCACGTTAAACTGTCGACCATGATTGATATTGCCGCTGTCCGCCACAATTTGCAGTCTCGGGCCGAACGAGAGCGGACAGAACGAGAAGATCGCCGCGCCGCCGCCGAACACGCCGTGACGGAAGCTGTTGAAAAGGCAATAATCAATTTCCCCTCGGTCAAGCGGGTTTTTCTATTTGGTTCTGTCACCCGCCCCAATGCGTTCCGGCCCGACTCGGACGTGGACGTGGCGGTTGAGGGGTTGGGTGTGGCCGACTACTTTTCCATTTGGCGGGCGCTCGAGGAGGCCGCTCCCGGTTGGACGATTGACTTGCGTGACATTACTCAACCCTCGGACTTTTCCGAGCGAGTGCGGTCAACTGGAAAACTAATTTATGAGCGAGCCAACCCGACTACTCCAGGCTGAAATTAACGCAGATGAACAAGCCATCGCCCGGCTTTATGAAATACTGGCCAGAAACTGGGATACACTTGAGGCGCCGGAGCAAATCATTGTCGTCGGCTACTACCTGCACAATTTGTACACGGCCTTTGAGTACGTTTTTGAACGTGTCGCTGAAACTTTTGAAAATCACCTCGCCGACAAGTCTCGATGGCCCGCGCAATTACTGCGCCGCATGACGCTGGGCGTGCCGGGCATGCGTCCACGGTTGATGAGCGACGAAGCTCACGAATGCCTTGATGAGTTGAGGCGCTTTCGCCATGTTTTCCGCAGTGCTTACACTATCAGCCTGGATAAAGAACGGCTTAACTTGGTGGTTCAACGCGCCAAAAAATTGAAGGCGTTGTATGCCACTGAGTTTGCCGAATTCAATAAATTTCTTGAGCAACTTGGATAAAAAAGCGGCAGCCTCTTTGCAAAGAGGCCGCCGCTTTTTGAGTCGCGTTTGTTTATGCCGGTTTCCCTTTTGATTTACGTTCCGGCGGCAGTTCGCGAAGCGTGCCGCCGCGCCCGCACGCTTCGCGAACTGCGGCGCGAACTGTAAACCAACTCGGAATTTGCTCTAAGCCATGCTAGCCGGCGGCGAGCCTACCGCAGAATTCTTGCCGACAAACTGATACCACAACATGCCACCCAGCGCACCCACGCCGGCCATCAGCAACACCTCAAACAGGCCAAAACAACATGCGCCGCCCACGGCACCGGCATAATAAACCGCCGGGTTGCTCGTATCCACTGCCACCCCAAATTGACGCATCAACGCGGCCGCCTGCTCTGGGCCGGTGACCAACGATGTCGCCGTGCCACCTACCACATGGCCGATTAATGCGCCAATACCGCCAATCGCACCTGCCCCGGCGCCAATCTTAGCCGAGTTGCCACTGGCCTGCGGCTTATCAAACATACCGGCCAAATATCCGGCGCCCGCGCCCACCAGAATTGCCAGGCACGGAATGCAAAGCGGGAAGATGAACCCGAGGATGCTTGCCAGAACCAGTGTGACTGCGCCAATAATCAAACCGGATTTGAGCATGGGACTCTCCTTTGTGAGTTACTATTTTTCGTACGGTTTGCCGTCGGCCGCCGGAGCGGTAGCCCGGCCCACTATTCCGGCCAGGGCGATCATCGTGGCAATGTACGGGGCCATGAGCAAAAACTGCGAGGGAATGGGTACACGCAAGATGGCAAGTTTGCCCTGCAATGAGTCAGCGAAGCCGAAGATCAGGCTCGCGCCGAACGCGCCGAAGGGGGTCCAGTTGCCGAAGATCATGGCCGCCAGCGCAATGAAGCCGCGCCCGGCTGTCATGCTCTCGTCGAAGCGCCCCACCGAGCCGAGCGTGTAATAACCGCCCGCGAGGCCCGCCATCAACCCGCTGAGGATCACCGCCAGATAGCGCGTGCGGAAGACGTTGATGCCCAGCGTGTCGGCCGCTTTGGGATGCTCGCCCACCGCGCGCGTCCGCAAGCCCCACGCCGTATAGAACAACGCCACGTGCACCACAATCAACAAAATGTAGGTCAGATACGTGAACACGTTGCTCTCAAACAGGATGCCGCCGATGACGGGGATCTGCGAGAGGACCGGGATCGGCACGGTTTTGAAGATGCCGGGATTGTTCAAATCCTGAAACTCTTCGAGGAACTTGGAGGAGATAAAACTGGTGATGCCCACCGAGAAAATATTGATGACCACGCCGCTGATGACCTGATCCACTTTGTAGCGGATGGATAGAATGGCGTGGAACGACGCCAGCACCGCGCCGGTCAGGAGCGCGGCCAACAACCCTACCCATAGACTCAGCGATCCGAACTGGGCGGCGGGCCAGACTTGCAGGGCGATGCTTCCCGCCAGCGCGCCCATCATGGCGCCCGCCAGCATCATGCCCTCGATGGCAATATTGACCACGCCGGCCCGCTCGGAAAGGATGCCGGACAGCGCGCCCAGGGTCAGCGGCACGGCGCGCAACAGCGTGCTCTTGAGCATCCCGGCCAAACTAATGGAGGCGTCACGGGTGGCCCAGGTGAGAAACGAGAAAATGAGCAGTAACACGGCCAGGCCGAAGACTAGGTTGGTGCGCTTGCCAAAGCCGCGCACCAGTTGATAGCCGCCGAGAAACAAGGCCACCGCCGAGAGCGCCGCGGCCGTGCCGTAGCTAGGGATCACCCATTCCGGCAGTTTCGATCCGGCGCCGGTGCTGATGCCAAACGTGCTGACCAGTTTCGAGTCTACGCCCTTCGCAAACAAGAGGTAGCCGCCCAAGCCGAGCAACACCAGGATCACGCCAATGAGGCGATAGCGGTTGCGCTCGGCCAGTTCAGTGGCCTGAGCGATAGTCAGGCCACGAGATTTCATCTGTGTTTGAGTCGTCATGTTGTCTACCGCTTGTCCTTATCGTGTAAAGCAGAGGGCCAATGGCGATTCAGCAGCCTTGCGCCATTCGCTATTTGCTCTTCGCCACCGCCACCCGCTCGTCCTGATAGCGGTACAGTAGGCGAATGATGGCCGGGGCGGCAATAAAGGCAATGACCAGCGCTTGCACCACAAAAATGATATCTACCGGAATCTTGGCCACATTTTGCATGCGCGTGCCGCCGCTCTGCAACGTGCCAAACAACAACGCGGCCAGCACCACCCCAAACGGATGGCTCTTGCCCAGCAGGGCCAGCGCAATCGCATCGAACCCTGTGCCGCCCGCGAACGCCACCGCCAGATTGTGGTTCACACCCAACACGTCATTCGCGCCCGCGAGGCCCGCCAGCGCGCCCGCCAGGCAAAAGGCAATCACGTAATTGCGGGTGATGCTCATGCCCGCATACCGGGCCGCATTGGGGTTCATGCCCACCGTGCGGATTTCAAAACCCCAGGTGGTGCGGAATAAAAACCACCAAATGAAGGCCGCCGCCGCGAGCGCGATGAAAAAACCGAGGTGGAAACGAATCGGATCGGGGAAGAAGTGGGGCAGAAAGGCGCTGGCCTCCACCGTCGGGCTGACCGGGTTAGCCGTGCCGGGGCGCTTCATGGGGCCGTTGAGCAACCACTCGCTCAGGCGAATGGCGATCCAGTTGAGCATAATGGTATTGATGACTTCGTGCGTGCCGACTTTGGCCTTGAGGATGGAGGGCAGGAAGGCCCACAGCGCGCCGCCCAACGCGCCCGCGCCTAACGCCAGAGGGATGTGAACGAGGGCGGGCAAGCCTTTGAGCGAATAGCCTACAAAAGCCGAAAAGATCGCGCCCATCACCAATTGCCCTTGCGCGCCAATATTAAACAGCCCGCACTGAAACCCCAGCGCCACCGACAGGCCCGCAAAGATAAGCGGTGTCGCGGCCACCAGACTTTCGAGGATGGGATAGAACGCTTGCAGAATGGCCTTTTGGTCGCCGCTCTGCACGGCCGAGACCATCGTGGAAAGGTTGCCCAACGAACCAGCACCCATCGCACCATAAGCCGTAGCCACCGCTCCCCACGCCCCCTCCAACGCCGCCGCAAACCCGGCCGAGCGCAAAATAATATAGGCGAGGAACAACCCGATCACGCCGCCACCCCATTGCAAGAGCATCACCTGCCAGCGCTGGGGCGCTTTCATCCACTGCCGCAACACCTTGGTCGCGCCAAAATACAAGGCCACTCCCGTCACCCCGAATACCAGCGCCAACACCAAGCCCAGATAGCCCACCGGGGCGAGGCGGCCCCACGCGGCGCGAAACTCACCCATCACCTTCAGATCGGAGAGGACAATGATAACGGCTCCCACCGCCAGCGCTGTGATGATCGCCAGCACCGGCATTTCCAGCGTTTCTCGCGCCTGTCCCCAAAATGAACGTCTGCGGGCCGGCGGGTTGAGAGATTTGGCTTGTGCGCTCAACGTCTTACTCCATCTGAGACAAGGGACGTAACCCCCTTGCTGAAAATGATTGTCTTTAGAACACCGCTTCGGCCTTGCGGCCCTCGCGCTTTTGTGGCGGGGGCAAGGTGGCCGGGTCAACCCCTGCCATCAGCAGACCCAGATATTCTTTCGTCGCCACCTCGGCGTCCACAATTGCCACCAGCTTGCCGCGATACATCACCGCGATCCGATCGGACAACGCGAGGACCTCATCCAATTCAGGCGACACCAGCACCACCGCCGTCCCCGCATCGCGCTTCTCCATGATGCGCCCGTGAATGTACTCAATCGAGCCAACGTCGAGGCCGCGTGTGGGCTGGGAGGCCACCAGCAGTTTGATGGGCCGCGAGAACTCGCGGGCGATAATGACTTTTTGCTGATTGCCGCCGGAGAGACTGCCCGCTTTCGTCGCGATGCCGGGCGTGCGCACGTCGAATAGATTGACGCGCTCGGCGGCGGCGGCGTTGATCTCCGTATTTTGCAACATCACGCCTTTGGCAAACGGCGGCTGATAATACGTGCTGAGCACCATGTTGGAGGCGATGGGATAGTCCAACACGAGGCCATCACGCTGGCGGTCTTCGGGCACATGGGCCACGCCCAGTTCGGTGATGCGGCGCGGGGAGGCATGGGTCACCTCCTGCCCGGCGATGGTGATGTGGCCGCCCAGCGGTGTCCGCAAACCGGTCAGGGCCTCCACCAATTCGGTCTGCCCGTTGCCCTGCACCCCAGCCACGCCAAGTACTTCGCCCGTATGCACCTCAAACGAAACGCCGTCCACCGCCACGTTGTAGCGCTCGTCCAATACTTCCAGACCCTCCACCCGCAGGACGATCTCGCCGGAATGCGCCGGCTTCTTTTGCACTTCCAGTTCCACCTCGCGACCCACCATCATGGCGGCCAGTTTGTTTTCGTTGGCTTCGGCGGGTGTCGTGCTCCCCACCACCGCGCCCAACCGCAAAACGGTGATGCGGTCAGCCACCGCCAGCACTTCTTTGAGTTTGTGGGTAATGAAGATGATCGATTTGCCCTGCGCCACCAGTGAGCGGATGATCTTGATCAGTTCGCCCACTTCTTGGGGCGTCAGCACCGCGGTCGGCTCGTCGAGGATCAAAATATCCGCGTTGCGGAAGAGGAGTTTGATGATCTCCACGCGCTGTTGCACGCCCACCGGCAAATCCTTGACGTAGGCCCCCGGGTCCACTTCGAGGTGATATTGCTTGGAAATTTCGCGGATGCGGTCGGCGGCACGTTGGCGGTCAAGGAAAATGCCGCCCCTGATCATCTCGTCGCCCAGCATCACGTTTTCGGTGACGGTGAGCACCGGGACCAGCATGAAGTGCTGGTGCACCATGCCCACGCCCGCGCGGATGGCGTCGGTGGGGTTGGTGACCTTGAGCGGTTGGCCACGCACCAGAATCTCGCCCTGGTCCGGCTGATACAGGCCGTAAAGGATGTTCATAAGCGTGGTCTTGCCCGCGCCGTTTTCGCCTAGCAAGGTGTGGATTTCGCCCTGCTCCAGCGTCAGCGAAACTCGATCATTGGCAAGCACGCCCGGAAAGCGTTTGGTGATATTGCGGAGTTCTAGGACTGTGGGCATGGAAGGAGTAGTCAGAAGTCAGCAAGCAGAAGTCAGAAGGGTGAAGCAGAGTGTAGCACAAGCATCTAAAAAGACAAACTGGCGGCGCAGAGTTTTCACTCCGGGCCGCCAGTCTTTCACGCCAGACCCTAAGGGTCTCTGAGACCCTTAGGGTCTTGTTGCCCGTTTGGCCCGAAGCTTACGGTTTGGCCTTGATTTCGCCGGCGATGATGCCCAAGGCGATTTTCTCCAGGTCGCTCTTGGCCTGATCAGGCACCATGGAGGCGAGGTCGTGGAAGTCGGCGATGCCGACGCCGCCGTTCGCCAACGTGGCGGTTTGCACGCCCGCCGGGAACTTGCCGCCCGCGGTAGCGCGAATGGCCTGCGCCACGGTCGCGTCCAGTTTCTTTAGCACGCTGGTGAGGGTAATGTCCGCATATTCGGAGGCGCTCACGGTCCAGTCGGTGTCCACGCCGATGATGTAGGCATTGCCGCGCTCTTGCACAGCAGCGGCGGTGCCTAGACCCACCGGGCCAGCCACGGGCATGATGATGTCCGCGCCTTCGTCCATCAGCGTTTCCGCCATCCGGCGGCCATCATCGGTGCTATCGAAGTTGCCGGTGAACAGGCCGTCGTTGGCTTCGGTGCTCCAACCCAGCACGACCACTTCGGCGCTGTGCTGTTGGTTGTAATAAGCCACCCCGTTCTCAAAGCCGACCATAAAGTCCACCACCGGCGGGATGTTGATGCCGCCGAAGGTGCCGACTTTGCCGGTCTTGGTGGCGCTCGCCGCCACGTAGCCCGCCAGGAACGCGGCTTGTTCAACAGCGTAGGTTTGTTGCAGGAGGTTCGGCGATTCGGGCAGATAGCCCACGTCCAGAATCATGAACTTCTGGTCGGGGTTGGCCGTCACTGCCGCGGCGGTCGCATCGCCCAGCAAGAAGCCGACGGTCACGATCAGGTCGCACTTGCTCTGCATGAATTCATTGATGTTCTTCTCGTAATCCGT
>CAYSIV010000234.1:0-10283 GCA_964431175.1 uncultured Anaerolineales bacterium
TGCCCGGCCTCCAGCGGGGCTTCCGTATCGCCCACAATGAGAATACTCTTGCCGGTTATGAGATAGATGGTTTCAACCTGTGTCGGATGAATGTGGCGCCCAACTTCCCGGCCGGGCGGCACGCGCACCAGACTCACGTTGGCCAAGGCATTATCTGCTCGGGTCAGCAACGGTTTCATCAGAATACCGGCGAAGCGGGGATGCTCACTCCATTCAACCTCGGCAGCGTCTACGATATGCGGCAATGTGGGAGTTTGTTCCATCTCAATCCTTTCCATCGGCTAATTCATGCCCGCTAGTCTCATCAACCACCACTGGCCCGCCGATGAAGGCAGTCTCTGCACCAGGGCGACGAACCGCAACATGCACCGCCAGCACCATCCCCGCTTCAATTCTGCGCCCTGTCCCGTACACCAGGCGCGGATGCTCAGGCGTATCGGCGCCGACCCCATGTCCAAAGTCATACTCTTTGGCTTCAAGCAATCCAAAGTCAGCCAAGCGCCGGTCGCCAGCCGTGACGATGTCATCCACCGCTGTGCCGGGCCGGAGTTCAGCAACTAATGTCCGTCGAACAGCTTCGCACGCGGCCACTGCCCGAACCTGATGGGGCTGCGGGTTCGGCGGCAGCAGGGTTCCGTTTGTCTGTAGGTAAGCGTTATCGGCTTCGAAATTGATCTCCAGCCCAACTGGATCACCTGGCCGAACAGAATTGCCGTGGGCCTCCGTAACGACAACGCCATCGCCGATGCCAACCAGGCAATTGACGCGAAACGCGCCTGCGGTTCGTGCGGCCGCTTCCACTCGAGCGGCAATGGCAAAATCAGTGTCACCCGGCATGGCCGCCGCCCCGGCCGCGCGGCGCGCGATCTCCCCAATGGCGGCAGTTCGTTTGAATACGTGCAACTCGGCCTGAGACTTGATCACGCGCCATTCGTCCACCTCACTCTTGAGGTCAACCATCTCGATGTGCCGTTGGGCGAGCGCAGCAACGAAGGGTAGCGGTGTTTCATCAATGACGAAATCGCCGCCGACCCATCCGATTCGGCGAACGGGGGCGGGGAGCAAATCTTCGGGTGTCACGCCAGCCACGACGCGCAAGCCCGTTACCCGGCTGGCCCGGTCTTCTTCATAGGGATGGCGAACGCCAACTACCGGCACGCCGTCCACCGGAATCCAGAGTGCGCCACAATTGGTGACGAAGCCGGGCGAATAGCCGCAAAACCAGCCCAGCACGCCTCGACGCCACGAGAACACTAGCACACCATCAAGAGTCCGCCGCCGCGCCTCGGCTCGCAGGCGCTCGATTCGTTCAGCACGATCTGCCGCCCGAGTCATGCAATGCCTTTCAGGTGCTGAAGCTCAGCCGCCGTGCGCGACCAGGTGCGCCGTTGAGGGTTGGCCTGCAGAAACTCAAATGCTTCAGCAACCATGTCGTGCAGAGTAACCGGCGGCGGCGTGATCCCGGCGCGGCGCGCCGCCTCCAGATCAAGCACGTAATTGGCATTCGGAAACGGAAACACCGGATTGGCGGCATTGAAGACCTCACCCGCGCCGCCGGTTGGGCCACCACCCACAGAGCGCAGTCTTGGCGCAACTCTGGCCACTTCGGCGCAAACGTGGGCAAAGCCTTGCAGCGAGGCAAAGCCGGGGGAGGCGATGTTGAAGACGCGCCAGCCGCCGCCGCCAAACTGCTCCAACGCGGCTACCATCGCGTGCGCAACCTGCCCAGTGGACAAGAACTGAGTCACTGCCTGTCCGTCGCCCGGCAACAATATTTCGGCACCGTCAAGCAAACGATTGAAGACAAATTCCTCCCGGTCAACGTAGTTCGCCGGGCCAAGCACAAACGGCAGGCGCAGAGCGGCCGTGGCCAGATGCGCGGCACGGCCTGTGTCTAGCGCACGCTCACAGTCCAACTTATCAGCCGCATATTGGCCCCATAACGGCCACGGCCCGTAAGGGGCAGTTTCCTTCCACGGCAACACAGGTTGAGGGGCATAAACTGCGCCGCTGGAGCAATGCACCCAGCGCGGCACATCACTCATACCGGGCACGGCCAGTAGCAGACGGATCTGGTCGCCGGTATAGGCCGACAAATCCACGAGGCCATCGAAGGCCAAGCCGCGCAGTTGCGCGAGCGTGGCCGGGTCGTTGCGATCGCCGTGCAGTTCAGTGACCAGGCTGGGCCATTGGATGGCGCGTGTCCCACGATTGAACACGGTGACATCGTGCTGGCGTTCCAGCAATTGCCGGACGGTGGCGAGGCCCATAAAGCGCGACCCGCCCATGACAAGAATTTTCATAGGGCGTCTCCGCTCAATCCATCTCCAGCCCGCCATCCACATTCAGGGTTTGACCTGTGATGTAGTCCGCGTCGGCCGAGCAGAGGAAGGCAACCGCACTGGCAATATCGTCGCTGGTGGCGGCGCGCTTGAGGGGGATGGTTTCAACGAAGTTCGCCAATGTCTCACCGGGCCTGGCGCCGAACAACCGGCCGCGCTCAATATCGTTCTGGGTCCACATAGGGGTGGGCACGACGCCGGGCGCCACCGCGTTGACATTGATGTTGTATCTCGCCAGGGCTAACGCGGCCGATTTGGTGATGCTGATGACGGCGGCCTTAGCGGCGGCGTAGTGGGCGGCGTACGAGCGTCCGCCCCGCCCGGCGCCCGACGAGAAGTTGACGATTTTGCCGAAGCTATGCGGCGCCCGGTCGGCGCTCCGAACCGCTTCAGGTATTTGGGCGATCATTTGTTGGGCCACCGCCTGCAAGCAGAAGAACAATCCGCGCTGGTTCGTGTCCACGATGCGATCCCAATCCTGCGGTGTGAGGTCAAGCAGGCGCTGGTTGTGCATACGTCCGGCATTGTTGACCAGAATGTCCACGCGTCCGAATTCACTCACAGTGCGCGCCACCAGCAGCGGGATCTGCGCCACATCGGACAGGTCAATGGGATACGCCAGAGCGCGACAGCCAAGCGCGCGAACTTCATCGGCGGCCTGAGCGGCGTTGTCGGCATCATACTCGGCGATGACCACATCGGCCCCTTCGTGCGCCAGGCGTAAGGCAATGGCCTTGCCCAACCCCTGGCCGGCTCCGGTGACGATGACGACTTGACTAAGAAAGCGTTGGCTCATAAGTGTGATCCGTCGTCTTGGATAATCCCTCACCCGAGCGGGATCTGGAGGCGCTCAGCGACACGGCGGAGGCCTTCCCGCGCCAGCGGGATTTTCTCCTCCGGCAGATGCTCAATGATGAAGTAGGCTTCCGGGCAGGTTTCAATAAATCGGCGCAGGAATAATTCGTAATTCATTGTCCCCGTGCCAATGACGACCTCGTGAATCTGCATGACCTGCGCTTCAGCCAGCGCGCAATCCTTGGCATGGCCCGCAATTACATCTTGGCTGAGTAAATCGAACAAAGCATTGATGACGCACGAAGTATCATGCGCATCCCGCACGGTGCCAGTGAAGTTCACCGGATCCATATTGAACTTGAGTGCCGGCGAGGCTGCCGCGTCCAGTAGATCGCGCACCCGCGCTGGCGTATCCAGCGTGGTGAGCACATGACCCTCAATGGCCAGTTTCACACCTTCGGCTTCGGCCACTTTGCAGACCTGGCGGACGCTATCGACGAGGCGATCGAATGTCTCGGCGGTATGGTTGTCCGGATGGCCATACCAGAAGCCCTTGGGGTTGAGGCTACCAGGCCGTATGTAGACGCTTTCGGCGCCCAAGACCACGCCGTAGCGGCACAGTGCCTGCATGCCTTTGATGCCTTCCACCCGTAGCGTCTCATCCGGATTGACCAGGGATTCATACCAGCCGTTGGCTTGAGCAACGCCTAACCCAGCCTCGTCACACGCTTGCTTGACCGGCAGGATGTCGCGCGGTTCGGACTCGAGCGGCATGTGGATGAACAGAGTTGCTCCACTGAAACCCATCTCCCGCCATTTGCGGGCATAGGCGGGCCAGTCAATCTGGCGCCAGTCGAGATCGGGAATGGGATTGATGCCAAGCTTCATTAGAATCGCTTTTCTGGTGTCGCAGACTATTAGTCCTTGACCGCGCCCAGGGTGAGGCCCTGCACCAGATTACGTTGCACGGCCAGCACAAAGATGATAGCCGGAATCATCATCAGCACCGAGAGGGCGGCCATGCCACGCCAGTCAATGGTGAACTGGCCAGTGAAGTCGAACAGGCCGACCGGCGCGGTCTTGGAGGCGATGGTGCGGGTGAGAACCACGGCCAGTTGAAATTCATTCCAAGCGGCAAGGAAGGCGAAGATGGCGCTGGCGGCTAAACCGGGTAAGGCCAGGGGCAGGCTGATTAGGGTAAACGCCTGCCAGTGACTACACCCGTCAATCTCGGCGGCTTCAGACAGTTCACGCGGAAGTTCGCGGAAGAAGCCATCCATCAGCCAGATGGTAAACGGGACGTTGACGGCTACATACACCAACCCTAAGCCCCACAGTTTATCGGCCAATCCCAGCCGGGCGAACAGCAAGAAAAGCGGCAGGCTGAGGGCGATGCCCGGTACGGCGCGCGACAACATGAGGCTGAGGAAAAGAAAATTGCGTCCCCGAAACCGGAAACGCGAGAACGCATACCCGGCCATCGTCCCGAGTGTCAAGGAGAGGAGAGTGCTGCCCACGGCGACAATGGTTGAATTGCGGAAGTAGAGATGAAACGGCACCGAGCCGGTGGCGGTGGTCGCCTGCCCGAACAGCGGCTTAAATCCTTCCAGGGTCAGTTCGTGCGGGATCCAGACCGGCGGGGTGGCGTTGATTTCGATGGGGTTGTGCACCGAGGTGAGCACGATCCACAGAGCCGGGAGGGCCGTGAGGATCAGCAATCCCCAGACCAATCCATCGAGCACAATCGAGGCGACGCGCCGTTGCCAGTAAGCCGCCGGATGGCGTGAAGAAGTGGTGGATTCGGACATAGGCGCCTCACTCGACAAGCCGGGCTTTCAACAATTGCTGGAACAGATATAAGGTAAAGCCGATGGTGACGATGATGGTGAGGTATGACATCGCGCTACCCAGAGCAAACTTGGCATCCAGAATGGCCGTGCGGTGTATGTGCGTCCACAGCAACTCGGTGCGATGGGCCGGCCCGCCGCCGGTCATGATGGAAACAATGTCAAAGCCGCGCGCCACATCCAGGGAGCGAATGGCCAGAGCGATGGTGGTGAACGGCGCGAGCAAGGGATAGGTGATGTGAGCAAATTTTTGCCAGCCGCTGGCCCCATCCACTTCGGCGGCTTCGTACAGTTCGCGCGGAAGCGAAAGTGTGCCCGCCAGCAGGATAATGGTCATGACGGGCGTGTTCATCCAGATGTCGGCCACGGCAATCGCGAATAGCGCCGTGACCCGTCCCACCAGCCACGGGATAGTCTCGGAGATGAGGCCGAACTGCATGAGCAAATTGTTCACCAAGCCAACCTGATCGTTAAAGAACCAGCGGAACTGAAAGCCAACCAGCACCGGCGCAAACATCATCGGAATCATCAACAAGGTTCGCAGAATGGATTGCCCGCGGACCGTACGGGCCAGCAATTGCGAAAGGAACAAGCCAAAGAGATACTCCAGGTTAATCGTGACAAACAGATACAGCAGGGTGTTGCCGAAAGCCAGCCAGAAGACGTCGTCGCTAAACAGGCGAATGTAGTTGCGGAGGCCAACCCAGTTTGGCGCGGGCTTGAGCAGGGTATATGAAGTGAATGACAGATAAAATGAAAAAACCAGCGGGAAGACCACTACAAACAGGATGACGATCACCGAGGGCGCAATCATCCCAGAGATGAAGCGACCGGGCAAACGTCCATTTTGTCGACGGCGACCCATGAGAGAAACCAGAGGTTCGTTGGCAGAGACCTGTGACAGGTTCATTTTTATCGCCAATCCCCCAACGTAGGAACGGTTTGTAACCGCAATCGCATCACGGACAACCCGTTCCCACGTTGGGCAGAGGTGTGAGGTTTACGGGTTGTAGTAACCCGCTTCTTCCATCAACTTGAACGTCTCCTCTGCAGCTTTATCTAAGCCCTCCTTCGGCGAAACGTCACCCAGGATGATCGCCTGCAGTGCAGGAGTGAAGATATTGGTGAACGGGATCCACTCCGCGATGAGGGGCGGGGTGAAGAAATCGTTGGCAAGCTCCGTCTGCGCAATTTCCACCCGCTTCTTGTCGAGCGGGTTACTCGAACTGGCCGCATCGGCAATCACGCGCTTCCACACCGAGTCACGCACGGGCAAGTAGCCGAACTTGGACTCCGCGTACATGATTTTCTCGGACGTAAGGAACTTGATCAAGGCAGCGGCGGCTTCTTTGTTCTGGCTGGTCTTGGTGATGCTGAAGGCATGCGCGCCCGCCCAGCCGCTGTGAATGGAGCCGGAGAGACCTACTGGCTGACGCACCAGATCGAACTGGCCGGCCACCTTGCAGTTTTTCGGATCCTGGAAATACGAATACCAGCCGAACCACTCGTTATGAACGGCGACGTTGCCCTGGCAGAAGTTGTTGGCGACCCCATCCCACAAGAGGCTGGTGGTGTCCGCCGGGACTAGTTTGTTCTTGTACAGATCGCGGAAGAATTCGGCGGTGGCGACGCCGATCTCGTTGTTGAAAATCGGCTTCCATTTCTGGTCGAAGAAGTTGCCGCCGTTGGCCTTGAGGATTTCGTAGAAGCGGCCCGACAACGCCTCTTCTTTTCCAGCGAACTCGGTGCCATACATGCCGGGCAGTTTGCCGGTAAAGAACTCAGACTGATCGTAAACTTCCTTCCACGTCTCTGGTGGTTTCAGATCGTAGCCGTACTTGGCCTTGAAGTCGGCCTGATTCTTCGGGTCGTCGAACAGGTCTTTGCGATAGTGGATGACGCTGATGTCAGCGTGGCGAGGGATGAGCCACAAGTGGCCATCGGTTGTCGAGCCTTTAAGGATGGCGGGCGAGAAGTCGGCCAATTCGGCCGGGGTGAAGTAACCTTCGAGCGGCTCAAGGAAATCCACGTACTGCGAGAAGAACGAAGTGTGATCCCACACCACGTCATAGTCCGCCGTGCCGGCGGCAAAGTCGGTCTTGAGCTTCTGATCGATCTGGAAACCGTCGCCTTTGTAGACGATCTCGACCTTTGCGCCGGTAGCGGCCTCCCAATCCGGGATCGACTCGTACATAGCTTCGTAATTGCCACCGCCGATGAAGGCCGCCTTGAGTGTGACGCCGTCGAACTTCTTGTCAACCCCGGCCAAGAGCGGCTCGCCTTCACCGGTGGGGAGGGCCTGGGTTGGCTCAGGGGCAACGGTCACTTCAACGATCTGCGTTTCTTTTACCGTGACGACCTGTGTTTCTTTTACCGTGACGACTTGCGTTTGAATGATCGTTTCGGGAGTGGCCGCGCCGCCACAAGCTGTGACCAAGAAAATAGAGATTGCTAAAGCGCTCAATACCTTGGTGAGCATGGTTTTTGTATTCATGGAAGTCTCCTCCGTTAGAGATATGCGGAAATCAAATCTGGATTAAAATAGATTAGAAGCGGCAACTTTCGTCAATATCAAACTCTCCTTTCTGGGTGAGGCGAGTCAAGCCAGCGACCAGCCGGTTGACGTTTACAACGAGGGCGATGACACACGCCGCTCAGTTAACCCTGCCCGAGGCCTCTACCCTCTGGAAGGTTGTTTTGTCTCAGTCGGTGTGAAAGATCTCCTTCATTGTTGCCCACCATTCGCCCTCGGCGCGCGTGGGCAACGGCGACTGAAGGGGCTTGTTGATTCCCCACCATTCCTGTGTCTTGGGGTCGGCCGCCATCTTGGCCATGTCGCCATCGAAATCGGCCCCGTGATATTCAAAGTAGGCAAACACCAGGTTGTCTTTCACAAAGATCGAGTAATTGCGGATATTGCACTCGGCGATCTTTTTCAGGACCTCGGGCCAGACCGCCGCATGTAACCGCGAGTATTCCGCAATGTTTTCCGATTGGATGCCAATGACTTGTCCAAACCGTTGCATGATGTCGCCTCCGTGCTAAAGTCGATAGGCCTTCATAGCCGTCTCGCCCAGAATGGCATCAATCTCCGCTGGCGACCGGCCAGCAAGGGCCTGGTTGGTTTCGGCCCACACTTTCGCGTAGTCGCCCGCCAATATTGCCACCGGCCAATCACTGCCAAACATCAGCCGATCAGCTCCAAACTTCTCGATAGCAAAGTCAATGTAAGGCTTGAGGTCGGCGGCAGACCAGTTTGCCCAATCGGCGGCGGTGTTGAGGCCGGAGACTTTGGCGTAGACGTTGGGATACTGCGCGGCGGCGGCCATTTGATCGGCCCAGGCGCCCATTTGCTTGTCCTTAATCGGCGGCTTGGCCAGATGGTCAATGATCAGGGTGAGGTTCGGTACCTTCTCTGCAAGCGTCGGGGCGTGTTTGAGGTTATTGGGAAAGACGGCGACCACGTCGAATGACATCCCGTAGTCAGCCAGGATCTTCAAGCCCTCGATCACCTTCGGTTGCACCACCCAATCCGGGTCCTTCTCTTCGTGGATCAGATGGCGGATACCGCGAAACTTGGGGTGCTTGCTGTAGCGATCCAACGCCTTACGTTCCGCTTCGTGATCGAGCAGGGGAATCCACCCGACCACTGCCCCAATCCAGTCGAAGTCTTCAGCCTGGGTGAGCATGGCGACGGTGTCCTCATATGAGTCCATGGACTGCACGAGCACCGTTTGGTCAATGCCCGCCGCCTTCAATTGCGGCTCCAGATCGCGCGGAAAAAAGTTGGCGTAGATCGGGCCATAGGCTGGGATCAGCCAGGGATAGTCGGCCTTGCTCATGTTCCAAAAGTGTTGATGGGCATCAATGCGTTTGGCGGTCATGTCGTCTCCCTCAAGGTCTCACCGAATCTGTTCCAACGGTATTACCCGGCCTTTAACCAGCCCGGTTCGGGGGTAGTGGTAATCGCGAGTCTGGGTTTCATCTTTATAAACGTACCACACGCACGGAGCGTTGCGATCGAGCGTGTGATCGAGCGGGCGGAGAGGATGGCCGCGCTTGCGCCCCGGCAGCCATTCCATCGCAATGGCGCAGTGCGAGCAATACCAATGCACACCAACTTTGCCCCACGTCCACTCGTGGGTTTCCTTGTTCAGGCCGTCGGTCTGATACGCCGCGCGCCCGCTTTCCGGGTCGCCGCGCCGCAGGACGCCGCCTGTGCCGCAGGGGTCGAAGGCGATGACGAAGCGATCATCCTCTTCGCGCACGATCACATCCCCCTTACGACTCGCGCCGCTCAAATGGCCGCGCATGCCTTCTACCGTCAGCGCAACTTTCTCCCACGGCGTCATTTTGTCCCACGTTGCATAGCGGTCGCCCCAAATACTTTGATGGGTTTCGATGATCGAGTCCAACACAGTCTGCTCAGTCCCTTGCGCAAGGTAGTTGAGCATTTCGTTGATCCACGGCACAAAGACGTCGTGCGGAATTTTGAACTCCAGCCACAACCGCTCCAACGCCGCGACCGCGCCGTCAGCCTCCCCGGTCTCAATGGCCGCCTTCAGCGTTTTCAACGGGGCAACGCCAAATTCAAAATCCCGCCAGACTTTGCAAATTACGCTGGAGAGCGTTTGGACCATGGCGTTCTCGGCCCCGGTGTCCCGTTTGAGCATGAAGCGCATAATATCCTGCGCCCACGTCATCAGGATATTGTGCATGATGCGCAATTCTTTGAGATAGTAGTCGGCGAGGGCCAACGCCTCTGTCTTGCGGCCAGCCCGGATCGCGTCTTCCAGCATGGTGTAGGTCGAGATGCCAATCGTGTGGATGTCGTCTAAGCGCATGGCCCGCGCCACATTCTCGTTGTATTCAAGTCTTAACATCGCTAGCCTCTACTGCTTCTTCAATTCTTTTCGGACCATTTTGGCCGCCGCCACCAGCGACTTCAACTTCTCCACCGCCAACCAGCGCGCGGTCTGGCTGAAACCACAATCAGGCGAAAGCCACAATTTCTCCGGCTTTACGTATTTGAGCAAGGTGCGGATGCGATCCGCCACGACCTCCGGGGGTTCCACCGAGCGGCCCTTCACATCTATAACGCCGGCATTCAGGATCTTGTCGCCGCCGTGCTCGGCCCACAACTCGACTTCCCACATGCAACGGTTGGCAAACTCCATGTGGATAACGTCAACGTTTAGTTTCGGTAAGAGCGGCGCGATGCCGGCGTAGCTGCGATCCGATGTTGCCGGCCGGCCCCGGAAGTTGCCAAAACAGAAGTGAACTTCAATCGTGGCGTTCA
>CAYSIV010000235.1:0-4180 GCA_964431175.1 uncultured Anaerolineales bacterium
ATTTCTCATTTTCACCCTGAACGGGAGGAGGTGGCCTATCAGTAAACAACTCGTTCTCACTTCACCCATCCGTTCCAAGCTACACCCCATTCATACAAGGAGATGAGACCATGTACGCAAGAGTAGTCACTGTCCAAATTCAGCCCAATAAGCTGGACGAAGCCACCCGTATTTTTCAGGAGTCGGTGGTGCCAGCGGCCAAGCAACAGAAGGGCTTCAAAAGCATCATGCTGGTGACCAACCGTAACACGGGCAAGGGCATGTCCATCGGCCTCTGGGAAACAGAAGCCGATTTGCTGGCGAATGAGGAGTCCGGCTATTTCCGGGAACAACTTGCCAAATTTGGCGGGCTTCTCGCCGCGCCACCCGTCCGGGAAGCCTATGAGGTCAGCGTCCAGGCATAGATACTCGTGTCAATTGCTCCGGCGCAATTGCCGCGCTGGAGCAAACAATTTTCCAAGAAAGGAAACCCTCCCATGTCTACTGAACAAAACAAAGCCATCGCCAGCCGGGCCGTCGAAGCCATCAACGCCGGCGATATGTCCCTGTTTGAGAGTCTGCTCGCGCCCGACGCCGTCGAGCACGCCGTCCCGCCCGGCATGCCGCCCACCCGCGAGACGGCCAAACAGTTCATCACCATGTTACGCGCCGCCTTCCCCGATCTGCACTACCACATTGACGATGTAGTGGCCGAAGGGGATAGGGTCGTCCAGCGCACGACCGCGCATGGCACGATGAAAGGCGAGTTTCTGGGCATGCCAGCCACCGGCAAGAGCGCAGCCTGGGGTGAAATGCACATCGTTCGCGTGAAAGACGGCAAGATCGTCGAGCATTGGGCCAACGTTGACCAGCTTGGCATGTTGCAACAACTTGGCCTGGCCCCAGCGCCGGGCGGCTAGCCGCCCCTACCAACCCTCTCAGCTTTAGCGTGCGGCGCGCCTTCAGACCCTAAGGGTCCGCTTCGCGAGACCCTTAGGGTCCGGGCGGAACTTATTCTTGGACGAATTCTAAGCACAGCAGGTGCTCATGTCAACCGAACAGAACAAAGCCCTCGTCCACCGGCTCTTCGACGAGTTCTATCCTGGCAACGTGGACGTGGCCGACGAAATCTTTGCCGCTCAGGTTGAATTGAGCGACTCTGGCAAGGCGACGACAGTCACGCCTGAAGACCTGAAACAGCGTCACCGGGCGCAGTTGGCCGCCATGCCCGATTGCACTATCACACTTGAAGACATGGTGTGCGAAGGCGACAAAGCAGCCTATCGCTGGACATTGCGCGGCACGCAAACCGGCCCATCGCGCGGCATCCCGCCCACCGGCAAGCACGGCGTCATGTCGGGCACAACCATCATGCGCATTGCCAACGGCAAGATCGTCGCCGGCTGGCACAACTACGACATGCTTGGCCTCTTGCAACAACTCGGCGTGATCCCAACACCTGGCCGGTAACTTTCATAGGAGCTATAGATGTCAGCCGAGCAAAACAAAACTATCGTGCGGCGTTTCAGCGAAGAACTGATCAGCACCGGCAACATGGCCGTTGCCGATGAATTGCTGAAGGAGAGGCAAAACTATGGCCGCTACTCACCTCTGGCAAGAGCTTGATTACGCGCGACGGCAAGTTGTGCGCGACCGGGCGGGCGCCATCGCCACACTGAACAACCTCTTTCGCAGTGGCGTTGTCCCTAATCCAAGACTGAATGGCCGTTACCGGGGTGCGCTTATTACGCCGAGCGTGAATCCTATACTCGACAGTTTAGGCCGCGCCCTGACCGGTTGGTGGTTGCCCTGGCAGGGCAAGACCTTCGACCCGGTCGCCAGCAGTGGCGACAACATCTTCACGAACGACGGCCTGTGGCTCAGCCGCCTGATCTGGCCAACGTATCATGACTATTTTGCCGACAGGCCGGGCCAGTCGCGGGCTTGCCAGTTTCGCACCTACATCAGCGCTGGCACGCTCCGCGTCGACCCGGGCATGAACGTGTTGAAGATTGACTACGACCTGGACACGAATCCGCAATTCATCATCCGCGACGTGCTGGATGAACTGGTGCAGATTGACGACGGCTTCTATCTAGGGAAGGCGCTCTTGCGCCGCCCGGGCAACCGCTGGATTTGCGCCGCGTACTTCACCTTAAGTTCAGCATAAACTACCAGAAGGATTCAACACGAAGTCACAAAGGCTCGAAGGCGCCAAGAAAACTTAGTGATCCTTTGAGTCCTCGTGGCGAGGAAGATTAATATGGCAAGCAACGAGTATCACTTCATCACTGTTTGGCGCGTACAAAGCACCGTCGAAGAAATTTTCGCGATTATCAGCGACGGCCCTGACCTCAAACGCTGGTGGCCGTCGGTGTATTTGGATGTGAAACAACTGGCGCCGGGAGACGCACAGGGTCTGGGCAAAGTGATCAGCCTGTTCACTAAAGGCTGGTTACCCTATACGTTGCGCTGGCAGTTTCGCGTCAGAGAAGTGGATTACCCGCACGGCTTTACTCTCACCGCCTGGGGCGACTTTGAAGGGCGCGGCATCTGGACGTTCGAGCAAAATGGCGAGTGGGTGAATGTGACTTACGATTGGAAGATTCGCGCCGAGAAGCCACTGCTCCGCTACTTCTCGTTGATGATGAAGCCGATCTTCTCGGCCAACCATAGGTGGGCGATGGCGAAAGGAGAAGAAAGCTTGAATATGGAGCTGGCCCGCCGCCGCGCCAAAACGCCCGAAGCGCGCGCCCTCGTCCCGGCCCCACCCGGCCCGACATTCGCCATGTTCAGCAAAGGCGGCCAGGCCGCGCAGACGATCCTGGCAGAATAACCTTATTCACCCAACACCAGCGTCCCCCAAGTCGTCGGGTTCGTCAGCTTGCGGGTGGAGGCGGTTGAAATCATGCTCTGCTGTTCGGCGGCGGCAGGGTTGTCGTCATCGGAGACGGACAGCGCGAAACCGAAACGATTGCCCGACTCTGGCGTGACCCCGAACACCGGCCACGGGATGGCGGCCTCAATCGTGTAACCATCGCCCAAAGGTTTGGCCGACATCGTCACCCCTGCCGGGACTCCGGCCCGATCCTTGGGAAACCAAAGGTAGGGTTGAGGCGGCGGGTCCCCCGCCGCCAGATCGCCTGGCGACAGCCCCAACTGAAAATCATCGCCACTTAGCTTGGCCTCGGCAAAATCTCCGGCCAAGTTGGTGTCCAACAATAACTCCAAACTATCCCCTTTGAAAATCGTCGCCTCGCGCTGAGTTTGCGCGCGCACATCATCCTTCACTTGGGCAGCTAAATACAAGTTGTTGTCGTCCCACGCCAGGGCGAAGGTGGCGCTGTTATCTCCCACTCCAGTCCAATTGGCAGGTTGAAAGACAACCTGATCAATCACGTCAGCCAACCCGCCCCACTCACTCAAATCACCATCAACCGTCGGCGGCGCAGAAAAGCGCGCGGCGTGAAAAATGAGGCCATTGGGTCGGGCGAGGTCGTCCGGCGTGGCGCCCGGCCCGGCGGTGGCAGGCTGGGCAGTTGGCGGCTGGGTGAGGCCAATCGGCGGGAGAGGCGTAGTCGTTGCGCTCACAGGCGGCGGCTCAGTATTGACGGGCGGCGGGGCGAGCGTGGCGGCTTCTACTGTCAGCCGCACGGCTTCATCCAAAGTGGCCGCGGCGTCGGGCGCGTCCTCGCCGGGCAAGGCACAAGCCAGGCTGGCGGCTAATAGAACGACAAGAGCAAGAGCGGCACGTTTCATGCATTCCCTCACGAGGACTTAAAGCGATAGCCGCGCCCGGGCACAGTGAAAATATGGCGCGGCGAGGCCGGGTCGGGTTCGATTTTTTCGCGCAGGCGGCGGATAAGCTGAGCCAGGCTGTCGTCGCGCACACCGCGCTCGAACACTCTGTCTTCGGGCCAGGCGGCGCGGATCAGATCATCTTTTTCGCAGACGGAGTCCGGGTGAGCCAGGAAATAATTGAGGAGGAGATGTTCTTTGGCCGTAAGTTGCGTGGTATCGAGGGCGAATGCGGGCGGGCGGGCCGTCATCAGCAAGGGGTGGCCGCTGAGTCCGGAGAGGCGAAGTTCTTCGTCAGTTGGCTTGTCGCTCCAAAATTCTTCAAGGCGGGCCGTCACGGCCGGGTGGCGGGGGATGTTCTCCACGCTTGCGCCAGCGGCGTATGCCTCGCAGGCGGCTCGCA
>CAYSIV010000235.1:4190-10274 GCA_964431175.1 uncultured Anaerolineales bacterium
GAAACGAAGGATAGCCGCGCGAGAGGTTGAACAGCTTTTCGGCTACTTCATCACCCCACGTCAAACTTTTGCGTTCAGCATAGCGAGCCACATTCCAACGCCCATCGCTCTGGCCGAGCGGGCCGAGCCAGAGAGTATTGGCGTGGAGGAGTTCAGCAAATTCGTTGTCTGGCGGCAGTGGCCGGCGCGTGGAAGTGACGAAAGTCAGCTCGAACTTGTGGCGGTCGCGCAGGGCGCGCAGGTTGTTGAAGAGGGTCGAGTCGAGGCGGTCAGTGAAGACGTCGAAGCGGTCGAACAACAGAGTCGGTTGTCCGGAGGCGGCCAGAAAACGTTCAATGGCCAAGTCCAGCGCGTCCAATTCGTCGACGGTTTCACCAGAGTCGCCTAAGGCACGGCGGATGAGACGGAAGAGCGCGGCGGGCGTTGGCTGAGTCAGGCGGTTGCAATCCATCAGAATGAAATGACGGTTCGGAAGCGAGATGCGGTTGGCAATGAAGCCGAGCAGGTTGCTTTTGCCCGCGCCGCTGAGGCCTACCATCGAGACGCACTCACCCGCGCGCGCGGTGGTGGTGACAAACGCAACTTCGGTTGCGCGGTAATCGCTGGGATAGGAGTCCCAAGTGGTCATAGTTGTGGAGAAATTAATGTCGCCTTTATTGACGAAAGGCCACCAGATCGAGTTAATTCGTAAGTGATTAGAAAGTCTCAAGTTGAGACTCTAGGCATATTATACGAGGCGGATTTGGGTTCACAGGGATGAATTTATGAGACTAAATTGGCTCAGAACAGTAACGCTCTTGTTGGCCAGCATTTTCCTGCTGGCGTCCGCTCCCGCTCCACAGGTTGACATCATTCCTGTCACCGGCGGCCCGGTGCTCTTTGCCGAAGAGACTGCCGAAGCGCCGGCCTACCCGCTTGAGGCGTTTGTGTTAGAGGTGAGTGACGGCGAAGCCGGGGTGGTGCGGGGCGTGTTCGCGCCCGACACGCTGGCTCTGCGCGTGAGCCAACAGCCCGAGTCCAAGCCAATGTATGTTTCAGCCGCGCCAGGCACAGCCACCCAATTTCGTTATGCGTCTTACACGAACGTGATTGGCCTGCTGGCGCATAACACTGTTTCAGGCGCGCTGTTTTTCAATTTGGGCCTCGGCCAGGAAGTATGGATCGTTTACGGTGATGGTTCAAGACAAATTTATTTGGTATCGAGCATTATTCGCTATCAAGCGCTTCAGCCCTATAACAGTCGTAGTCAATTCCTGGACTTAGACTCGGGCAAGACGATTTCATCGGCTCAGGTGTATGACCGGGTATATCGCGGCGAACATCACCTAACCTTCCAAACCTGTATTGAACAAGATGGCGTAGCCACGTGGGGGCGGCTGTTTGTCATCGCCACGCCGTTGGGCGACGTGATCCCTGCCCTCGACCCCGGGTTGTCGGTTTCCAATTAAACCACCATTACCACCTCGCCCGCTTTCCAAAGAAAGCGGGCTTTTTTGTTTTTGTTGGGATATACTAAAAGCATGTCCGCTCGGGCGCGCCTGGTTCTGGCTGTTGTTGGCTTGCTGATTATCTGCGCTTCTTGCGCGGCGCTGGTTTACGCCACCCGGCCACTGGAACATACCAACGAGCAAGTGCCAGTGGCCCCCACCCTGTTTGCGCCGCCGCAATCGTTTGTTGAACTGTTGAGGCTTGAATGAGCGCGCAGAGAGTGTGGCTGATCACCGCGGCAATTCTCGTCATCGTTATTCTTGCGGCCTGTGGCGGCGCGGCAACTACCTCTGTCCCGGCGCCTACCTCAGCGCCTGCGGCGACAACTGCGCCCACCGAAGCGCCTGCGGCCCAAACAACGCAAGCGGTTGAATCCTCTGCCGCTCCTACCTCAACTGCCGAAGTCGCCGTCACCTCACCGCCTGTAATCACCTCAGTTCCTACCATCGGCCCCACGGCCACGCCCATCGTCGAAGAGCGGATAGTGGAACTCGAGTGGCCGCCGGAGATGCGGTTGGGCGAGTCGGACATCGTTCGCATCGCGCTCATTCCATCCAAAGACGGTTACACTGTCATGGCAGAGTTCCCCGAACATCAGACTATCACCGACACTGTGCCGGTTGAGAGGCCCGGCGGCTTCAGTCTCTCGGCCTCGGCCCGGCTTGACGGCGTGGGGTTCGACATCGAGCCAGCCGTCGAGCAAGTGTATGGCTTACCGCTCGATCAGCCGGTAACCTGGCGCTGGACGATCACGCCGTTGGCGCCAAATCAACAGCGACTCTCGATTCTCCTCAAGCTGGTGTGGACGCCTCAGGCGGGCAACCCCTCGCCCGGGCGCGAAACAGTGATCTACTCCAAGGGCCTCAGCGTTCAAGTCGCCTCGTTCTTCGGCCTCACCCAGCGCGAGGCCCTGGCCGCCGGATTTTTAGGTTTGATCTTCGGCAGCACCTTCAGTCTGCCGCTAGCCGCTTATGTTTTGCGCCCGCGCCGCGCCCGGCCTTTACTGCAAACGGCCAATCCCAACGCCGGGCTGGTCATCGAGCATCAGCCTGACCTGCAACTTTCAGCCGAGGAGTCCCGGCTCCTCAAAACCCTCTTCCGCCGTTACGCCCGCGTCACATTGGAGGCCGAGTTCCGTTCCGGCTACTCCGGGGCGCGCACCTTTCTGGCCCTGCCCGTCCGCGCCGATGGCCGGGCCGACGCTTACACCATTGCCAAACTTGGCGAACGTGACGCTATCCAGCGCGAATTTGAAAACTACGAGGCCTTCGTCAAAGACACTCTGCCGCCGATGACGGCGCGGATACAAGAAGCGCCAGTGGCCCCCACCCCTGGCCCCCGCTTGCGCGCCGCCGAAAGAACACCGGCAGGAGAGGGGAGAGCCGTTATCCGCTACACCTTCATTGCCGAACCGACTCGCCTGCCAAGCAGTTTGCGCGAATCTCTAATCGCCAACCCCGATCCATCTCTCCTCGAAAAGCTGTTCGAGACCTTCGGCCCCAACTGGTGGATGCAACGCCGACCCTACACCTTCCGCCTGGCGCAAGAGTACGACCGCATGTTGCCCGCCCACTACGTGCTGGAACCTCTGTCTGTGCGTAGCAGCGACTTCAGTCGCTCCCCGGCGGCTAAAGCCGCCACTACAAGCCGCGTTCTGGATGGCAAACAACCGCCCGGGCAACTCAGTTTACAAGTGGGTGATGTGGTGGCAGTGAAAAACTTGCGGGTTGTAGAACGCCGCATGGATGGCAAGTCGCTTTCGCTCAACGGTGAGGCGCCTTCGGGGCAACCGCCATTGCGCGCCCGGTGGCTCAGTCTTAAGTCACCCAACGGGGCGGCGGCGCGCGTCGCCGCGACTCGTGAAACACTCTTACGCGATCTCGTCTCCGGCTTCGACCTGCACGGCCTGCCCGACCCCTTCGCCAAACTCCCGGCCCTGCTCGACGAGCGCCTCATCGCCACCCAGTCCACCATTCACGGCGACCTCAATCTCGAAAATATCCTCGTCGGCCCCGGCGGCTTCGTCTGGCTGATTGATTTTGCCCAAACCAGAGACGGCCACCCCTTGTACGACTTCGCCCACCTCGAAGCCGAAATCATCGCCCACGTCCTTGCACCCAAACTCGCTTCCCCTGCTGAAATTCTCCCGGCGCTCCAGGCTAATTCGCTCCACCCTCTTCTCTCCACGCTCCACGAAATCGCCGCCCGTTGCCTCTTCAACCCCTCCCAGCCGCGAGAATATCAACTGGCGCTCTACCTGGCCTGCCTCGGCGCGCTCAAGTTCGTCAACTTGAACGCGCGCCAAAAGCATGTGCTGTATCTCACGGCGGCGTATCTATCACAATCGCTCTGAACATCCTGGCGATTAGCGATGGCTTGCAGGATCGGCCCGGCGAAGGCGCGGGCTTGGGCGGCTTGCGAGGACAGCGTGGGTGTTGGTGCTGGTGTCGAACGTGGAAGTGAGTTCATCAGTCCAGCGGGTCGGCACCCGGGCCGCCGTACAGTCAAGCCGTGCGGCGGCCCGGGGTGTCGCTCAACGGATCGTCTCCGTTATGGGTGTGGGTACGCAGGCGTCGGCCGCCACCTGCTCCCTTTTTTGGATACTGCTCAGTTTACTTCTTGAACTGGAAGAGCGCAATGTGCTCGAAGCCTGCGCCCTCACCCAGGTTGAGTTTGAGCGTCTTGCACGAGTTGGCGTAAGTGGTTGGAGTCTTCCAATTCCACTGGTAGTAGCCGTTGCCCAGGTTCTGCAAACCGGATGAGCCTGCCGCATACTCCTCGATCAGGTCGGTGGTTGTCCCCGCTGAGCATGTCAGGCTGACCGCTGTGACCGCTACACCGGTCAGGTTCGTGACCGGTACATCGTAGTAATCCAGCACACGCCACTTGAGCGGGATGGCTTGACCCGCCTTGGCGATGTTCATCACGGATGGATTGTCCACCGGTGCGGTGAAGCCGACGAACTTGTACTTGATGACCACGTTCGCCCCGCCGATGATGTGCTCCCGTTCCAGTTTGCATCGCCGCTATAGACTGCGCTGATCGCGTGCGGACCAACAGCCAGGTCGCTCGTGGTGAACTGCGCCTGTCCGTTCACTAGCGGTACATTTGCTGCTAAGGTTGTCGTTCCCTCCATAAAGGTGACCGTTCCAGACGGTGTGCCTGTTGCCGGGGCAACCGGAGCAACTACCGCAATGAATGTTACCGGTTGGTGGTAGAGGGCGTTGCTCAATGAGGCTGTGACACTCGTAGTCGTGTTCGCCATGCCGATGGTCAGGTTCGCGCCAACGTAGGTCAGGTTGTAATTGTCGTTCAGCGCCAATGTTCCTTGCAGAATGGCGTGGGTTCCAACGTTCTCACCTGCCTCGCGGGTCAGTGCGCCTGTGAAGCCATCATTGAACGCGAGCGAGCCGCTCGTAATCTGGTAGGTTAGCGCCGGGTCTGGAGCGCCGTAGACTTTATTCTTGGCATCTGCGGTTACTGTGATCGGGCGCGCTGTGATTGAGAAGTCTGCGCTCACGAAGGTCAGGTTGTAGTTATCGCCTGCCGTCAGCGTGCCTTTTTGAATGGCGTAGGTTTCAACATTCTCACCAGCTTCACGGCTAAGTGCGCCGCTGAAGGTATCGCTATTCGCCAGATTGCCATCCGTGATGTGATAGGTCAGTATCGGATCGGACGCGCCATAGACTTTGGTCTTTTCATACGCCGTTATTTCGATTGGACGCGGTGTGATTGAGAAGCCTGCGCTCACGAAGGTTAGGTTATAGTTATCGCCTGCTGTCAGCGTGCCTTGCTGGATGGCATAGGTTTCAACATTCTCGCCTGCCTCGCGGGCAAGATCGCCGCTGAGGGTATCGCCATTCACCAAGTTGCCATCGGTGATGTGATAGGTCAGCGTCGGATCGGACGCGCCATACACTTTGGTTTTTGCGTATGCCGTTACTTCGATCGGGCGCGCTGTAATGGTGAAGTCTGCGCTCACGAAGCTAAGGTTATAGTTATCGCTTGCCGTCAGCGTGCCTTTCTGAATGGCGTAGGTGTCAACGTTCTCGCCTGCCTCACGGGTAAGATCGCCGCTGAGGGTATCGCCATTCACCAAATTTCCAGCACTGATGTGATAGGTCAATGTCGGATTGGCTTCGCCATAGACTTTGGTATTTGCATAGGCCGTCACGGTGATTGGGCGCGCTGTAATGGTGAAGTCTGCCGTGTTGTAGGTGATATCGTAGTTGTCCAAGTCACCTTCCGCGCTTAAGGTTGCACTGATGGTGTATGGACTTCCCAAAACGGTCTCACCCGTTTCGCGGCTGTAAGTTGCCGTCACACCGTCAACATCCAGGAAGCCGGTCAATGTGCCGCTGAAGGTTGGGTCATCATCACCGTAGGTCTTGTTCGCCGAGTTTGGCGTGACCGAGGCGGTCTTTTTGCCTATCACCAACGTGCCGGTGGCTGGGTCGCCCTGATAGTTCGGGTCGTTGATTGTAGCAACGACGGCATAACTGCCGGCGTTCGTGGGCGTGGTTGAATTCCCATCATAGGTAACATCAACATGCACTCCACTCGGAGTGGTGGTGACCGTCGCTGATTTGGGCGTGC
>CAYSIV010000236.1:0-10258 GCA_964431175.1 uncultured Anaerolineales bacterium
AGCGGCCATGCGTAATCATGTGCGCGGCGATGGCGGCCACCGTGCTGGCGTGCGGGGTGCCGAACTCGCCGCCAACCGTGACCAGCAGGTTGACGAGCAGGCTCAAGCCGAACGTCCAGGCCAGCACGCGCGTCGCGTCGAGTGTGAGGCCGAAGAACAGGCCGGTGATGATGAGCGCCGCTGCGCCAGCCATGACCGACTGAACGAACATGTGCCAGGGCAGGAGCGTGCTCTGCCACAAATCGCGGCCCTCGGCCTGCGCGAAGAGGAACGCGGTGTACACGGCAGACAGTACCGCGAGGACGATGCCGGGCCACAGCAGGAGATTAGAGACCTGGAGATTAAAGAATTGGCCGAGGAAGTACAGGCCGCCGACGACGGAGAATCCGATGAGGATGAACGCGCCTCTGGCCAGCCACGATTTCCACTGCGGGCGAATCAGAATCGTCCAGAAGCGGTCAGGGCGATCCAAGTCCCAGACGAGGAGGCCGGTGTTAATGCCAATGAACAGCAACGAGAGGAAGGCAGCCACCGTGGTGAAGAGCGGCGTGGCCGGGAGCAGGCCGAGCGCAGTGCCAACAGCGGCGACGATGAACGCGCCCGCGCCGATGGCTTTGGCGAGGAGGTACGCGGGGACTTGCCAGTGCCAGGGAATCTTGTGCGGCACGTTGTACGTCTCGCGCGGGGCGGCGGCGGAGCGCACAAGCGCGCCGGCCATGTTCCCTTCTCCAATCTGAATCGGCCCACGCCAATCACCATGACCATTGTTGCTCGGCCAGTTGGCCCACAGCATGCCGCCATCCTGGGCGGCCAACATTGGCACAATGGCTGACTCTTCCGCGTCAATGTAAAACAACTTGGGCTGGGTGCCCTGCTCCGGCTTGCGAACGCGCACCTGCTGGGTGGCGACGGCGCGCGCAATTTCGGAGCGAGGGTCGTCGAGGTCCCCGGCGAGGATGGCGTGCTCCGGACAAACGACGACGCAGGCCGGTTCGAGGCCCACGTCGGTGCGGTGGGCGCAGAAATGGCACTTGGCCGCCGTGCCCGAGTCCGGGTCGATGTAGATGGCGTCGTAAGGGCAAGCCTGCATACAGGCTTTGCAACCGATGCAGATGGAGTTGTCGAATTCGACGATGCCATCCTTGCGCTGGAACATCGCTCCGGTGGGGCAAATATAGACGCAGGGCGGATTGGCGCAGTGATTACAGCGCGTCACTTGAAAGTAGCGGCGGGTATCCGGGAAAACGCCTTTCTCAGTGTACTTGACCCAGGTGCGGTTGACACCCAACGGCACTTCGTTCTCGCTCTTGCAGGCGGTGGTGCAGGCGTGACAGCCGATGCACTTGCGGTTGTCAATGAGAAAGCCGTAGGTCATGAAGATTCCTTTCGCCGTTCAACCCAAAGTGAGAAATACCTGCCCGCTTTCAATCTCGATGTGATGAGTCTCGATGTCCACGTCGGCCGGGCCGCGCAATCGCTCTCCAGAGCAGACATCGAATTGACTGCCGTGCAATGGGCAGGTGATGACTGTGCCTTCGAGCGCCCCCTCCGAGAGCAAGGCCCCGGCGTGCGGGCAAACGTCCCCGGCGGCGTACACCTTGCCGCTGAAGTGATAGACCGCCACCGGGCCGATGGGCAAATCGCCGAGCCGGGCCACCACGCCCAGCCGCCCGGCCAAATCAGCCATATCACACACGCGCACGCGGCGCTTGCCCGGCCCGCTTTGCCACTCTTTGAGTTTCTTCTGCAATTGCACCGCCAGCGCGCCGCGGGTCGTCACCAAATCGAAGCCCGCCGCCTCGGCCTGTTCCCAACGCGTGCGGCTGGGGGTGGAGACGAAACCCACTAACAAGGCCTTGGGCCATTTCGCCTTCCAGCCACTCACGGCCTCCAGCGCCTCGGGCTTTTCTGCGTCAGCCACGAGGGTCGTTGGCGCGTCGTCGTCAAACGTCGCGTCCGACAGTGACGGGTGAGACAGGAAGGCCGCGCCGGATGCCGCCGCCACACGTTCCACCCCGCGCAACACAACCGGGTCATCTGTTATCGCCACAATCCGGGTTTCAGCCATTATCTCCAATCTTTACGCTCACCCAATCTCCGTAATCTGAACTTCATGCATCCTCCTCATTTGGAGTCAATGGACTGGTCTCCCCCGCCGGGCGGGACTACCGCCCCGCCGGGCGGGGCTACCGCCAGCCACTTGGCCCACGCCTCCAGCCCAAAGTGCGCGTAGCGGTAATCCACATTCACCACCTGAAACACCCACTTCTCCCAGTCCGTCCCATACCAATCCAACAAGGCCGCCACGCTGAAGCATAAGCCGCCGAAGAGAGCGGCAACCATGTCGAAGCGATCTTCATCCGCCAGGAACGCCCGGATTTTTTCTTCGCCGCCGATATGGTTGCCCTCGGCGGCCAAAAAGGCTTCGGACTCTAATCGCCCAACGGCCTCCGCCAGGTCCGCCTGTTGGCGCAAGCGATACACTTCGGCAAAGCGGCGGCCTCCAGCTTCCAACCGGGGCCTTAATGCCTCCCGATCAGCGGGCGGCAGCCACAGCAGGCCCAGCAACACCGTCAGCGCGCCATGGCGAAGAAATGAGCCGCCGCGCTGGGTGGCGGGCAGGAATGGGATCAGAACGCTGCTCCCGACGAAGATGCTTAATAGATTTTCGATGTTAAATGCCGGGCCGGTTTCGCCCAGCCAATATTGCAGGAGCAAGGCCGGCATGGCCCAATTATCAAGGATGAAGATCGGAAGCGGGCGCTGGTAAGGCTTGAACCAGACCGGCATCAGTTCACCCCAGCCGCCATTATCCGCCGGAGAGGTGAGAACAGGAACAAGTTGCAATTCCTCCCCCAGTTCCATCATATCGCGCTTGGCATGTGCGCCCAGCGCACGGCGGGCCAATGGTTCCACGCGGTTCAGCGCGGCGGCGGCCTGTTCGCGGCTGACGGCGAAGCGTGAACGCAAGTCGAGATACTGGCCGAGGAGGTCCTCTGGCATGAGGCTATTGTAGTGGCGCTTGCCCCTTGAGGGCCATCACTGCCGTCACCCAATCCTCCACCCCAACGCCGGGCGATTTCACGGGCAGGCCCCGATAGAACTCCGCCACTTTGGCCCGAACTGCGCCGCCGTCGAGAGTCACCCCGCGCAAGGCTTGTTCCAGCGCCCCCACAGCGAAAGCGGGCAACATCGTAAAATCGCCGGAGAGAGTGAGGTCGTCAATGCGCCCTTCGCGCAGGCGAGCCGTGGTGCGGATGAGGCCGCCCGGCGCTTTGTAAGCCGCCTCAACGAGATAGACATCGGTATGAATCTTCACCGCGCCCGTCTGTCGCAAGCCGCCTTTCTGATACAACCACTCGTCAGACGCAAACCGCGCTTCAAGCTCCTCGGTGATGGCTAACTCTTCGGGCGTCGGGTCGCTGTACTCGGCAGGGCGGCCCAGCGTCTCCACCACCTGCCGGATATATTCGCGCTTCACCGTTTCGTAGTCGGGCGTGTGGCCGAGTTGACGCGTCATGGTCGTCATATACTCGTTGAGCGACTGGAAAATTTTGTCGCGCATCTTCTCCGACGACACTCTGAGCACGCGGGCCATCAGATCAAAATTGAAGTCGAACATCAGACTGCCGACGACGACTTCGGCCTCGCCCATTTGCGCCGCGCCCGTGCCGCCGATCTTCTTGCCCTGAACATGGATGTCATTCACCGGGCGGTAGGTGGCCGGAACGCCAAGCGACTGATACGTGTCCACCAGCGGTTTGATATAGAGAGCAAAGCGCTCCTCGAGTGAGGCGGGCAAGTTGTTTTTGTGAAAGATCCACTGGGTGAACACTTGCCCCTTGTCCAGGTACACCGCCCCACCGCCCACCTCGCGCCGATAGATGGGCAGGCCTTGTTCACGGCAATAGTCCACGTCCACTTCTTTGTCCAATTCCTGATGATAGCCGATGCACACGTAGGGGTCGGTCGGGCCGACGAGAATAACAGTGTCCGGTGTGTCTGGCGTCAGCGCGTACGCTACGCCATGATAGATGGCCTGCGAGCGCATTGGCGAGACGAGGCCCAGGTCGAGAATGCGGATAGGGTTCATGGCAAACTCCTTTCAGGAGAAACTTCAAACCCCAAAATTCAAACTCCAAATTTGAAGTTTGAGATTTGAAGTTTGGGGTTAATCAACGCACCGGAAGCACTTAAGATTCAACTCGACGATGCGTTGCTTGTATTTCTCAACTGCTTCCGCGCCCGTCAGAAGGTGGCCCCGCTCGGCGTCGAGGTTCGCCGGGCGGACCCGCACCAGCCAGCCTGCTCCATAAGGGTCGCGGTTGGCAATAAGAATGTCGCGTCGGAAGGCATCGTCATTCGTGGCGACGAGTTCGCCGCTGAACGGCATGGGAAACGGCCCCACCCATTTGGCCGATTCAATGGTGACAGCACTCTGTCCGGCCTTGAGGGTCTTGCCGATCTTTTTGAATTGAATATTGACCAGTTTGCCGCCGCGCGTCTGAGCGGTGTCGGTCATCCCTAGCGTGGCCGTGCCATCCTCCTCGAAGCGCGCCCACAGGTCGCGCTCGAAGTCGAACCACAGGTCTTCGGGGATGTCGCAACCGTAATAAATCATGAACGTCTAACTCCAAATTTCAAATTTCAAAACTCAAAATCAGGTTACGGTTTTGAAGTTTGCGTTTTGAAGTTGGGAGTTATTCGCACTTGATTCCCTGCTCATCCAAAAACTTCTGATAGGCCGCTATCCCGGCTTCGCCAGTCACCAAATCCGCCGAGTCCACATCCCAGTTGTCGGGCTTGATTTTGATGAACCACCCCTCGCCGTAAGGGTCGGAATTGAGCAGGCCGGGCTTCGATTTTAGAGCGGTGTTCACTTCAGCAATGACGCCGTTGACGGGCGCGGTGACGGGGCCGACCCACTTGCCGCTTTCCACCGTGCCCGCGCTCTTGCCTTTCTTCACCGGTTTGCCCGCCTCTTTGGGGGTGGCATTGATGATGGACTTCGCCAGATATTGGGCCACGTCGGTGACGCCGATGACGACCATGCCGTCCGGTTCGCGCCGCGCCCAAGTGTGCTTGTCCACCCAGTAGTAGAGATGGTCGGGGATGTTGCAGTTGTTGCAGGTTGCCATAAACGTCCTCCGGTGATAGTAGGTAGAGGATTGGAGAATTAGAGGATTAGAGGATTCCCCAATTCTCCACTCCTCTAATTCTCTTCTTCCGAGTGCTTATCTTCCAGATGATAGAGCAACTGATCAAAGGCCACCAACGCAATCTCCGCTTTGTGTTCGGCCAGAAAACTCGGGGCGGTGTAGCGCGGCTTGACCGCATGTTGGTATTTCAACCCGCATAGTGGACAACTGACGATGTAACGCATTTTGCCTGTCGCCTCGTCATGCTCCGTCGCCACCTGGTCGAGGTGGGCTTCAGCCAGATGGCGGTGAAGCTTCATGCGGGTGTCGGCGAAGTCACAGTGAGGGCATTTCATAAACTACAAACTTCAAATCTCAAACTTCAAACAATGGCCTCACCCCTAACGCTGGGTATTTGGAGTTTGAGGTTTGATTTTTTGAAGTTCTTTCGCCGTCGCCTCAGAGATGCTATTGATTAAGCCGACGAGCGCCGCGCCGCCCGCTGAAATTTGCGCCTGGTCGGTGTCAATATTCCGTCCAGCCAGGCCAACCTGGATGAGATCGTTTAATCGCTCGCTGAGCAAGAGTCGGCCCAGGCCAGTGGCTTTTTCGAGTTCCATCATGGGCGCGGTCGCGTGCGCCGCCAGAAATGTCAGGAGGGCAAAGTTCGTCGGGTCGGCGGCGGCGCGCAGGGCGCGCAGAGTCATATCAGTGGCGGCCTCCTGCAACGCGCCGTCACCTTGCGCGGCCAGCCATTCGCCCGTGCCAGATTCCAGCCGGTCGAGGCGGTCAAGCATCCGCGCCATGTCGCGCAGGCGCATGGCGAGGGCAAGAGAAAGGTCGGTGAGGCCTTGAGGCATAACGATCTGCGTCAGGTTTGCTTTGAAACTTCATGCACGGGCAAACCGAACCTGTAGCCGTAGAAAAACGACACCCTTGTGCGAGTGTCGTTCACGATAAACCTTCTGATTTGGTGGCAAAGAGAAAACAGGCCTGAATGTCTTCCTGCGTAAGGCCCTTGTATTCTTCAATAACCTCTGTCACGGTGGCGCCATGCGCTAGCAGATTGAGAATATACTCAACGGTCAGGCGCGTCCCTTTGATAACCGGCTTGCCAACCATGACCTTGGGATTGAAGGTGATTCGTTCAAGTAGTTGTTGGTCTTTCATGGCTTTGACCTCTTGTGCTTATGATACACCAACGTGTAAGTAGGCTAAATAAGCACCGCCGGTGAGACATGAAACCGTTTGGCAAGCATGCGGATTTGCCGGACATTCAACTGACGCTTGCCATTCAAAAGCTCCGAGACGACACCTTGCGAACCCACTTCGGACAAGTCGGCTTGGGTGAGACCGTGTTCTTCCATGAGAAACTGAAGCATCTCCGACCCACTACACTCCGGCATCGGGTGATGCTTCTCTTCATATACTTGAATTAAGGTGCCAAGCGTGTCCAATAACCCGTACAGCGGATGGCGTTCATTGTCGCCAATTTCATCCAGAAAGTCATTCAGTCGCTTAATGGCCAAATCATACTCGCGCTCATTGCGAATGGTCAGATAGGGTTGAATGCTAACCCAATGGTTTTGCAGGTCTTTGGTTAGAGTGGTCATCGTTTCCAACTGCCTTTGTCATATTCCTGATGGGTCAGGACATGACGAATATACACCTTGCCCCGATTGAAATGGATGGCGGTAATCAACCGATATTTATTGCCCCCGATATTGAACACGATCCACTGGCCGGCCTTATCAACGGATGGAAAGGTTGAGCGTAGTTCGCTGAAATCCTGAAAATCTGCATGTCGCACAATCTTGAACCATCGAGCTAGCGCCAGTTTGCTGTCTGGATGTTGCTCCCAAAACTGGCGCAAGGCTTTTCGGGAAATGATGTGCACGAAGCCAGTCTATCTCAAGATGAGATTTTGCGCAAGACATCAACTTTGCGGCGGGTGTAATGCCCAACGTGAGCATCACCCGCGCCATGTCGCGCAGGCGCATGGCGAGGGCGAGAGAGAGGTCAGTGAGTCCTTGAGGCATAACGTTCCAGCCGCCGATACCTGCCTAAAACTCATAGCCCCGATTTACCCAATAATGCCAATCTTCGACAGCTTCTTTTGTATTTGCATCGACACCAGCTTTAGGTTTTATCTGAACCAAAGGAACAGCGAGTTTTCGATTGCCCCATTGTATTTCAACAAACATTTCGCGTTCACAAACTGCTTCAGAAGCCATGCCCGTAACTTCAACTTCGTCACCCTTGTGAAGCGGCGAAGTTGCCCTTTCGGTAACACATTTCGCCTGAAACGGAAAACGTATCTTATCGTCCAGATAGTAATACCATCCCATTGCCTGTTCTTCGGGGCCATTTGCGTCAACGATGGCTTCCATTGAGATGCGGTACTCACGTTCAGAGTCTTTTTCGATGGGTGCCATACGAATCCACTTTCAGCCACTTTGGCAGGAAGATAGATTTTTTACTTCATTTCATGTCTTCATCATATTCAATGGCAGCGCCGAGCGGCAAGCCATGTTGTGCGATAACCGTCATCACATGATTGAAATCCACCCCCGTGATCATCGCATGGCCTCTGACCAAACCATTTACGGTGTGGCGCGACTTGCTATTAGTTCCCTTGTCTTTGGCGTCATTCACCTTTAGAAGAAAATAGGCCAATTCGTAAATGTCGCCCTCATAAAGCACACCAATGTTTCTCAACGAGCCTACACCAATTTTGTCAACCATACTCTCTTTACTTTTTGACTGCGTTCAAATTGTTGAGCGACTGGCCGGGATGCTCCGGCGCGGGGCAGGTAACGCCAGTGTCGCTGAAGCGCCCTCGCCTTGCGCGGCCAGCCATTCGCCCGTGCCGGACTCCAGTCGGTCGAGGCGGTCGAGCATTCGCGCCATGTCGCGCAGGCGCATGGCGAGAGCAAGAAAGAGGTCGGTGAGTCCTTGAGGCATAACGGTAGGCGTCAGTTGCGACGCGGCGAAGCGCCATCGTCTACATGATACGGGGTGTCCCGCACTTGTGCTTAACTTGAGTTGCCCTGCTCCAAGAGTTCGGGGTCAACAAACCTCTTTGCTGATTTCCACATCTCTGCTCTTCGCTTCTGGCGAAATGTGTCGAATGTGGCACTATCGAATTTCAGCAACAACGGATTGTCAGCGTATTCGGAAACGAGCAAATGCTTATCAATCGGAATTCCTTGCCGTTTCAAGCGAGTGAAATACGATTCGGGAAGTTCGGCTCGCTTGCGAATGTTGTCTGTTGCGCCCAAAAAGCGCAAGTTGCCTATATCATTTATCGCCGCGCTTCCATATCCTAAATGGTTTCTGAGCATATATTGTGGGTAGATATGGTCTATATGTGGCTCGTTGCCTTTATAAGCCACATCAAATGGCGAATTGCCCCAATGGTCACAATAGACAATGTTCAATATCATTGCCCGTAGACGGTTCTCTGCCAAGTGCGACTCATGCAATTCAACGGAATATCCGCGAGATACACTAAAGTATTTCTTTATCTCACTTATGGGGAAAGCGCCGCCATTATCTTTGCCTACAATAGAGTGCAGGGCGTTCAAAATCGAGTCGGTGGAACTGCTATACCAATTAAAAAGTTGCGCTTTGTGGTAATAGGCTGCCACAAGCAGGCGGTTCGCTTCGTTTGGTTGAGGATTGTGAAAAAGAAAATCGAAGATGGGTATGAGGGCGTTGTAACTGCGAATCAGTTTATCAGAAAACACCCTTATATCGTGTACGATGAAATCGCGCAATTGCTGAAAGGCTTTTTCGGCTTTATCCCATGTTTGCTCAATGTGTTGTATGAGTGCTTCGCCTCGCGCACCATAAAACTTCTCTGTTTGTGTTTCTGCGCCTTCCCCGTGAGCAAGTAAGGGGCACTCTAGGACAAAATCGCTGTCAATACTGAGTTTCCCGCCATTAAGAAGGTCAACGACTTGCTCAACCCGTTCTTCAATGTCATCCCAACCTTCTTTCATTGCGGCAAACATCAAGTCGCCTGCTGTGAGCTTTGTTCCACCCGAATTGACGCGAACAAAAATCTCAAGGATTCTGCGATAAGGGTATTGTTTTGCAACGCCATCCAGTTCATCAACCCAAAAATACTTTTCGTAATTCAAAATCATACTCAGCTGCTGTAAGTTTTCCATCACCCGTTGTTCGCGGGCTTCTTTCTGTTTGCTTGATTCCTGAGGGCGTGCTTTTAGGTCGGCGTTTATCTCGTATGCGATTTTGAGTGCATTGCCATTCGCATAACGCTCTACAAGGTCTCTTACGCGAAACATGGGTAGTTGGAGTGACTGTGAACTAAAAACCAAACGGTGAAGGACATCGCCGTTATCAACTTCTAAATCCCCTGCTGTTATATCGCAATAAGCCTCAGCAATCGCGCCTGAGTCCTCTTGAACGCCGCCGTGAAATATAGCATGCAGAGTTTGAAGGCGTTGTTGTCCATCAAGCACGAATACTTTTTCAACGCCCGCCACGGAGCGATTCATGTCGTAGAGTGCAGACAAATCGGCGTCGAAATCAATTGCTGGCATGAAGTGTCGAGCGCGTATTTCTTCTTTGGTGCGCCAAAACAAAAAAGTCTGTATTGGATACTCGCGCATTAAGCTATCAAAAAGCCTGCCCATCTGGTCTCTTTCCCACACGAAAGGGCGCTGGATGTGAGGAAGCAGCAGGCGATGAGCGCTTATATCTTCAAGGAGTCTGAAAAGTGAGCGGGGTATGTAACTCATAGGCGTTTGACTCTGATGACAGTAGCGCAACGTTGGTTGCAACCATTTGTTCGGCGGCGTTGCCGCCGTCACTTGCACATGAACGTAATTGCTTTTACGAAAACACTCTCATTCCAAAGATATACAGTGTCGATTCAAGATTTAGCATCACTTTTTGCCTTTGTAAACTCCCTTGTATCAAATGGGATATCTTTTTCAGGTTCAATAGCCTTCAAAGAACCCATGATATGCTCCATCAAGGAGATATAGTCGGCATAAACGCTGTTGATGAAAAGCAGATACTCTTCCTTTGGAATGCCCTTAGGAATGAGAATTAATTAATTGTCCGATTTGGGCTTGTGCATTTTCGCCCTT
>CAYSIV010000237.1:0-1454 GCA_964431175.1 uncultured Anaerolineales bacterium
TTGACGGGATCCCCACCGAGAAAATCAGCGTCTCGCTCACCATCAACGCCGTGGCCGCGCCGATTATGGCGATGTATCTCGTCGTCGCCGAACGGCACGGCGTCCCGCTGGTGGACGTTCGGGGGACGGCCCAGAACGACATTCTCAAAGAATACATCGGGCGCGGGGCGTGGATTTTTCCGGTGGAGCATGGCATCCGGCTCGTGACCGACACGATTGAGTTCTGCGCCAAGCACGCGCCGAAATATTACCCGGTGAGCGTGTGCGGTTATCACATCCGCGAGTCGGGTGCGAACCCGGTGCAGGAAATTGCGTATGCCTATTGCATCGCTCGCGCCTACATTCGTGAGGCGCTCGGACGCGGCTTGCAGGTGGACGACTTTGCCGAACGGCTCTCGTTCAATTTCGACATCTTCGGCAATCTCTTCGAGCAGGTGGCGAAATTTCGGGCGGCGCGCAAGCTGTGGGCCAAAATTTTGCGCGACGAGTTCGGGGCGCAGAAGCCGGGGACTCAGCAGATGAAGATGATCGCCGGGGGCGGCGGTGGCGGCCTGACCATCGAACAACCGGAAAACAACATCGTCCGCGGCGCGTATTACGCCCTGATCTCCGCCCTCTCCGGCGCGCAGACGATGGCCCTTTGTTCGTATGACGAAGCTTACACCATCCCCACTGAAAAGGCGGCCCTGATTTCCCTGCGGACAATGCAAATTCTGGTGGAGGAGATGGGCCTGTGTGACACCGCCGACCCGTTGGGCGGCTCCTACTATGTCGAATGGCTGACGCACGAAATGGAGAATCGAATCACGGCCGAGATGAAACGGGTGGATGAGGAGATGGGCGGCATTGTTCGGGCGGTGAGTGAGGGCGCGGTGCAACGCGAGGTGGCGCAGCAGGCCTGGAAGACGGAGCAGGGGTTGCAGGATGGCTCGATCCCCAAAGTGGGCGTGAGCAAATATCGAGTAGATGCTTCGCAAGATCAACGCGACGTGGCCCTGCACGAGTACCGGCCAGAGCAGGCCGAAGAATCCATCCGCCGGCTGGACGCCGTTCGGGCCAGCCGCGACTCGCAGGCAGTCACTTCGGCGCTGGAGAAAGTGCGCCAGGCGGCAGCGGACGGCCAGAATGTGATGCCGGCCATGATGGATGCCGTGCGGGCCTATGCGACGTTGGGCGAGATTACGAAAATGTTAAAGCAGGTATTTGGCGAATTCCGGGAACCCGTGAGATTATAAACATGGAACGAGTCCACAATTTCAACCCTGGCCCGGCGGCACTGCCGCTGTCGATGCTGGAGCAGGCGCAGAGCGAATTGCTCAACTATCTTGGAAAAGAAATTCGCCAAACAGTCCGAAGCCCAAGGGTTGATTGGCCTCAAAGGCCACCGTTCGGTAGGCGGCCTGCGCGCTTCGCTCTATAACGCCTTGCCGATGGCGTCGGTGGAAGCGCTGACC
>CAYSIV010000237.1:1464-10229 GCA_964431175.1 uncultured Anaerolineales bacterium
CGTCGATGCTGAGGATGGCCCCCTGGTCCAGCGCGGCCCGGTGGTCCCGCAGCACCCGCACGACCCCCGCGCCGATGGCGTCGGGCAGGACATCCTGGGTCCTGAGCTGGACCACGCTCGGACCGATGGCGTCGGTGGAAGCGCTGACCCAATTCATGGCGGAGTTTCAGCGCACAAATGGGTGAAACCTTTAATCGTGAGAGGCGCAAAGATAAAGTGAAGAAAACTTCGCGCTCGCCTGCCCCCTGCAAGGGGGTCGAGCCTTCGAGGTGAAAAACTATGACCTACAAAATTCTTGTTTCCGACGGCCTCTCCGAAGATGGACTCGCTCTATTAAGAAGCGGTGGCGAAGTCACCATCAATCCCAAAATCACGGCGGATGAATTGCTGACTGCCCTGCCGGACTATCACGCCCTCGTCGTCCGCTCGCGCACCAAAGTGACGGCGAAGGTTGCCGACGCCGGGAAGAATCTCAAAGTGATCGGGCGGGCTGGTGTGGGGGTGGACAATATTGACGTGGCCGCCGCCATTGCCCAGGGCATCGCCGTCGTCAACAGCCCGCTGGCCGCCTCAGTAGCCGTCGCCGAACACACCTTTGGCCTCATGCTAGCTCTGGCCCGTCACATCCCCGCCGCCGACGCTTCGATGAAACAGAACAAGTGGGAAAAGAGCGCGTTCATGGGCGCCGAGCTAAACCGCAAGACGCTGGGTTTGCTCGGCATTGGCCGCATCGGCGCAGAAGTGGCAAAACGGGCGGCGGTCTTCGGAATGTCGGTGCTGGCTTACGACCCCTATCTCACCGCCGAGCAGATTCGCGGGCGGGACGCCCAACCGGCGACGTTCGATGAAGTGATTGCCGGATCCGACTACATCTCTTTACATCTGCCATTCACGGCCGAGACCAAGGGACTGATCGGCGAGAAGCAATTTGGGAAGATGAAGAATGGCGCGCGGTTGATCTGCGCCGCGCGCGGCGGGGTGGTGGACGAAGACGCATTGCGGGCGGCGTTGGACTCCGGCCAATTGGCCGGGGCCGCCCTGGACGTGTTCGCCGCCGAACCGCCCTCGACCGGCTCCATCGCCACCCACCCGAAAGTGATCGCCACGCCGCACGTCGGCGCGCAAACTGCGGAGGCGCAGTCTTACGCCGGAGTGATGATTGCCGAAGAAGTGCTGGCGATTCTGCAAGGGAAAGAGCCGCGATGGAGAGTAACGAGCAACGAATAAATTGAAAACATGCCTCTTCTCTCCAACCTCACCGTCCTCTCCCTCGAACAGGCCACGACTCTCCCGTTCCTCACCCAGCGTCTGGCGCGGGAAGGAGCGCGGACGATTCGCATTGAGCCGCCGGGGCGCGGCGACCCGAACCGGTACGTAGGCAAAAAATTCCTCGACGAAGACGGCATGGCGAGTTACTTCCTGCCCAACAACTGCGGCAAGCAAGCTATTACTCTTAATCTAGGTGATCCCGAAGGCCGTTCAATTCTCCAATCTCTAATCTCCAATCTCTCAGTTGACATCTTCGCCACCAACAACCGCCCCTCCAGTTACACCAAACTCGGCATTGACTACGAGGCACTCAAAGCCATCCGACCCAACCTCATCTGGCTCGGCACCACCGGCTTTGGCCCGGACTCGGACGAGGCCGCCTACGACCCGGTTCTGCAAGCCCGCGCCGGCTGGATGGATTTGACGGGCGAACCGAACGGCCCGCCGCTCGTCTTCGGTTTGCCGATGGTGGACCTCGGCGCGTCCGAGCACGCTTACGGCGCATTGATGAAGGCGTTGTATCGCCGCGCCACGACCGGCGAAGGAGGCCGCATTGACATTTCCATGTTCCGGTCAACCGCCTCCTGGATGGCCAGCCCGATCATGCTCACCGCCCTCGGCGAACGGGTGACCCGGCGCGGCAACACCCACCAATTTTTTGCCCCGGCTTCGGTTTACCCGACTCGTGATGGATACGTTTACGTGGCCGTCGGCAACGACCGGCAGTGGGAAGCGATCACCAGGTTACCCGGCTTCGAGTCGCTGGCCGACGAGTCGTATCAACGCAACGCGGGCCGCATCGCCGACGTGGAGCGACTCAACCGGCGGCTCGCGGATTGCACCCAAACTATGACCACCGCCGATCTCGCAACCGCCCTGAACAGCATCGGCGTGCCAATTGCCAAAGTGAATACACTCGGCGACGTGCTGGAGGAACCGCTGTTGAAAGCGGCGTTCGCCCACGCCCGCGACGAGCGGAGCGGCACAGAGCTGATCCTGCCGCCGCTGGCCGAAGTAAACAACGACGGCCTTACCGAGTTGACGTTCCCCCCGCGCCTGGGTGAACACAACGAAGCAATTTACGGCGAGGTGCTGGGTTATAACACGATGAAAATGTCTGACTTGCGGAGTCGGGGAGTCATTTGAAAGAAGCAAGCACCCTGAGCGTAGTGAAGCGAAGCGGAACGAAGCCGAAGAGCCTGCCCTGACGCGAAGCGTGCCGAAGGGGTGCGACCCCTTGGGCGAGACCCGCGCCCTTCGACTACGGCGGGAACAGCACCCGCCTCCGCTCAGGACGCTGATATTCATTTAGACGGAGAAAGTTATGCGACTTGGCATTGACGTCGGCGGCACCTTCACCGACTTCGTCCTGCTCGACGATGCGACCGGGCAGGTTAACACCTACAAGTGCCTGACCACTCCACGCGATCCTTCGGATGCGATTGAAGAAGGCATTCGCGGGCTGGCCGATCAGGTTCCCGATCACGTCGAACGGCTGGAGGAGATTATCCACGGCACCACGCTGGTCATCAACGCCATCATCGAGCGCAAAGGCGCGCGCACCGGGCTGATTACCACGCAGGGCTTCCGCGACGTGCTTGAATTGGGGCGAGAGATTCGATACGCGCCCTACGACGTGTTCGCCGAAGTCCCCGAACCATTAGTGCCTCGGCATCGCCGGCTGGAAGTGAACGAGCGCCTGCGCGCCGACGGGAGTGTGCTGAAGCCGCTCGACGAAATAGAAGCGCGAGCAACGGTGCGCGCCCTGGCTGGCCTGGGCGTTGAGTCTGTCGCCGTCTGCCTGCTCAACTCTTTCGAGAATCCGGCTCATGAGCTAGCCCTCAAGCGACTCATAGGCGAAGAATTTCCAACGGCTTCGGTTTCAATTTCATACGAAGTCCTGCCGCAGATTCGCGAATACGAGCGCACCAGCACCACCGTCATCAATGCTTACGTCAAGCCGCTCACCGAAAAGTATCTGCGGGCGCTCTACCAGCGCCTGGCTTCGCTCGGCTTCAGCGGACGGCTGTTCATCATGCTGTCCAGCGGCGGAGTCACCTCGGCGGAAACCGCCGCCGAGTTCCCGGTCCGCATCATCGAGTCCGGGCCGACGGCGGCGGTCATCGCCGGGCAATACTACAGCCGCCTGTTCGACCTTCCCGAAATGTTCTGCTTCGACATGGGCGGCACGACGGCCAAATCCTGCCTCATTCAAGATGGCGTCGCCGGAGTTGTGCCGACCTTCGAGGTTGGGCGCGTCCAGCGCTTCATGAAGGGGAGCGGCCTCACCATTCAAGTGCCGGTGGTGGACTTGATGGAGATCGGCGCCGGCGGCGGGAGCATCGCCCGCACGAGCCGCCTCGGCACTTTGCAGGTGGGGCCGGAGAGCGCCGGGGCCGAGCCGGGGCCGATCTGCTACGGGCGCGGCGGAACCGAGCCAACCGTCACCGACGCCGATTTGGTGCTGGGCTATCTCGACGCTGAGTATTTCCTCGGCGGCGCGATGAAGCTGGATTTGGAAGCGGCCAAACGCGGTATCGAGGAGCGTGTCGCCAAACCGCTGGGCGTGCCATTCATTCAGGCGGTATGGGGCATCCACGATCTTATCAACGAGATGATGGCCGCCGCCGCCAAGACGCACATCGCCGAGCGCGGCGGCAATCCGCGAGTTGTTACTGTCGCCGCCTTCGGTGGGGCCGGGCCGGTTCATGCGTACGGCCTCGCCCGCAAACTCGGCGCGCCGCGTCTCATCGTGCCGCCAAATGCCGGTGTCGGTTCGGCGCTCGGTTTTTTCACCGCGCCCCGCGCCTTCGATCTGGTTCGCACGCGCAAGCGCAAAGCGCCTGTCCTGTCAGCGGATTTTGTGGAGATCGAATCGTTGTTTCGCGAGATGGAAGCCGAGGGAGAGCTCACCCTGCGGAAGGCGGGCGCAGAAGATGCCATTGAATTCTCCCGTTCGGTGGATGCGCGCTTCATCGGCCAAGGTTCTGAGACCAATCTTCCCCTCTCAGAACGCGACTTCACCACGCTCGACCCTGCCGATGTGCGCCGCCGCTTCGACGAGGCCTACCGCCGATTGTACGGGCGCACCTATGCCGAATCGCCGGTCGAGTTCGTCAACTTCCGGGTGCGGGCCAGTTTGCCGGTGCGGTTGCTGGAATTGCCGCGATTGCAACATAAGAGTGGCAACATTCAAGAGGCAATCAAAGGTGAGCGGCGCGCGTTCTCTAGCATCGCCCGCGACTTCATCCTCTTCACGGTGTACGACCGCTACAAGTTATTCCCCGGCGCAGAGTTCTCCGGCCCGGCCATCGTCGAAGAGCGTGAGTCGACGGTGATTGTCGGCGAAGAGGCGAAGGTGAGGGTGGACGAGTACGGGTTCTTGTGGATCGAGTTAGGTCAACAATGAAGATAGGAAACGTTGCCAGCACATGCCGGCGGCGTTTCGCAAGTTAACTGGTGAAAGAGAGTGAAAATAAAAACCCATCATCCTGCCGTTGTCGTTCTAGCAACGTGCCTTCTGTACTACGCCTTGATGGGGGTCGGTCAATTCGTCATGCGTTACATTGGTGGGGTGGAATATGGCAACACGGCAATGTTGCTCTGGCTATTTCCGGCCGAATTTGCCACGACCCTTCTACTTGTGTATGTGACGGCGCGCTTCTTCTCATTGGAGACGGCGGGCTTGGGAAGCGCAAAGGGTATTGGGCGTTGGGTGGAAAATACGTTGGTTATCATTCCAGTCGCATTGGCGGCCTTGCTGTTAGCATTGTGGTTCCGGGACTTATCTCCGCACAGCGCGGCTAAAGTTGACAAGGGGGTGTTATTGATTGGCATACTAACACTGGGCCTGGTCGGCATTTCTGAAGAGTGGATGTTTCGAGGTTTGATTTTGCGCCACTTTGCAGGCATGAAAGAATTGGAGGCGGCGCTCTCCAAAGTATCAAAAAACTTGATGGCGCGTGGGCTTGTCAAGCATGACTGGAGCAGCGCGGGGAGCAAGGCCGCAGGGATCTTAGCGAGCGCCGTTTTGTTTTCGCTGTTTCACGCCAATAATGCGATAGGAGGCTACCCTCTCTCGGCGGTCATTTATCAACTGGTAGGGACTTTGGCGCTGGGCGTATTCTTTGGGGCATTGGCTTGTTGGCTGCCATCAATACGGCCACTGATGGCATGGCACTTTTTGTGGGACTACTTCATCATACTTGGCAACTATTTTCACATGCTCAAATAATGGCTACTAAATTCGATCCCATCACCCTCGAAATCCTCTGGCGGCGACTGCTCTCCATCGTGGATGAAGCCGACGCCGCCGTGGCCCGCACCGCCTTTTCCAGCCTGCTCCGCGACGCGCACGACTATACTTGCATGTTCACCGACCGGCGCGGGCGCGAGTTGGCCCAAGGCTCGTTTGCCACACCGGGACAGTCGGGCGCGATGGCGATTGGCATCAAGAAACTGGTGCAGAGCTTGCCCGCCGATTCGTTCCGCCCCGGCGATGCCTATATCACCAACGACCCGTGGGCGCTGGCCGGACACTTGAACGACGTGTGTGTGCTCAGCCCGATCTTTTATCGCGATCAACTCACCGCCTTCACCGCCTGTGTTTTGCATCACGCCGACATCGGCGGGCGGGTGGCCTCGGACAACCATGACGTGTTCGAGGAAGGATTGTTCATCCCGTTGGTGAAACTCTACGACGGCGGGCAGTTGAACGAAGCCGTGCTGGACATGATCCGGTGGAATGTGCGCACGCCGGAGCAGGTGATCGGCGACATCCGCTCGCAGGTTGCCGCCAACCACGTCTGCGCCGAGCAGGTCTGTCGTCTGCTGGCTGAACATCATCTGGACGGGCTGGACGATCTGGCCGACGAGATCATCAGCCGCAGTGAGCGGAGCATCCGTGAGTCTATCGCCAAAGTGCCGCCCGGCATCTATCGCGCTGAAGGCATCATCGAGCAGATGGAAGGCCGCGCCGACCTGATCATCAAATGTGCGATCGAGGTGGCCGGGAGCGACATCAAGGTTGATCTCACCGGCTCCTCGCCGCAAGTGGATTGGGGCGGCAACGTCGTCTACAACTTCACCTACGCCTACGTCCACATGGCCGTCAAAAGTATCTTTGACCCGGACCTTCCCAACAACGACGGGAGCGCCGCGCCGATTCATTTGACTGCACCCGAAGGGACGGTGGTCAACTGCCGGTTCCCGGCGGCGGTGGCGGCCCGAATGCAGATCGGCCACTTCATGACCGAGATCATCTATCGCGCGCTGGCGGGGGCATTGCCGAATCGAGTAGTCGCCGGGAGCGGCGGCACACCGGCGACCATGCAAGTTTTCTATGGGCGACGCAATAACGGCCAGCCTTTCCATGCCGTGCTCATTCGCGGCGGCGGCCTCGGCGCGGGCGGCGCGCGCGATGGCCGCGCCGGCGGTGATGGCGCGGGCTGTTTCATCTTCCCGGCCAACGGCGCAAACACACCGGTAGAAATTTTGGAGAGCGACTCGCCGCTCATCGTCGAACGGCGCGAATTGCTCACCGACTCGGGCGGGCCGGGCAAACAGCGCGGCGGCCTCGGGCGGCGGGAGGTCTTTCGCGTGCCCGATGATGAGTATGCGCCTCAGCCGCCGGTGAATCTTGGAATCCAATCGGGCCGCTTTCGACTTCCGCCCGATGGTTTGTTTGGCGGCCAACCCGGAGCCAAGGCCCAATTCCTTGTCAACGGCCAGACCGGGAATCCCTACGGCATCACCCGCCTCAAGCCGGGTGATGTCGTTATCATGGATGCGGCTGGCGGCGGCGGCAACGGGAATCCGAAAGATCGGGATCGTGATCAAGTGATTCGCGATGTGCGCGACGGCAAAGTGAGTCGTGAGAGCGCATTGAAGGATTACGGAGTTGAAATCACTGACGAGATGTTGAGCATGGAATGATACGCAAAGCGTTAGCCGCCACCGCCAAATAACAGGCAAATTGGGCGAAAAGTGTGATATATTTGCTATATATCACTATAAAGACCAAAGGAGCATCTCCCATGAGTTCATTTCCCAATCAAGCGAATGTTGTCATCATCGGCGCAGGTATCGTCGGCAACAGCATGGCCTACCACCTGGCCCAGTTAGGCTGGAAGGACATTGTGTTGCTGGACAAAGGGCCTCTGCCCAACCCTGGCGGTTCCACCGGCCACGCTTCGAACTTCATCTTCCTCACCGACCATTCCAAAGAAATGACCAAGTTCACGCTGGATAGCGTGAAGCAATACAAGGAGCTGGATGTGTTCATCCAGAGCGGCGGCATCGAGGTCGCCCGCACGACCGAGCGGGCCGAGGAACTCAAGCGCCGCCTGGCCGCCTCCAAATCGTGGGGCATCGATTCGGAGTTGATCTCACCGGCCAGAGTCAAAGAGCTTGTGCCATACATCAACGAGAAGATCATTCTGGGCGGTTTCTACACGCCCGGTATCGGCACGGTGGACTCACTGCGCGGCGGCACGCTCATGCGTGAGAAGGCGCAAGCCATGGGCGCGCTCCAGGTCTTCGCCAATACTGAAATTCTGGGCGTTGATGTCGACGCTTCGCGTGGTCGGGTCCGCGGCCTCCGCACCAATCGCGGCGACCTCAAAGCCGACACGGTAGTTGTCTGCTGTGGCATTTGGAGTCCGCGTATCGCCCGTATGGCTGGGGCGCACATCCCGCTCTCGCCCGCCGTCCACCAGATGATCAGCGTGGGGCCAGTGCCGCAGTTTGCCAACACCAAGGGCGAAATTGAATTCCCCATCATTCGCGACATGGACACCAACGGCTACGAGCGCCAGCATGGCAGTGATATGGAAGTTGGGTCGTACGATCACCGGCCAATCCTGATGGAACCCGATGACATCCCGCCGATTGAAAAAGCGGCCCTCTCCCCGACCGAGATGCCGTTCACCAAAGAAGACTTTGATCCGTCGCTCGAGCGCGCGCTTGAACTGATCCCCGATATTCTCGCCAACGAGAAAGTCGGCATCCGCTACGCCATCAACGGTCTGCTCTCGCTCACGCCCGATGGTTTCCCGCTCCTGGGCGAGACGCCGGAAGTGAAGGGTCTGTGGTCGGTGTCCGCCATCTGGATCAAAGAGGCGCCCGGCATTGCCCGGGCGGTGGCCGAGTGGATGACGACCGGCATGCCCGAGATCGATCCTTCCAGTTCCGACATCGCCCGCTTCTATGGTCACCAGAAAACCAAAACTCACATTAACGCCCGCACCGCCGAGGGCTTCAACAAGACTTACGGCATCGTGCATCCGCGCGAGCAATGGGCGTCCAACCGCTACGTGCGCGTCAGCCCGATGTTCGAGCGTCAGAAAGCCTTAGGCGCTGTTTTCTTTGAAGCGATGGGCTTCGAGCGCCCGCAATGGTACGAGGCCAACGCTAAACTGCTGACGAAGTACGGCGAGCAGGTCATGCCACGCAAGTATGAGTGGGACGGGCGCTGGTGGTCGCCTATCATCAACGCC
>CAYSIV010000238.1:0-1142 GCA_964431175.1 uncultured Anaerolineales bacterium
GTCTCGTAGTAATACATGAAGTCTCGTAGTAATGTGAAGTCTCGTTGTAGTACTAAGTTGCGGCCGTAAGCGTGGCAGCCGGTCAAAGCAAGGCCTGCCGCGATGTTAGGCCGAAAGCCTCGCGCTTAACGACAACACCCCAGCGATCAAACGCGATTGTTGAGCCCAGTAAAGTTGATCAACTGAACCCCGCGCTTTTGAATGGCGTTCATAAGATTGACATCTACCAGAACAGCAAGCTCTTTCTCGCGTTGGCCGGCATAACTGGAACTCGCTTCCAGGGTGGAGTCACAGTAACCGGGGTGGCACATGATTTCATGCACCCCGCCTGTCAAGCCGGAGATGATTTCCAATAGATACTCCAGGGTGGCGTGCTCGTCATAAAAACCGGCAACAAAGCTGTCAGGACAGCGGGGAGTATATTCGTCGATCAGAGCTGTGATTTGCTGTTGGATGTCTTGGGTAGCTTGATCGGGTAAACCTGTCGCGCGAAAGTCCGTCTGGTTGTGGACTGGCAGGCGGATGGCGCAATCGTATTCGTCGGCCAGCTCGAGCATGGCCCGGAAGAGTTGCGGAGTGAAATAAGATGAATGGTGATGTGAGTCCAGGTGGGTAGGGGTGCGTTGTGTTGCCGCAATGAATGCTTCGATTTGGGAGCGCCATTCGGCTTTGACCTCGCGCACGTCCACGTCATTAATCTTAGCAATCAAAACACCCAGTTTCAGAAAACCACCCTTCTCGTCAGTGAGGGTTCGGAGTTTTTTGCCCGGCAGAATCGGGGAATCGGCAGTTAGCACAAGATGGACGCCCAATCCTAACGCTGGCGTCTCTTTCAGTGCCAGGGCAATGTCACTGACGGTGGAGGGGATATTCATCATGCAGGTTGTAGAGGTGACAACACCCCGTCGGTGCGCCTCGCGAATGCCGCGCGACACCTCTGGCGTGCGTCCGTAGTCATCTGCGTTGAAGATGAGGCTTGTGATCATATTTTCCTCCTTTGCCCACCCTGCATTCATGAACATCAGAATATAGTTTTCTCGCCAAACGGAGGCTATTTTTCCTTTGGCGGCATGCAACTCATCGCATACTCGGCTAGTGCGGTGATGGTCAAGCTGGGGTTTACGCCCGGGTTGGCGGGGACG
>CAYSIV010000238.1:1152-10157 GCA_964431175.1 uncultured Anaerolineales bacterium
CAATTCAGGTCAATGACGCCTTCTTCTGAATTGCGTCCAAAGGGGCAACCGCCGAGGATGTGGGCTGTAAGCGGAATGTTGAACAGCCCTTCGTTGATGGACCCCAGCGGAACAGCGTCGGTTTTTTGAGCAAATGCTTGCGTTACCTGATGACCAATATCAATCTTGGCCGGAATAGTGTGTGCTTCGTCGGGCAGGGATACCAGGTTGCGGCGGAACAAAGTGAAGAGGCTGCGCCCCAATCGCAAGCGAATACGGTTATCTTCGGTTTGCATCACCAACAGAATCGTACTGCGCTTGGCCCAGCCCGGCAGGACGTAAACCTTGAGAAAGTCGGGCGGGTGCAGGAGAATTTCGAGCGCCGACTTGAGGAAGCGGACGGCGATGTGACTGCCGGAACTGATCAACGGCCCGGCGAGAAGGCGCATCAGATCAGAGCCGGCCGGATACCGAACCGGCTCAACATGGGTCACGGCGTCGGCCTTGAAGATGGAGGTGATGGCGATGCCTTCGGAGTAATCTGTCGTCAGGTGGCGGTTGGTTGCGCCCAATAACGCCTCGCTGTTCGTACGCACCATGTCGCCGAGGCGAGGCGAAATGTTGGGCAGAGAGCGTGTCATATCGCGGCAACGAAACAACAGTCTCAACGTGCCCAGCGCCCCCGCCGAGAGCACTACGTTGCGCGCCCGCACTCGCCGCTCTGGTTTGAAGAACGGAGTGGTTGAACTGCGATAAATCACTTCGTAGCGCGCCCCGTCGGGCTGGCCGGCGGGCAGAGGGCGAATGTCTCGCACTTCACACTCCGGCCATACTTGCGCGCCCCGCTTCTCGGCCAGGTAGAGATAGTTTTTGACAAGCGTGTTTTTGGCGTTGTGGCGGCAACCCACCATGCAACCGCCGCAGTGAATACACCCCGTGCGCGCCGGCCCCTCACCATCGAAGAACGGGTCGGGCACTTCCTGGCCGGGTTCCCCAAAAAAAGTGCCAACTTCGGCGGGCTGGAACGTAGCGCCCATACCCAATTCGTCCGCGATTTCTTTCAACGTTGCGTCGGCGGGCCACAGGCGCGGGTTGGGAGTCACGCCCAGCATCCGCCGCGCTGTGTCGTAATGAGATTGCAAAATCGTTCTCCAATCCGCCAGGTGCCGCCAGGCGGGGGCGGCAAACAGTTTTTCGTCGGGGGCCATCAGCACATTGGCATAGCCGAGACTGCCACCGCCCACCCCGGAGCCATGCAGAACAAAAACGTCGCGGAACAGGCTAATCTGCAAAATCCCAAACCAGCGCGCCGCCGGAAGCCAGAGGTATTTCCAAACAATCCAATTGCTATGGGCAAAATCTTCATCGCGGTAGCGCTTGCCGCGCTCCAGCACTAAGGCCGTGTAGCCCTTCTCCGTCAGGCGCATGGCTGACACACTGCCGCCGAATCCGGAGCCGATGATGACATAGTCGAATGGTTGATTGGCGTTTGGTGGAGTCATACCGTTTAGCATAGCCGCCGCCGCCAGAATTGTAAAGTGAGCTATGTCCCGCACCGGCCAGCTTAGATGTAATTGAGCAAAAAACATATCGTCGGTCAAGTTCCGCCACAAATGCGTAGCATTCTGTTGAGATAACAACGAATGGATTTGTTGCCTACTTAAGTTTGGCAAAACGACGACATTATTCACTACACCCATCCGATGGTTTTGGCTAAACTGAACCTGGCAGGACTCGCTCTCAAGAGATACTCTGGCAGTTGCCGACAATATCATGGATCTAAACGTCATTGAACGATGGGCAAGATGGGCCGGCGGTTTAGCGGCCCTGGTGTTGTTAAGCGCTGTGTATCTGGGGTTATGGCACAGTCTTCACCATCCAATAGGGCAACTATCTCAGCCAGCGCGCAGAATACGACGAGGGTTGTTCTTGCTGTTAGCCAGCATTCTGTATTTTGGGTGGTGCGTTGTAATCTGGCGGCCTCTGCCACTGGCCCTTTCGGAACCTGCCCGGGCGGCGGCGCTTGCTTTGGGCGGGTTGCTCTATTTCCCCGGGATGGCGCTCGCCCTGTGGGGGCGGCTGACGCTGGACAAGATGTACAACGTCTCTACCAGCTTCGGCGCGCCCCTGTACTCAGATCATCAACTGATCATGCGTGGCCCGTTTGCCTACCTGCGCCATCCAATGTACTTGGGAATCGTCGTGACTGCCTTCGGGGGCGTGTTGCTCTATCGAACGTGGACACTCGCGTTTCTCGCCACAAATTTTCTATTTCTTGCAATTCGCGCCCGGCGCGAGGAGCAGGCGCTAGCGGCGAAGTTTGGTGAACTGTGGACGGCTTATTGCCAGCGCGTGCCTGCCTGGATACCGCGTTTGCGGCGATGGGGTAGAAGGGGAATCAACTAAGCAGATATAGGCCAGATAAGTCGCGACCGGAGAGGAGATACGACGATGCCTGATAAAACCATCGATTGGCTCTTGGAAAAAGAGAATCCATCAGTTCACTATTTTACATTGCGGAATCTGCTTGACCGGCCCGCGGACGACCTGGAAGTGCAGGCCGCGCGGCGGGCGATCATGAAAAATGAGCCTATGCAAAAATTTTTAGTTGCCAAGCTCCAGAAAGATATTGGCTGAAACCTGGTTTGGGCACACACCGAAGTATCGAATTTGATTATTACTTGGCCGTTTGGCGTGTTGGCTTATTACGTTCTACGCGATAAGCCGATTCAACCGTAATAGGCGCTGGTTGAGCAACTTTGAGGTGAAACGTGAAGCCTACTCTGCTTGTTTTAGACCCTCAGAACGATTTCTTCGAGGCGGACAACCCGAACCTGGCAGAGTTCCTGCGCGCCGTTCTGACAATTAACACCGCTATTGCGCTCTTCCGTGAACGAGGCTGGCCGATCGTTGTCATTCAACACACCTCGAAGAAGAAGCCTGCCGGGTCTCATGCCTGGGGAGTCTATCCAGGTTTCGATTGTCGCCCCGAGGATCACCGGGTTCAAAAGAGCCACCTGAACGCATTTTGGGATTCGGAATTGAATACCATACTCAAACTGGCGGGAGTGGATTTTGTAATCGTTGCAGGGTATATATCAGAAATGTGCGTGCTTTCAACCTTCCGTGGCGCGTGCGAACGAGGGTATCAAAGCGCCATCTTGAAGGATGCAATTGCCAGCTTTGACAACCAACGCACACAGCTCACGCTAGACATTTGTACGTCAATATCACTCGACGAGCTTCGCCAGAGAGATCCTTGTGCCAACAAACGGCGATAAATATATCCCGGTAATCGACATCGGTATGTCGGGACCGAAAGCGACCCTCGTTTCACTTAACGGCGAAGTTGTTGCCAGCGAGTTTGAGGAGACACCGCTTTCGCTTCTACCGGGTGGGGGAGCTGAGCAAAGGTCTGACGACTGGTGGGCGGCCATCACCACTGCCGTCCGGAAAGTGTTAGCGCAGAATGTCGTGCCAGTTGCGAACATTGCCGCCGTCAGTTGCACGAGTCAATATTCCAGCGCAGTGGCTGTGGGTCGGGATGGCCGCCCGCTGGTGAATGCCATCAACTGGATGGGCACGCGCGGCGCGCCCTATGTTCGGCAGATCACCGATGGGCTGATCAAATATGAATTGAGCCGCCATTGGGATTTGATCGTCATCGGCGGCGGCATCACCGGGACCGGGATTCTGCACGAGGCGGCGCGGGCCGGCTTGCAGGCGCCTCGTCGCGATCGTCGAAGCTGGTGCGTAGCGGGTTAGCTTAGCACCAAGTTGCGAAGCTCGACTTCAATCGCTTCCAGATAAATTTCCTCACCCGCCACCACTTTGATTTTTTCGCTTCCACATGTGGGGCAAACTGCGCCGTTTCCTCCCGAGGGGTAACGCTGATCGCAAGTCAGGCAAAGAAGTTCGGCTGGTTCTCGGCGGAAGTTCAAGCATGTGTCCTCGACCGACGTGCCTCGGCTGATCTCGCTCCAGTAAAATCGGATTGTGTCCTCTGCCATTCCGGACTTCTCACCACGGACAAGATAAAGCGTCGTGACGCGACCGGTCCCGGCAGCTTGAATGTGGCTAAGGGCTTTCTCAAAGATAGCTTGGGCAATTGCCAATTCGCGCATATTCCACCTTGCGTTTACAAATTAAAGGGGTTGCCATATTTACCGGCGTTGCCGGCTGAAGCCCGGATCAACCCTCGTAATTGTTAGCATTTATACTCTGTCAGATCGAGTGGCATATGTCACAAATTTCTTTGATAAAAGTCAAGCCGGAGCGCGGCTTCTGCTCTCGAAAAATAAGGGGTATATTTGCCGTCTCACACAATGGACTCTATTCAAAATAAGCCAGTGCGCGCTTCGACCGCTTCGCGTCAGCGCGCGGCCTGAGCCTGTCATACGCGGCTTGAGCCTGTCGAAGGCCGCTATTTCCGATAGAGTCTAATGTATGTTGCCACGGCTTGAGGGATAGGATAAAATCTGCGCGTCTGAAAAAATTGGTTCCAAGATTCGTGTGGGTGGATTACTCCGGTTGACAAGACGCTTACGCAAATGACCCGGCGGACAACCTATCTTGCGCTTCGCGGTGCAGAGACAATCCAACAGGCCTTTGACTCTTATCAGGCCAAGTTCAGCGCGATTACGTGCCGGGCCAGATCGCGGTTTGAAAAGCAGGACTGGCACGGCGCGCAGAATGATGCCGTTGAGCGGCTGGACTTGTATAAAAGCATCATTGGTCAAATCGTGGCTGAGGTCCGGGTCATTCTGAAAGACGCCGCCAGAGATAAAGCCGCCTGGGCGGCGATGAAGGCGTTTTACGCGACCCTCGTCGCCGGACGCGACGATGTGGCGCTGGCCGAAACTTTCTTCAATTCCATCACCCGCCGGATTTTTACCACCGTCGGCGTTGACCCGGACATTGAATTTGCCAGCTCCGATTTTGAAGCACCGCCCTTGCGGGCGCCGAAGCGGATTTACAAAACTTTTGCCAAACAAAGAACCATTCGCGGCCTGGTCAAGGCCATCTTACAGGCCTGTCGCTTCCAGGTGAATTACCGCAATATTGAGCAAGATGCGAAGTTGGCGGCCGCCGAGGTTGAGAAATACTTGCCGCCTGACTGGGGAAGCAAGCCGGGCGATGCCATTGAAATGCTCACCCCCGTGTTTTATCGTAATAAAGGCGCTTACCTGATTGGCAGAATCCGTAGCGGCCCGAATTACGTTCCCCTGGTCCTGGCCCTGCTCAATACGAATCGCGGTCTCGTCGTCGACGCCGCCTTGCTGACACAGGACGAAGCCAGCATCGTCTTCAGTTTCACCCGCTCGTACTTTCATGTCGAAATCAAACGGCCTTACGAGTTGATCGCGTTTCTAAAATCCATCATGCCCCTCAAACGGGTGGCCGAGCTTTACATTGCCATCGGCTACCACAAGCACGGCAAAACCGAGCTATATCGCGACCTGCTTCATCACCTGGCAAACTCCAATGATATGTTCCATCTTGCCCCCGGCGATAAAGGAATGGTCATGGCGGTGTTCACCTTGCCTTCTTACGATGTTGTCTTCAAGGTGATCAAAGACCGGTTCAGCTACCCGAAGACGACTGCCCGACAGGACGTGATCGACAAGTATCAACTGGTGTTCAATCACGATCGGGCCGGGCGGCTGGTGGACGCTCAGGAATTTGAATATCTGAAATTCGACCGGGGGCGTTTTTCGCTGGAACTGCTGGACGAGCTGGCGGCGACGGCGGCCAATAGTGTCATTGTCGAAGGCGATAGCGTGGTGATCAAACACCTTTATGCCGAGCGGCGACTCACGCCATTGAACCTTTATATTCGCGAGGCCGGGGCCACCGCCGAGGCCATCATTGACTATGGTCAGGCCATCAAAGACCTGGCGGCGACCAATATTTTTCCTGGTGATCTCCTGCTCAAGAACTTCGGCGTTACCCGGCATGGCCGCGTCATTTTTTACGATTACGATGAGCTTTGCTTGTTGACTGATTGCAATTTTAGAGAAATGCCGAAGGCCAGTACCGTCCAGGAAGAACTGGCCTCGGAGCCATGGTTCTTCGTCGGTGACGACGACATCTTCCCTGAAGAATTTTTGACGTTTCTGGGGTTTCCGGGCGAGTTACGGGATGTATTCACTCACACGCACGGCGACTTGTTGGGGGTGGAATTCTGGACGACGATGCAAAAGCGTATCCGGGCCGGCGAGATCATAGATATCTTTCCCTACAAACATGACAAACGCCTTGTCCGTCGTATGCCTTGATTCGTGATGGGCGATCCCTTCCTGCATATTCCTCGCGATAGGCTTTAAGAATCTCGCTCGCCTGCTTCGCCCTACGCCGCGCGTTCAAACACCACGATTTGCCACGGCCACGACAGTTTTTGCTGAACCGGCTTGAGGCCGGAAGCGGCGGCCACCCTGAGAATGGCCTCCGCTCGATGCACATAAAAGCGAAAGTTGGAGCGGCTGAGCCACAGGCCGAAGTTGAACAACTTTTCGCCGAGGCGCATATACCAGGCATCGCCCGGGAAGGTGAGGGCCAGGAGTCGGTTGGCATGTTGCGCGGCGGCGGTGACAAGCCCCGGCATATCCGGATAACAACATACAACTCGGTGCAGGATCACCACGTCGGCAGGGGGAACAGAGTCGGCCTCACCGGCAAAGTCGGCTTCGCGATAATCAACCCGGTCGCGCAGACCCAGCTTTTCGGTCACAGATTTGGCCGCCGATATGTAAGCAGTGGAAATGTCCACATCAGTGGCGTGTGACGCGCCGCGCTTGAGCAGTTCGGTGTGCAGGCCGCCGACGCCGCCGCCCACTTCAAGCAGAGAAGCATCCCTCACTCCCCGCGCGCTCACAGCATCCACCAGGAGGTGAGCGTGCTTGTCGATCCCCTTCTTCCAGTATTCTTCGACTTCGCTTCGGGCGTTGCGCTCGTCAAAGATAGTGTTGAGGCCTTTGGAGTGTGAACAGCAGTCCATATGACTCTCCCTCAATCGCGGTACAAACTAAAGGTGCGTGATTGTTGGACGCGAGCGGCGCGGTTGATTGATGCGACCGAACCGTAGATACTCTCATACCGTTGGATCGTCTGGCTCAAACTGTGCTGGCGCGCGCGCTCCAGGCTGGTGATGCTCATGGCCGGCCAACGGTTGCGCTCAGCCATTAGTTGTAGAATGCGCCCGGCGGCGTCGGCGGCGTCCCCGGCGCAGAACAGGTAACCGTTGGCGCCGTTCGTCACCAGTTCGGGCAGGGCGCAGGCATCGGCGGCCAGGAGGGGTTTGCCGCAGGCCATCGCTTCCAGGGTGGCGATGCTTTGTAGTTCAGCAGTGCTGGGCATGGCAAAGATGTCGGCGCTGTTGTAGAGCGCGGGCAGATCATCTGCCGGAACGTAGCCAGTGAAGACCACGCGCCCACCCAGCTTCAACTCACGCGCCAGCGCTTGCAGGGCAGGCAGGTGATTGCTAGGCCGGCCTACAATTGCCAACTGCAAGTCGTCGCGATTCGTCTGGCGCAAAGCTCGCAGAAGCACATCCAAATTCTTCTCGCGATCCACCCGGCCCACGTAGAGCAACAGCGTTCGATCCGGGTCGAGTCCGTAGCGTTGGCGAACGGCGCCTCGATTGAGGTGAGGGTGAGGCTGGAAACGTTGAGTATCGACTCCACAAGACACGGGGTTGATGGGTGGCCGGACGCTTTGTTCGCTCAAAATTTGGGCTGCCGTGCGCGTGGGAGTGGTCACGGCATCCAAACCGTTGAAGACAAACAACATCCACTGCCAGAGCAGGCGATTGAAGAACGGGCGATTCCAGTTCAGCAAGCCAGAATTGCGTATCAGGTTATCGGGCAGGAAGTGGTTGGTGCCGACGACGGGCAGGCCGCGGGCGCGAGCCACTTGCAAAGCGCTATGACAAAGCGGATAGTGATCTTGAAGGTGCACAACATCCGGCTTGAAGGTGTTGAACAGGCGGCTGATCTCACCGCCGGGGAGCGGGGTGTAGAACACACCCGGATACAACCACGGCAATGGAATAGCCTTGACCTGGTGAAGATGCACGTTGTTGATTACCGCCGAGTGTGGGTCGGGGCGGTTGGCCGGGGTAATGACCATGACCTGGTGCCCGGCCTGGGCCAGCCCCTCGGCCAACTGAATTGTAAAGACGGACTGGCCATTATTTCCCGGATAGTAAGTTTGACTGACGATAGCGATCCGCATTCTAAAAAATCCTCTTTATGACAGAACTACTGCCTTCTCGCCTCGGCCTGGGCGCGCTGGTGAAAAATGTATCGGCTGATCAGAATGACGAAAAGCAAGCCGCCGCCCAGAGCCAGCCACTGCAATCCTTGTTCGAGGCGTTGCAGGTGCGCCCCAAGGTAAAAACCGGCCAGCACCAGGCCGCCCGTCCAGATCGTTTCGGCGATGATCAGCACACCGAACCAGCGCCGCCATGGCACGCGAACCAGGCCGGCGGCCACGAGCATGGGCACCATGAAGCCCAACGTGAGTTTGGCGATAAACAAGATGCGGCCGGCATGAGTGTGCATGTCGCGCTCCCAGCGTTGCACGTGTTCGGGGCGGATGCCCAGCCAGCGCCCGTGATGAACGATCCATTCCGTTTTACCCAAATAGCCAAGCAGGTACCAGACTGTGTCGGCCAGGGCGTTGCCGGCGGCGGCGAAGGCGAAGACCAGCAATGGGTTGAGATAGCCCGCCGAAGCGGCCACAGCGGCCACCAACGTGGCAATTGGCCCTTCGACAGCTACTAATACCACCAACAATAGATAGGCCCAATTTGTGAGCGGGTGACCGGGATTAAGAAATAAAGGTAAAGATGGCATGACTCTAGATTTGACAAAAAGGCCCTATGAAAGTTTCAGCACTTGTTTCAGCTTGCCATTTTACCTGAGAATGAATAACAAAGGCCCCGGGGGTGAGCCGGGGCCTTTTCATCATCTTGTCTCTCCCGTTTTTGACGGGATTTATGGGTGTCACCCTGAGCGAAGCGAAGG
>CAYSIV010000239.1:0-10090 GCA_964431175.1 uncultured Anaerolineales bacterium
GGACAAGCTCAGGACAAGTTCTGGGGATGCTCTCTCCGCAATTTATCACGCTAAATCTGGGAGAGCCGCAACTTCTCATCATGTAGGCGCTACAGGTTGTCAGGCAATTCCGCCGCCCTTGCCTAAAGCCGTCTGCCCCTGTTATCATACTGGATGTAATGGTTTTGGTCATGATTTTGTCATTATTACTTACGTACTTATGCCTGCATCGCAACCCTTTCGGCCTGTCAGTGTTTTCTATGATGAGCGGGTTGAGCCGGAGGCGAGTTAGCTCGTGAAGCCGCCCACCGCCCAAGACAGCGCGCTGATTGAGCGCGCCAAAGTTGACCCGCTGGTGTTCGGCGAGCTTTACGAACGCTATGTGGGCAAGATTTACAGCTACATTTATTACCGCACCGGCAACGAGTACGATGCGGAAGACCTGACCGCCCGCGTGTTTTTCCGGGCGATGAAGCGCCTGCCCAGCTACACCGACCGGGGCTTGCCGTTTTCGGCGTGGCTATACCGGATCGCTCACAACCTGGTGGCGAACTGGCATCGCGACCAGAGCCGCCGCAAGATTGTGCCGCTGGACGAGTACATCGTTTACGGCTTGCAGAGCGAAGCGCCGGAGTACGCCGCCGAGAGCCGCGAGGATCAGGACTTTCTACTCGAGATGGTGCGGCGCCTGCCCGCCGAGCGCCAGCAATTGCTGGTGCTTAAGTTCATCGAACAGATGTCGAACGCCGAGATCGGAACAGTGATGAATCGGAGCGAGGGCGCAATCAAAAGTTTATATCACCGGACGTTGGTAGATTTGCGAGATGATCTGGATGGTCATCCCAAAGGCAATGGCTGGTCGTCGGTTTTAGGCCGACCGTAGAGCAGATTCCTGATTGGTTTATGGCTTTTGGAGTCGAGCCTTTAGGCGGTTCCGGCTGAAGCCTCGACTCCGTTGCCGTAAACGGGTGTGGAATCTGCTCTAGAAGCAAGGAAACATCATGAAGGACTCGATAGTTACAGAAATTCTAAATAAACACGCCGAGGCGCTGAACGCGGGCCGCGACTCGGGGGCAGAACTTCTGGCGGCTCATCCGGGCCGCGACGAGATGGCCGGCCTGTTCAACGTGGCCGGGCGGTTGAAGGCGACCCTGAAGCCGGTGGCCCCGCGCGCCGAGTTTGTGGCGGACCTCAAACAGCGGCTGGTTCGCGAGAGCCGAATGCTTCAACAGCAGGACGAACAGCGCCAGAATTTTGCCTGGCTGGCGGTTGGTATTGGCAGTGTGCTCTATTCAATTGGGCTGTTCGCAATAGGCATGCGCACGACCTGGTGGCTCCTCGGCCTGGCGGCGTTGGCGTTCGGCTGGCGCAAACGCACGGCGCTGATAAAAGCGCCACAGACGGTGAAACGCTAAAACGAAACCGGGGCGAACCACTCCCCGGTTTTTGTTTACACGGTCGCCAGCCATCCTTCAAACTCCGGCCCGTCCATCTTCGCCGTCGCCCGCCCCCAGCGTTCCACCGCCCAACCCCAGAAGTCGTAGTCAATCGTCGAAATCCTGGCCTGGATCGCCGCCCACAACGTCCAGCCCACATCGGACATGATCATGTTCAACTTCATCCGCGCCAGCTTGTCGGGGTAAGGCTCGCCGAGCGCGCCCTCTTGGCGCGCATCGGCGCGCGCGGGGGACGTAGAAGCCCCCGCCGCGCCGAAATAAGCGGCGCACATCTCGACGATGCGCGGCTCGTCATATTGCTGTTCCTGGCAAGTGTTGCCCAACTCAAATGTCGGGTCGTTGTTGCCGCTGTATTCGTAGTCCAGAATCCACAACATCTTGCCGTCGTCAATGTAATTCTCGGCCAACAGGTCGTTGTGGCAGGGAACGGTTGCCAGCGGATGCCGCTTCATGGCCTCTTCAATTCGCGCCACTTGCGGCATGTAACCACGGAAGCGATCTGGGATTCGGACTTCGTGCTCGTCTACGACCTTCAGGTAAAACTCGGTGAGGCGGAACATGTTGAAGTCGTGCCGGAAGCGCGGCCCGGCGTGGAGTTTCCTCAGGGATTGGGCGATGCGAGTCGGCTGCCCCGGCTCCTTCAAGGCCGGGATGGACATTGTCTGGCCCTGAATGAATTCCAGCACCATCACGTTCACATCGGCAAGATAGTGGGCGACGGTTGGGCCGACTCCGGCCTGGGCGGCGGCCCTGGTGTTGTGATATTCATTCGCCCGATCCACCGCCAGTAGTTCGGTGAAAGCGCCGGGGATACGGACGACATAAGGCGTGCCCTCTACTTCCAGCCGGTAGTTGGTGTTGGTGAGACCGCCACTGAGGGGATAAACGGCGACGGCCTTCCCTTTCCATTCGCTGATGCGTTCGACGACTTGCTCGATGGCGATCGTCATCTGCTTATTTCTCCCACGAGGTTGTAATGCCCGGCGGGTGGGCCAACGTTTGCATCACGACGCAATACTGTTCTATGGCAACATGTAATTGGGTCGCGAATAGGCCGGTTTGAATCCGGTTCTGATCATATTATGATACGACGGGTTGGGCGCGGTCGGCGTCTCTTCGCCTGTTTCGGTGACCAGCTCCTGGCAACCCAGTTCAATGCCATCACAAATCCGCCGGGCCATGATTGCGCCCTGCGCTCCGCGCCCGCGCGCCGTCGGAAGTGTTCCGGCGATGCCCAGCCAGCCAATGCTCTCTTTTATGAACAACGCGCCGCAACCCACCGCCTTGTCGCCCTCGAAAGCAAGATAATGCCGCCAATTTGTCCGGCCCATGATCGGAACCAGCCAGGGTTTAATGACCGGCGGCATCCCAAACGCTACGGCGGCGATTTCAGAAAAATCTTCGCCGCGCTCAGGCCCAACCACCTCAATGCGCAAGTCGGTATGGACCTCTGTCGGCGGCTCTGTTCCCCGAATCACTTTCACCCAATTGTCGCTTACGCGCAAGCCGCGCGCGGCCAGCCAGGCGGGTAGTTCCGTGGGCCGGGCCAGAGGGCTTTGTTGAAAAGCAAAATGCTTCACCCCGTGTTGCCCAAAGTGCGCGACGGCTTCATCTACCATTGACTCGGTCGCCGGCTCATTCAAACCGAGGCCGACCACGCGATTGAACAGCGGAATGTCGAAAGCCGCCGCTGTAAACACAAACGCTGATCCAAGCCGTTGCACGCTAATGCCAAACTGGGCGGCGTAATCGGCAGGAGTCGCCGCGTAAAAATCGGCGTAGGCTTCAGCTTCGCCAAACTCGACTACGAGAGCGATCTCTTCAGGCGTCATCGTCACCTCGCCGCAATATGCTCGGCTGCGTAAGCCGCATCTTCGCCTACGCCCAACAGCAAGGTGGACTTGGCGGTGTGTAACCAATGCAATCCCAAAAAATACAAGCCCGGATAATTCGTCACACCACGTTGCTGAACCGGGTAGCCGTCGTCGTCGAAGATTGGCAACTGCACCAGGCTGAAATCAAATGAGTAGCCCATCGCCCAAATAATGGTGGTGATTCCGGCGGTCTGCAAATCCAATTCGGTCTGCTCGTCGGTGTCAAAACCGTCCCGCAACTGCGGCACAGCCTCAAGCGGCGCATCCAGGCCGGTCTTTTCGATATAGCCGTCAATCATCTTCAGCAGGTCGGCCTCAAACTTGTCCACCTTCGCCAGCGACTCTTTCAAGTTTGGGGCCAGGGCGATCTTGTGATCGCTCGCGTCCTGAACCCGGCCCAGCAGAGTCACCCCATCACGGGCGAATTGATGCAGGTTGAGGCTGTGGCCGCCGCCCGCGCCCGTCACTTGCGGGTTGCCAACGAACCTGGCTTTGGGCGAAGGCAGTTTGTCAACCGGGCGATCAAAGAAGCCGCTCTCCGCCAACCACCAGAAGATGTCCTTGCCGCGATAGCGGCGTGGGGCGCGGCCAGCACTGCCCACGCTCAAGAACACCTTACGCCCGCTCTGATACAACTCCTCCGCAATCTGGCATCCCGATTGCCCACTGCCGATCACCAACACCGCGCCCGGCGGCAACGATGGTGGATTGCGATATTGGCCGGAATGAAGTTGCAAGACATCGCTGGGGATGTTCGCGCTAAACAACGGAATCTTGGGCTTCTGAAATGAGCCGGTCGCCACGGCCACATTGGCCGCCTCCAACGGGTCGCCGTCGGTTTCCACTATGTAGCCCGCTTCTATTCGTTTCACTGCCGTCGCCCGCACCCCAAATCTCACGGACGAGTTCCGCGCGTACTGCTCAAACATGGCAATGATGTCGGCGCGGGGCAGGAAGCCGTCAGGGTCCCGGCCCTGATATTCAGTGCCGGGTAGACGAATGGCCCAATTGGGCGTGGTGAAGGTGAATGAGTCCCAGCGCTGACGCCAGGCCTCGCCCGCCTGCCTCGCCTTCTCCAGCACAACGTGTTCGCGGCCTTGCCGAGTCAGGTAATGGCTCAGGGCCAGCCCGGCCTGCCCGCCGCCGATGATAATCGTGTCGAGTTTCTCTGTCATCAATTGTGCCCTCAATACTTCAATGCTAATGGTAGTGTCGGCCTCACATCTATCGCCTTGCCCTGCGCACTATTGTCGAATATCAACGTCACCAGCGGCTCCGATCCCGTCTCGAATTTCACCAGACCGTTCTCTTCAAGTTGACGCGCAATCGGCGAAAGCGAGTTCGCTTGAACGGCAATAACCACGCCGGTGAGATGCTTCACGCCCAGCGGATGCGGCAAGTCGGCGATGTTGGCCCGGAAGCCGCGAAACGACATCTCTTCAGGGACGACGCCATAACATGGCTCTGCCGCAACTTCGCCATTGAACCCGACAAACGCGCCATCCGGCAGTTGGAGTGAGTGAACTGAAAATGGCGGCGGATCGGTCCCGCCCGGCTGGCGGCGGCGCAACATGAGGTTGATCGGCGACGCCCCGCTCTCACGCCAGTGCATGCGCGGGATGGTGTTCATGGTCAACGGCTCAAAGTTCCGGCGCGCGGCCTCTTCGTCGTGAATCCACAACAATTCCAGATACACGAGATTGGAGAAGAAGAAGGATGTGGATGCCGAACCCAGGTCGCCGTGCCGGGTGACGCCGCCGAAGCCTTGCAAGCCAAGCGCCTCCAAAGTTTTCGCTTCCGGCGCATCAACAGAAGTGAAGACGACGACGTGATCAAGCTCCAACGCAAATTTGCTCATCAGCTATCTCCTGGGCAGAGCGATTTGCCAAATCGCTCTACGCTTTCAATCGTTTCCCCTTGGGATCGTACAACACGTCCGCCGCCACTTCGGCCTTCACTCGCTCGCCGAAGACTTCCACTTCCAGCAAAGTCCCTTGCTTTGCCAGTTCGAGCGGCAAATAAATGAAGGTGATATTCTTGCCAACTGTATAGCCCCAGCCGCCGGAACGCAAGCGCCCGACAATTTCACCGTTGGCAAAGGCGGCCTCGCCACCGTAAACCACCGTGCCGCCATTCATGATTACGGTACAAAGCTTCCTTTGATTCCCTTGCGTCCTCATCTTTAGCAACGCTTCGCGACCGATGAAATCGCCTTTATTCAATTTCACGCAGAAACCCAGCCCGGCTTCGTAAGGAGTCTCGCTCGGCGTGATGTCGGCGCTCCAGTAACGATAGCCCTTTTCGAGCCGCAGAGAGTCCAGCGACTTGTAACCGGCGGGCGTGATGCCGAACGGTTCGCCGGCCTTCATCAAGGCATCCCAAACCGGGCCGGCATCATCGGGCTTCATATAAAATTCCCAGCCTAACTCGCCCACGTAAGTGACTCGTTGGGCCCACAACTCCCGATTGTTAATCTGGAGGAAGGAACCAGTCATGTAGGAGAAAGCGTCATTCGAAACATCAATGTCGGTTACGTCCTGCACAACATCTCTGGCCCGCGGCCCCCACAAACCGATTGCCGCCCACTCGCCGGTCACATCCTGAACCTTCACCGACCCGTCCTCAGGCAAATGCATCCTGATCCAACCGAGATCGCCGGCCACAAAATTGCTGCCGGTGATGGCGCGGAAATAATCCTCGCCCAACCGCGCAATTGTCAGATCACTCTCGATGCCGCCGCGCTCGTTCAGGAACTGAGTATAAACCACGCTGCCAGCCGGTTTGTCCAAGTCGTTGTCGGTCAATCGTTGGATCAAGGCCAGCGCGCCGGGGCCGCGCACGTCAATCTTGCCAAATGATGACATGTCCCAGATCGCCACGCGCTCGCGCGCCGCGCGGTGCTCCTCCCCAATCTGATCAAAGAATGCCGGCCGCCCCCAGCCCCACTGCTTTTGTTCAGCTCCCGCCCGCCGCCCCGGCTTGCCGGGGTCAAAATAGTTGACGCGCTCCCAGCCGTTCTTTTCGCCGAATACCGCCCCCAACGCCTCGCACCGCGAGTGCAAAGGACTCAGCCGTTTGCCGCGCGCCCACTCGTTTTCATCGTGCGGATAACGCAGAACGTAATAATACTTGTACGACTCGCGGGCGCGCTCGGCGGCGTAAGGCCGGTCTTCCATGATTGGCCCGAAGCGGCGCACATTCATCTCGGTCACGTCATAAGGGGGCTCGCCGTTGACAATCCAGTTGGCGATGATCTCGCCAATCGCGCCGCCCGCGCCGAAGCCGGTGTGCGAGAGGCCGCAGGCCGCCCAGAAGCCACGCACGCCGGGAACCGGGCCGAGCAGGGGCCGTGAGTCGGGCGTGATCGCTTCGGGGCCGTTCACCAGGTGCATCAACTCGGCCTTCTCCAGAATCGGGATGCGCTTGATCGCGCCTTCCATGATCGGGCCGAACAATTCCCAGTCGGAGGCGAGCAGTTTGCTGGTGAAATCCCAGGGGACGCCGCCAACCGACCAGGCCACCGGCTCTTTCTCAAACCCGCCAATGAGATAGCCGCCTTGTTCTTCACGCATGTAAAAGAGGTTTTCAGGGTCGCGCAAACAAGGTGTGTTTTTGGGGAGTTCGTTATTGGGTATTGGTTTGGTGGCAACGTGTTGATGCACCAACGGCGTCATCGGAAGATCAACACTGACCATTGCGCCCACCTGCCGCCCCCACATGCCGGCGGCGTTGATGACGATATCGGTTTTGATAGAACCCTGCTCGGTGTTCACGCCGACGATTTCCCCGTTATGGCCGCGTTCAATGCCCGTCACCCTGGTGTCGGTTGCAATCGTCACTCCCATCTCGCGGGCGCGGCGCGCGATCTCCATCGTCACCCCGTTTGGATCAACATGGCCGTCATTCGGTAGATGGATCGCGCCATACAAATCTTTATCGGTCATGTGCGGAAAGATGAGCCGGGCCTCAGCAGGCGAGATGATTTCGACGTTGAGGCCGATGGCTTTGGCCAGGCTTACCTGCCGCTGAAGAAACTTGAACTGATCCGGGCTGGAGGCCACGCGCAAACTGCCCACTTCGTTCCAGCCGATGGGATGGCGACCGCGAGCGGTCGCTTCGTTTTGCAAATCACGATAGAGGGCGATGCTGTTTTTGCGCATCCGCATCAGGGCCGGCGAGGTGTGAAAATGGGTAAGCAAACCGGCGGCGTGCCAGGTGGAGCCGCTGGTTAGCTCGCCTTTGTCGAGCAGTAACACGTCTGGGCGCCCGAGTTTGGCGAGATAGTAGGCAATACTGCATCCGGCAATGCCGCCGCCGATGATGGTGATAGCTGTATGAGAGGGGAGAGACATGATGAAAGAGAATTGGAGGAGTAGAGAATTGGAGATTGGTTCATAAATGCGAGGAGGCCGGAGAAAACGTTCTCCGACCTCCTCCAATTCTCCAATCTCCAATCCTCTAATCTCTATTCCGGCGGAATTTCCTTGAAGGCGTATTCCACGTTGATGCCCTTGGACTTCTGGCTGTTCTTCATCACCAGGTAGAACACCAACGACGCCACGAACACGGCGATGGCGATGATCTGCGCCCAGAGGTTGGCCGGGAAGTTCTCGAAGTTCCAGTTACCCAGCACGCCAAGTTGCGGCGCGAAGAGGAAAGCCAGCACCATCAACGTCCCCAACACCGCGCCCAGACCGCCGAGGATCGTAATGAGCGGAGTGCCGCCGAGAGTATATCTCGACCCCGGTGAAGCATCGTACAAATCTTTGGCCCGATACGGAAGCAGGGCCCCGGCCAGGCTGGTGACGACGAACACGTAACCACAGCCAAACGTCACGCCCAGGGTCAGGCCAACCCAGCCCTTCACCAGGCTGTAGGCCAGGATGACCGGGATGCTGGCCAGGAAGTAAGCCAGGTGGGAGTTGACCGGCGTGTGCAGTTTCTCGTCCACTTTGCTGAACCACTCCGGCAGAAGCCGATCGAGCGACATAGCTACCATGACCCGCGTCATGCCGATGTAGCAATTGCACACGATCTGGAAGCCGTTGAGAATGTAGCCCAGGCCGATGATGAGCACCACCAGCGGGCTGGCGGTGAGGGCCACCGCCAAAATGGGCGGCCACAGGTTGAAGCCGTTGATGTTGGCCTCGGCGATGAGCGACCAATAGCCCGCGCCGGCCACGTACAGGAATTGCTCACCGGCCACGCGCTGAATGCCCAACGCCAGCAGAGCCAGCAGTAGACCGGTGAAGACGAGCGAGCCAACCATGATGAAGGCCTGGGCGCCGAAGTTCTTGGCATCTTTGATCTCGCCGTTCTGCTGGGCCGAGTAGGTCGCCCACTGGAGCGACGTCCAGGCGATGGGAGCCACCAGCAGAGTGGCCCACAAACTGAATGGCGGATGAAGATCAATGCCAGCGCCTTGCACGGCGGCCACGGCTGTCTGGTAAAAATTCGGCGCGCCACCCGAAGCCACCGCAAAGGCATTGAGCCGGGTTACAAACTCAGCCGCGGGTGTGGTAAACAGGATGAAGAACACGGTGGCGAAACACAGCAACGTCCCCCACCACATCACATGCTGGAAGCGCACGTAATTCTTGAAGCCGCTGACCAGCAACACCATGGACAGCAAAGCGTTGACGATGCTGGTGATGACGATGCCAGGCCCGGTGGTGAACCACACGCCCCAGGCGGAGAATGTTGCGTTGCCCATCGTTGCCCCGAGGCCCAGGAAAAGCGGGGCGAGCCCCAGATAGGCTACCAGCCAACCCGAGAGCGCCACCCACTGCAAAATCCAGATCACGAACCCGGACATCACCACGGTGAAGGCGACGCCGCCGCCAAACACCCGGCTCTGAAACACGTAATCGCCGCCGGAGCGCGGCAGGGCGGTGGACAGCCAAACGTAGGCAAAGGCAATGGGAATCTCAATGACGGTAGCCAGGATAATGCCCCACACCAGGTTGCCGCCGGGCAGAGCGCCCGGAGCCCACAAGTACGTCCAGGGGAAAATCAGGCCCATGGTGAGAATGTTGTAAACGAACGCGGAATAGGGGGACATCACCCGAACCAGGCCGGACGCTTTTCGGGTGAAGACTTCAGGGGTTGCGGTGCTTGCTGCCATTATCTTTCTCCTCCGAACATTCTGGGCCAGCAGAGCGCTGGCAAGGCCAATTTTCTAAAAGATGAATGAGTGGGTTTAGCGAATGACCCCGCAATCTTGCATGATCACCTCCACGCGCGCTGATTTGGTGTTATAACCCCTTCTCCGCCGTTGGGTTGCTCAAAGGGGAAACCGACGCTCCGGGGGGAAAACCGGCAATTACCCTTTAGGCGTCCTGCCGAGTGGCGCGGTGAACAGCGGCGTGTAAACCGGCCCACCCGGGCGCAGGTCGCTCTTCATCAAAGTGATGGCATTCACCATCTCGCTCCCCAACTCAATTTTGGATTGAGCGCGAACGGCCTCGCCGGCTTTCACAGCTTCTTCAGGGCGAACCTCGCGCCGCGCCCGACCGAGAGTAATGTGCGGCGAGAAGGCGCGCTCCTCCGGCTGATAAGGCAGGGTGGCAAGTTGTTGCTCAACGGCGGCCTGCAATTTGATCAGGTTTTTTGCGCCGGCCAGATCGATCCCGGCCCAGATCACGCGAGGGTGTTTGAGGTTGGGGAAACAACCGAGGCCGCTTACTGAGAACGAAAATGGTTCAACGGTGCTGGCCGCCTCTTTTAGAGCGGCGCTGATTGGCGCGAGATGCGCCGATGGAATGTCGCCCAGAAATTTGA
>CAYSIV010000240.1:0-9996 GCA_964431175.1 uncultured Anaerolineales bacterium
GAGTCGCAACTTTGATAGGTTTGCTAATGTAGCCATTACAGCCGTAAGCTTTGACCATTTGGCGCGCGGTCTCTTCTGGCCAGGCCGTGACGACGATGATGGGCGTGTGCGCTGTTTCGGGAGCGCGGCGCAGTTGAGAGGCCACGGTTTGGCCGTCTATGTCGGGCAGACCCAGGTCGAGCAAGATCAGGTCGGGGCGTTCGTCCATCGCCATCTGCAAACCGGTTTCACCGTCTGGCGCGTGCAGGACTTCATAACCGTTGGCCGTCAAGACCCGGTCAACCAGTTGGGCGTTATCTTCAATATCTTCGATCAACAAAACTCTGGGCATGATCAATCAACTCGAATTGGTTTGCCGGTTCGGGCCGACTCATACAGGGCAACAATGGTGGCAACGTGCCCCCGGCTTTCGGCCAGCGACACGCGCGAGGGCGTGCCACTCAAAATGGCATCGTGCATGTCTTCCACTTCACCTTCGTAAAGCGGCATCTCCGACACAGGAACGATTTCGTCAGCACCGTTTTGTCCGAGGATCAGCTTTGAGGCGATGTCCGGTTTGAAAGGCTGAGTCAGGGTGAGGGTTCCATGGCGTCCCACCACCTCGGCCTGAGCGCGAAACGGCGACCGAAAGCCGCAATCAAATTGGGCGAAGCGATCACCCGAATAGCGAAGCTGGCCGACGAACGAGCCATCAACGCCGGTGGAGTCTGGTTTCTGCCACCCGGCCACCTCGACGGGCGGCTCGTTGAAAATGTATTGAGCCAAACTGATCGGGTAGCATCCCACATCCCACACACTGCCGCCGCTCAGGGCCGGGTCGAGGCGCACATCAACGGTTCGCGTCAGGTTGAAGGTGAACGAGGCCCGCACCAGCGAAACTTCGCCGATGGCGCCGTTCTCAATCAGTTCCTTCGCCTTAAGTGTTTGCGGGTGATGGCGGTACATGAAGGCTTCGGCCATCACTTTGCCGGTTCGGTTTACGGCCTCGGCCATCTTATCCACTTCGGCGACGGTAATGGCAAACGGCTTTTCGACCAGCGCGTGCTTGCCTGCCTCCACACACTTAATCGCCCACTCGGCGTGCAGGCCGTTGGGCAAGCTGATGTAAACCACGTCAACGTCGTCGGCGGCCAGTAGAGCTTCATAACTGCCGTACGCCTTTGGAATATTCCACTCTTTGGCATAGGCGCCGGCCCTGGCCGGGTCGCGGCTGGCAACCGCCGCCAACTCCCCGCGCGCCGAGGCGCGAATGGGCGGGATGACGGCGCGGTTGATTTTGGCCGTGCTGAGGAGTCCCCAGCGAAGTTTCTTAGCTGGCATTACTTTGCCGGATCAGGTTGTCGCTCGCTTCACGCAAGCGGCGAATAGCTTCAACAGGTGTTGGTTCAACACGCGGCATATCTATTTCTCGGCCCGGCTGTTCCGGGGCATAAGCTTGAGAAGGTTAAGCCAGCGCTTTTTCTCTGCTTCCAAACCCTCCCATTCCATATAATCACGTTCGACCTGATGGGAATGCTTTTCAGGAACAGCGTTGCCGGCCCAGGCGTCGGCGAACTCGGCAAAGGTTGAGCGGTATTTGACTTCACAATTGCCAATCTCTCGCTCACAGTCCCGAAGCTGGCTGGAGACGTAGGCTTCAAGAAGCGCTAACAACTTTTCCTCAAACGTTCCACCTCTGACGTGGTCAAGATACTCGGCCACTTGCGGGCTAATTGTAGGCGCAGTCATCTTTCAACCTCCTGAAGCATTTCCATATAGCTGGCGATGCACGACGCTCAAAGCGCGCACTTGCCGGTCGGCGTGATACGACGAGCGCACCAACGGCGCCGACTCGACCCACTTGAAGCCGAGTTCTTCCAGGCCGTAACGTTTGAGTTCCTTGAACTCGTCGAGGGTGTAGTAGCGCTCGATGGGCAAATGCTTCTTCGACGGCTGGAGATATTGGCCGACGGTAAGAATGTCCACGCCCCAACTGCGCTGGTCGCGCATCACCGCTTTCACTTCGTCCAGCGTCTCGCCCAACCCAAGCATGAGGCCGGACTTGGTCAACACGTCCGGGTTCAGCTTCTTAGCATTCGACAAGGTGGCGGCGGCCCACTCGTAGTTATCTTGTGGCTGGACTTTCTTGAACAGTCTCGGCACAGTCTCTACATTGTGATTGAGAATTTCAGGGCGGGCTTCCATCACGATTTGCAACGCCTCAACACTGCCTTTGAAGTCGGGGATGAGAACTTCGATGGAACAGCCGGGGTGAATCTTGCGGATACGTTCGATGACCATCGCGAAGATCGGCGCGCCGCCGTCTTTGCGCTCGTCGCGGTTGACACTGGTGATGACGGCGTGGCGCAGATTCATCGACTTCACCGCCTGGGCCACCCGTTCCGGCTCGGCAAAGTCGAGCGGCGACGGCCGCCCGTGTTTGATGTCGCAGAAGCCGCAGGTGCGGGTGCAGACATCGCCCATCATCAAAAACGTTGCTGTGCCGGCGCCCCAGCACTCGCCCATGTTGGGGCACATGGCTTCTTCGCAAACGGTGTGCAGGGTCTTGGCCCGCATCAGCTTCTTCAAATTTTCGTACGTCTCGCCGCCGGGCGCGCGGACTTTGATCCACTCCGGGCGGCGGAGCGGCGCGGGGGCGGCCTGAATCTCGTCAGCCTGAATCAGGCGGTCGCGGGTGGGTTCCGTAATCGGCATTAGATTTTGACTCCGAGTTCTTTCAGCACGTGAATTGGGCTGGGCAGTTGATCGTTCTCATCGGGCCACAGCCAGGCGAGTTGTAGTTTGAAGTTGGGGAGCGCAACCGAATGAATGACGCCGTCCGCCGGCGCAACTTCTACCAACTCCTCACCCTGTCGCTGATAGAACTGTGTGCCAGCCGGACCGTAAGGGTCAATCAGCCAGAGTTCACGAACACCAGCCTTCGCATAGTTTGTCAGTTTCGAGCCACGATCATATTTTGCAGTGCTGGCGGAAAGTATTTCAACGACCAGATCGGGCGCAGCCATCAACTTGGATTGGGTAATGATATGGAGGCGATCTTTGTGGACAAACAGAATATCAGGTTCGTAAGTTTGCTCTTCAGAGATGTATACCGCTGAACGAGAGCCACGCACTTGACCCAGTTCAAAATGGCTAGCGAATACCGATAGAACCGTCATCAGTAAAACCTGGAGTCTCTCGTGGGCATCAAATGGCGGCATGGGCATGATTAATTCTCCGTCAATCAGTTCGGCTTTTCGGGCCTCGGGCGCGAGGCGCATGAAGTCATCGTGCGTTAATCGTTCGACAAGCTCGGCGCGGCGGATGGTGGGGTTGAGTAAGGTAGCCATGGCAACTCTCCGGTTAGATTTTACGCCACTTTTGGGTTTTCAGTTGGTGTGGCGTCAAGTAAACCTGTTTTCACTTCAGCGCTGACAGCACGCGCGGGGCCGTCATTGGCAAGTTTCTCAGCCGGATTCCAGTTGCGTCAGCGATGGCGTTGGCGATAGCGGCGGCAGTGGGTACCACCGGCACTTCACCCACACCACGCGCGCCGAACGGCCCGTTCTCCGACGGCATTTCGACGATTGCGGTCTCAAAGACAGCCGGGGTCTGGATGATATTGGGAACAGCGTAATCCATCCACGACCCGGTGAGCAATTGGCCTTGTGAGTCGTACTCCATCTCCTCGTAGAGCGCCCAACCGATGCCCTGAGTCGCCCCCCCCATCATTTGGCCCCGGATCGTCAGCGGGTTGATGGCCCGTCCCACATCTTGCACGACAACCAGCCGATGGAGTCGAACTTCGCCTGTTTCTCGATCCACTTCCACTTCGGCCAACTGGGCGCTGAACGCCGGGGCGGTCGCCGTTTGCGCGATGCGGCCCTGCGCGAACACCGGAGGGTAACGCCCGCTGAACCGCATTGCCTTGTTGGCAATGTCGCCCAGCTTAATCGCTTTGCTTGGCAGGCCGCGCACCCGCACTGCCCCATTGACAATTTCAAGGTCCTCGACCGCCACTTCAAGTTCTTCGGCGGCGATGGACAACACCTGCTGTTTTGCCTCGCGCGCGGCTTGCACCACCGCCGCCCCGGTGGTGTACGTCACCTTACTCCCTGCCGAAGCGCCTGAATAAGGCGCCGAGTCCGTGTCACTGAAAACGACCCGCACTTGATCGGGCGCGACTCCGAGGGCTTCCGCCGCCATCAAAGTAAAGCCGGTCGCTGTGCCATTCAAATCGACAGAGCCTACGTGAACTTGCAAGATGCCATCACGATTGAGGGTGCAGGCCGCCGCCGCCGGTTCCGTTCCACCTGGCCAGCCGCCGACAGAGACACCGACCCCGTGTCCCCGCGCCCGGGACTCTTCCCGTCCCTTCCACACCGGATGATCGCGAAGCGCTTCAAGCACTTCGCGCATTCCCATGCTGGGCCACGGATCGCCATCGGCCATCGGGTCGCCGGGGCGAGCGGCATTGAGCAGTCGCAATTCAATGGGATCGATATTCAACCGATCAGCCACTTCATCCATCAAACTGTCCAATGCGAAGATGACTGAAGGAGCGCCTGGCGCGCGGTAGGCCCCGGCGGACACTTTGAACGTCAACACATCCGTGCTGTAAACGCTGAAGTTCGGAACACGATAGAAGCTGGCGAGCATGAAGGCGAGAAACCCGGCGAGGTCGAATGGATAACAGCCGTTATCCAAATGCACATTGCCCGAAAGAGCAGTGAGCGTGCCATCACGCCTGGCTCCAAGGCGAAGATGTATACGAACAGGCGGAGCCGGGTTAGCCGCCAACATCTCCTCCACCCGTGTCAACACCAGACGCACCGGGCGGCCGACTGCGCGCGCCGCCGCCGCGACCAACGGCTCATAGAGTCCGTTCTTGCCGCCGAACGCGCCACCCACCGCCATGCCGATCACCCGCACATCCGACTCCGGAATGCCCAATACGTTCGCAACTTCTTTGCGCACATCGAACGGCGATTGGGTGCTCGCCCAGAGCGTAACGCCGCCCGTCAGCGGGTTTGGCTCGGCAACGACACTTTGCGTCTCAATAGCGCTCTGATGCACCATCGGAGTCGTGAACGTCCCTTCGACCACCACCTCCGCTTCGGCAAAACCGGCGGCCACGTCGCCCCGGCTGAAAGTCTTCTGCCCGGCGACGTTGCTGGCTTTTCGTTTCGATTTCGCATCACCGCCAATATCAGCACCGTGAGCGCCCGTCTCGCCAGCGCCGCTTGGCACCCCCCCCGGCCAAACCAATGGTGCATTCTCCGCCAGAGCATCATCTATCGTAACGACTGCGGGCCGAGGCGCATAATCCACCACGACTTGCTGAACGCCATCTTCAGCGACGGCCTCACTTGTCGCCAGCACCAAAGCAATGGGCTGACCAGCGAAGATAACCCGGCCTCGCGCCAGCAACAAGCGATTGCGAGAAGAAGGGCTGATGTCGGGCATATCTTTGGCCGTGAGAACGGCGGCCACGCCAGGCACAGCCAGTGCCGGTGCAACGTCAATACCCCGCAAGTCGGCGTGAGCATAGATGCTGGTAACGAATCGCCCGTGAAGCATGCCCGGCAATTGCAGGTCGGGCGTATACCGGGTCGCACCCATCACTTTGGCGCGGCCGTCAACTAGCGGCGTTGGGCGGCCAATGGTTTTGAATTCAGTCATGGCATTCTCCTTCTTGTTCTCGCTCAAACACCTTCCCAAACTGCGCCGCAACTTCATCTATCACTTCAGTCATCGGCGGCGGCTCGGTCAGCAAGTCGGCCATTGAAATGACGCCGTGACCTTTGATGCCGCAGGGAATGATACCGTCGAAGTAGCTCATGTCGGGTTTGACGTTGAGGGCGAAGCCGTGCTGGCTCACGCCTTTAGCGTCCACCTTGACTCCAATGGCGGCGATCTTGGACGGGGCCAGCCGGGCCAAGGGCGGGCAGTGCGGGCAACGGGAGGCCACGTCGGCCTGCACCCAGACTCCGGTGAGGCCGCCAATTTGGCCCGAGGCGAGTCCAAAGTGGGCCAGCGCCCTCATCAACATTTCTTCTATATTGCGAACATAGCCGACGTAATCGGCCTGAGGGATGTGGTCGTCTCCGCCCACCGGGCGACCCAACTTGAGAATCGGGTAGCCTACCAACTGGCCGGGGCCGTGATAGGTGATGTCGCCCCCGCGGTCCACCCACTCCACCGTCACCCCGCGTTCAGCCCGTTGTTCTTCGTTCAATAATAAATTTTCGATGTGGCCGGAGCGGCCCAGGGTGTAGGTGTGCGAGTGCTCCAATAAAAGCAACGTGTCGGGAATCGAATCGGCGGCGCGCTCGGCGGTGAGGCGCTTTTGCAGTTCCCACGCTTCGCGGTAGGGCACGAGGCCAAGGCGGCGGACTTCACAAACAATCAAAGTATTTCACCGCAAAGGCGCAAAGGGCACGAAGGTCTTTGATTTTCTTCGCGTTCTTCGCGTCTTCACGGTTCAGTTAATTTAGGTTCGCTTTGAAGAAGCGTTTGACCCGCTCCCAGGCGTCCGCCGCCGCTTCGGGGCGATAGCTTTGCGGGTCGCCGTCGCGGAAGAAGGCGTGGCCGGAGTTGGGATAGACTTTAACTTCGTGCGCGATGTTGTGTCCGGTGAGCAATTTGTCAAATTGTTCGATGGCGCCAGCGGGAATGGAAACGTCGGCGTCGCCGAAGAGGCCGAGCACCGGGCATCGAATTGCATCGAGCTTGTCGAAGAGCATTTCCATGCGCCCGCCGTAGAAGGTGCAGGCGGCGTCGAGGCCGGGTTCGAGGATGGCGAGATTAAGGGCCATGCGCCCGCCAAAGCAGAAGCCCACCGCGCCAATCTTGCCGTTGCAGTCCGGATGAGCCTTGAGGGCCGGGTAAACGCTGTGAATGGCCTGCGGCGCGTCCAGGCCATATTTTTGCGTCAGGGCCATCGCCTTCTCGTTCTCGCCGATTTGGGCCAACTCGCCGTGATAGACATCGGGCGCAAAAGTCAGATAGCCTTCAGTGGCAAAACGGTCGGCGATGCGGCGGATGTTGTCGTTCAGTCCCCACCATTCCTGGACGACAATGAGGCCGGGCCAAGGGCCGTCACTGGTTGTTGGATGGGCAAGGTAGCCAGAGAGGGTGCCGAGGGTGAGGGTTTTGGACACGGGAGTCATTCTGAGATTGGAGATTAGTAATTGGTTATTGATTATTGGCGATATTGCGGGAAGCTGCGTCGTATTGTGCTCTCGATTCGCCGTGCATCCACTAATTCTATTTCCATTCCAAAGCGAACGGTTTTTCCTTCATACTCAAATGCCAACATGCCATCTTCAAGATTACGAAAACCTTTCCTCTTGGCAAATGCCGCTAATGAAATTTTGTGAGACTGTAATCCGCCCCATCATACACTCAAGCAATTTTTACAAATCTCGCCTGCCGCTTCTCAAACTGCATCACATATTTTAGCCCAGCGGCGCGGGCGATGTCCATTGCGGTTTCGCAGTCGGCGCCGACGAATTTGGGCTGGTGGGCGTCCGAGCCGAGGGTGACGCGTTCGCCGCCCATTTCGACGTACCAGCGCAAAATATCGAGGCCGGGGGTGAGAATATTACACTTGCTCCGCAAACCTTTGGTGTTGAGGTCGAGGGCGATGCCGCGCTCAATGCAGTTTTTGAGCACGAGGCGGATGCTGTCTTCGTAGTCGCAAGGATCATACACTTGCGGGCTATACACGTCGAAAGCCGTGCGAACCGGCACGTCGAAATGGCTGAGGACATCGAAGCCGCCGACGCCCTCGCTTACGCCCTCGCTTACGCTCGTCATGCGCTCCAGTTCTTCAAAGAAGAGGCGGAAGGCTTCGTGAGCGGGCCGGCGGAAGTAGTTGGGGTCAAAAATCGTTTCCGGACCAACCCAGTGAAGTGAGCCGAGGACGTAATCGAACGGGTAACGCGCGAGTATGGCTTGCGCTTCGACCTGATAAATGTGCGGCTCGCCGAGTTCGATTCCGGCGCGGATGATGAGCCGACCATCGAATTCGGCGCGGCAACGCTCCAGTTCGGCGGCCCAAGGTTCCAGCCGAAACCAGTCACGACTGGTCTCGCCGGGGTGAAGGTCGTAGTGTTCGGTGAAGCCAATTTCGGGGATGCTGTTGGCAATTGCGCTCTGGCACATCTCGGCCATCGAGAATTTGCAATCGCACGAGAAATTGGAGTGCATGTGATAGTCGTGGGGAATCATTTTAGATTTTGAATTTGGGATTTTGGAAGTTGGGATTTTGGGATTTTGAGATTTGGCGCTTTACTTTTGAACTCTCTCCCACACCTGACCCTCTTTGCCGTCACGGATCAGGAGGCCGTGGGCGAGAAGTTCGGCGCGGAGGCGGTCGGCGGCGGCAAAGTCTTTGGCGGCGCGGGCGGCGGCGCGCTGGTCAATGAGGGATCGCTCTTCGGGGGAGAGATCGATTGGGGAGGCAGAGGCGGTTGAATCGTCGAAGAGGCGGAGTCCCAGCACACTGTCCCACTCGTTCAACAACAGCGCTTTGGCTGAAAGTGGCAGGTCAGACTTCGCCATCTCCCAGATGAGCGGCGGGACTTGCGGGAAGCTCAGGTCGTCGTTAATGAGCTTGTGGAACTTGCCGCGATAGACGTTGAGGGTCGTGTTTGACATCTCGGTCGTGCTGGTGTCGGCCCGCCACTCGGCGGTGTAGCGGCGCAGGCGCTCCAGCGAACTTTGTGCGGCGTGGAGCGAGTCCCAAGTGACGTTCATGTGGCCGCGATAGTAGATGCCGAGGCACAGCAGCCGGAAGGCCAACGGCTCAATGCCTTCCTCGTGCAAATCCTTGAGGCGCAACACGTTGCCAACCGAGCGCGCCATCTTGCGACCCTCGGCCAGCAGGTGCGCCCCGTGCATCCAGAAGCGGGCGAAAGGCAGGCCGGTCGCGCCTTCGCTTTGGGCGATCTCGTTTTCGTGATGGGGGAAGACCAGGTCTTCGCCGCCGGTGTGAACGTCCAATTGTGGGCCAAGATATTCCATGCTCATGGCCGAGCACTCGATATGCCAGCCGGGGAAACCCGGCCCCCACTTAGAGCGCCAGCGCACCAGGCGGTGCTCGCCGGCAGAGCGCCAGAGCAGGAAGTCGTTGGGATCGTCTTTGTTCTCGTCAATTTCCACCCGGTTGATGCCGGCTCGCAAGTCGTCGAGGGAGTGGCCGGAGAGGCGGCCATAGTTTGGAAATTTGGAGACATCGAAAAACACCGAGCCATTCTTTTCGTAAGCCAGCCCTTTGCCCTCCAGCTCCTCGACGAGCGCGAGCATCTGATTGATGTGGTCAGTGGCTTTGGGATAATGATGGGCCGGTTCGATGTTTATGGCCGCCAGCGACTCGATGAAGTCAGCGGTGTAGAAGGCGGCGATCTCAGCCGGTGTTTTCTTTTCGGCGGCGGCGGCGGCCAGCACTTTGTCTTCGCCGGGAGTCACGGTGAGCGAGTCGTCTTCAGCCATGTGGCCCACGTCGGTGATATTCATGATCTGGGTCACCGCGTAGTTGTTGTATTCCAGCACCCGGCGCACCAGATCAGCCATGAGCCACGTGCGCAAGTTGCCAATGTGAACGTAGCGGTAAACCGTTGGGCCACAGGTGTACATCTTTACCTCATTCGGCTTGAGCGGCTCGAACTTGTCTTTGGCCCGAGTGAGAGCGTTGTAGAAATAAATATCCATCATGAGTCTTCCTGATCCATATTGGACTCTATTCAAAATAAGCCAGTGCGCGCTTCGACAGGCTCAGCGCGCGGCCTGAGCCTGTCGTGCGCGGCCTGAGCCTGTCGAAGGCCGCTATTTCCGATAGAGTCTATTGTACGCCCGGCGACAGGCGCATCGAATAGGACACTTGTTGTTTCAATTGTATCTCAAAGCCGGGGGCCAATAAAAGGGCGGCCCGTGAGAGGCGCCCAGCATCAAAAAAACTTGGCTCATGTGTAATCTGTGTGCAAAGCCGCAAGAGCGGCAATGAACTCGGGC
>CAYSIV010000241.1:0-9956 GCA_964431175.1 uncultured Anaerolineales bacterium
GCGGCCAACCGCGAGGACGCGGTTGGGGAGCGTCATAATGTTATTCCCGATAAGGCCTAATTTATGTTTGGCCGACTATCAGGTCTGGCCGTAGATCATACCCGGAATCTGCATTAATCTTGCAGATGTTTCATCCACCGGTAAACCGCCCTGTCGAGCGGCTCAAGCCAGACCTGCTCCAGCAGGTAATCATGAATGTTGTGCTTTGGCGGCCGGGCCAATAAGCTGAACCACTCCTGTACAAAGCGCCACATCATCGAAAAGTCCCACAAGAATTCCCATTCAACTTGAGACCATGTTTTGCCAGTGTGGGTTGCAATTTCGCGTCGGTATAGTTCAACTAACTCGGCGGGTTCGACCGGCAAGGGCGAGAGCAACATCTGGCTGTTGTTGATGAGGACGAGCAAGTCAATGACGCCCGGCCCGACGCTGACCATTTGCCAATCATAAACCACCTGCCGCCCATCTTCGTCAATGGAAATGTTGCCCGGCCAGTAGTCGCCATGCAGGAGGGTTTGCGGCGTGCTCTGCAAAAAACGGGCCACAATGTCGGCTTCGGAGATCAGGCGGGCCAGGGTTGTGGCAAACCGCAATGAATGGGTGATGGCGGTCGGCGTGCCGCGTTGAACGATGATCTCCATGGCCTGCGCCGCCGCCATCACGTACACATTAAGCTCCGCCGTCAGAGGCCGCCCCAACCAGGGGTAGACCATCAAATCTTCGCCCAGGTTCCAGAAGCGGTCGTGTAGCTTCGCCAGACTGACGACGGCTTGCCGGTAATGATCGGCCGTCCAGTATTCGGGCTGAACTTCGGTCGGGTATGGCTCCAACACCAGCCAGGCCCCGCTCGAGTCGCTGGCCACCAGTTCCGGGACGGCGAGCGTTAACTGCGAGGTGAGGGAGCGATATAGCCCTACTTCGCGCCGCCCCGCCCCGGCCAGCCCCAGCCGCGTGGCCTGCGGCTCTTTGAGCAGATAAGAATAATGCTCCTCATGCCCGGCCCGTTCCACATCCAGGCCCAGGCCGCGAATCAGGCCCAGGGCCTGCCGGGTCTCAATCGGCTCTTCGCTAATTTTCAAAATACGCAGGCTGGCTTCGGCCAAATAACGGCGCAGGGCGGCAGTCAGTTCAGCAGTTGTAAACGGCCAGACACTGGTCACAGTTGTTAGCTACGACTTGCCATACTTGTCGGCATAATCTTCGGCGGCGTCATCGGGGGTGATCTGCGGCGCCTGCTCACGAAGATAATGCTGATGATCGATCACCCACAAATACAAATCCGACTCGGTGCGCCCCGGAAACTTGTCCAGCACCTCGGCCCGCCGGATGGCGCCGAGCAACGGCGCATACACCGTATCATACCAATGAACGACGGCGTCGTCGTCGCCAATGTCGCGCTGAAAATCGAGGCCCATGTAATATTTGTGAACGGCAATGTGTTCCAGCAAACGCTCGTAGCCGCCTAGAATCGTCAGCGCAATGTCCAGGCCGGGTTTGAGCTTGTCGAAGCCGGTGCGCTCCAGGAACGTCACCTTCTCGCCCAGGATTTCCAGATCGTCCGGTTGCAGATCGGCCTGCACCGGGACTCGCACCGAGCACTCGCGGACCTCGGCCTCGATGAACTCCTGCCCCTTCTCGCGGGCCACCGACACCCGGTGGTTGCCGTCCACCACAAAGTAAACGTCGCCGACTTTGTATAACAGCACCGGCGGCAGATTAAGGTCCTGGTAAAAGGCGCGGTTGATCTTCTGCCAGCGCTCGGCCGTGTGGGTTTGAGTCGGCAGGAAGGCGCGATCAAAGTCGCGGTAGCGGTTGACGCTCCCCACAATCTGACTCACCAGCACGGTCTTCACCCCGCGATAAATCGGCCCGCCAATCTTCAACTTCTCGCGCACTTGATCATAAGAGAGCAGGTCGTTGCGCTGGCCGCGCAGAAAGGCCAGAATGTCGCGAAAGAGGGCCTTGAAACGGGCCGCGCCAAAGTCGGCCCGATCCTGCGGGGTAATGTTTAGGTCGTCGCTCACTGGCCGCTCTCCCATTCAATCAGCCGGTAAGGGTAGACGTTGAGAATTTCGGTGCGGCCAAGTTGGGTGCGGGACACATCGCTTCGACGGTAGATGTGCGAGTGGCCGTGCAGAAGAAAACGCGGCTGGAACATTTTGACGAAATCAGCAAAGACGGTGAAGCCGGTGTGAGCCAGATCGCCGCCATCGTGAATCCCGAACGGCGGCGAATGGGTGACCAGAATATCGAGAAAGCGGCCGTAGCGCCAACGGTTGAGCCACAGTGAGGGCGTCAGTGAAGCCACCCGCACCTTCATCTCATTTTGCGAGTATTGATGAGTGCCGTCGGCCCGGTAGCGGATACTACCCCCCAGCCCGGCCAGCAACAAACCCTCCTCCTTCTTCAGCTGCCCATCGAGGTTGACACAGCCCTCGGCGTGATTCAGGATCCGGCCATCCGCCAGGTATTGACTGCGAGCGTCGTGGTTGCCCGGCACAAAGTAAAGGGGTTTGTTCAAAATGGTGACTACAAACTCAAGATAGTAAAACGGCAGGTCGCCACAGCCCAGCACCAGGTCAACGTCGCCGAAGCGCTCTTTGATATTGGCGCTGTAGATGAAGTCTACCACTTCATCGCTGAGGGCCAGAATCTTCATGCCATCAACGCCCACATCAGCGCCGTCAGCGAGAACCCGTCGCGAATTTCATTGTTCACCACCATTGCCCTGACCTCACGCTCAGAAAACCAGCGGCGGTTCAAGGTCTCGTTAGTGTCCACCACCGTCGTCACTTCTTGCAGTTCTTCGGCCAGAAGAACGTGAAAGACTTGATTGCTGGAGCCGTTCGAGGGGAAGTAGCGCCCCAACGCCCGCCACTGCGTTGACCGGTGCCCCGTCTCTTCAAGCAGTTCGCGGGCCGCCGCCTCGGCGACCGATTCCATCTCTTCAATTTGGCCGGCCGGAATTTCCCAGCCGCGCGAGTCGGTGATAAAGCGATAGTGATCGATGAGCAGAAAGTTGCCAGCCCGATCGCGCGGCGTGACGCCCACCGCCTGCCGGGGATAAATGACCACGTGGTGATCGGGAATCAAACTGCCATCCGGCAAGCGCACCGACCAGTGCTCCAGCCCGACCCAGGGGCTGTGGTAGAGGGCGCGCTTGTCGAGCACTTGCCAGGGCGCGACGCCCGGTTCATTTCCACTCGCGGCCATAGTTCACTTTCAATTTGTCGAGAATAGCTTGTTCCAGATCGATGCCGCTGACGCTGGCTAACTGCAACAAGTATAGAGCCACGTCGGCCAATTCGCCGGCCAGTTCGGCTTTGTCGGCGCCCTGGCCGTCCCACTGAAAATGCTCCAGCACTTCGGCGGTTTCGATGGCCAGCGAGGCGGCCAGGTTGCGCGGCGTTTGCGGGCGCGGGCTGTCTGGCTCGTCCCAGCCTTTGGCGGCCACGAAGCGGTGCATTTCTGCGGTGAGTTCAGAGAGGGTCATAAAATCTCACCGCAAAGACGCAACCCCGCAACAAGAAGCGGGGCAGGCGGGCGCAAAGAATTTCTTTGTTCTCTTTGCGCTCTTTGCGCCTTCGCGGTTCAGATCAAGGCCTGCACGAAGTAGTCCGGGTTGAGGGGTTCGCCGGTGGCAAGGTGGATGTGGTCGGCCCAGTTGTCTTTGGCGCCGGGGTGGAACCAATTTTCCACCAGCCACTGGCCGGCCTCGGGCCGCCCTGTCAATCCACCGGCTTCACGCTCCAGCGTCTTCAACAGTTGGGCCGCAGTGAGGTAGCCCAGTTCGTAGTTGTGATAATACACCGGAGCGGCAGCAATGTGAATCTTCGTCGCCCAGTCAGGTTGACGACGCCCCTCGGGTCTCCGAAGCAGTTGGCAGCGTTCCACCAAATCCCACCAGATGGTGTCAAGGTCGGCTTCGGGATCAGCGTACAGAGCGCGCTCGAAGTTTGTCATCACCAGCACCCAGCGGGTGAAGATGAGTTTGCTGAATCGCTCCTGCGTTCGGGCGTGAGTTGCCAGTTGAGCCGCCTGTCCCGGTGGGAGGCCGAGGATGTCGATCAACCACTTTTTGTCGTAGACCAGGCCGCCCATCATCAAGGCGATGGCTTCGGTGGAGAGCAGGTGCGGATACTTGCGAATGATCCACGGCTGGGCGAAGTCGAGGTTGGCATTGTAGACGCCGTGACCGAGTTCGTGCAGAAGCGTGTCGGCCCAGCGCCGGTTGGACTGAAGGTTGTTGAGGGTGCGCACGTCGCCTTCGCGATTCATGTCAGTGCAAAAGGCGTGCTGGTTCTTGCCCTCGCGGGCGTAGAGATCACTGCGGGCCAGAATTTCGCGGGTGTTCAGGCTCAAGCCGTCGTAAGTATGAAGGGCCAACTCGACAATGTCTTTGTCGGCGAAGAAGCCATCCATGTCCACCCCGCCAAGCTTGGGCGCAGTTTGGAAGAAGCGGTCGCCGAAGTGCCAGGCTTGCAGGTCGGCGGGGGCCAGGTCGAACCACTCGGCCCGGCGGGCGTCCATCTCGGCTTTGGCGGCGGCGAAGGGCGCGGCCGAGGCGTTATCAAGTTTGTCGAAGAGGGCCAGCAGTTCGGCTTCTTCAATCTCTTCGACCGCCAACGCTTTGACGAAGTGATCACGGTAGCCGAGCGCCCGGGCCATTTTATTGCGCAGTCGGGCCGCTTCGCGAATCGGGTCGGCCACCAGCGGGCCAATGCGTTTGCCGGCCTCCCAGGCCTCGCGCGCGTCGTCGGACGATTTGCTATTCGCCAGCACATCGTCAATCTCGTTGTCGCTCACCTTCTTGCCTTTATACTCGGCGCGGAAGTTGGAGAAGGCGTCGTTGAGTTTGGCCTCAAGCCCGGCCAGCGCCCGAACGGTGGCATCGTCGGCCTGATTCTTGACGCACTCCAGATAGATGAGCTTGAGTTGGCGGGCGAGGGTTGGATCAGATAAGCCTGCCTCGTGGAGAATTTTGGCCGTGGCGTAGCGTTCCGGGTTGGCAAAGTAGCGTTTGAGGGCGATCTCGGTTTGGGTCAGGCGTTCGGTGGCTTCGGGCGTGCCGGTCGTGGCAACTTCCCATTCGGCATGGTTGCGGCCCGCTTCCAGCCGCCGCCAGGCCGTGGTGACTTCTTCGATGAATTGTTCAGCTTGGGAGGGCATGGGGACTCCTGATGGTTGCGGAGACTTCCGAAGTCTTAAAGACTTCGGAAGTCTTGAATGCCCTGGGCAAAGAGATGCTGGTTCTGTGGATCGGGTAAGGCGGCGATGGGTTTCCCTTGCGCCAGGCAGGCGGCGACGATGGCGGATTCGATTTTGCCGCCGGGCGTGGCGTGAATCACTAATACTTGCGCCGCCAGGGCCAGGGCCAGCCGGTTGCGTTCTTCCGACAGTTGGGCGGTGGCGCGTTTGATTTTGGCGGAGAATGGGGATAGCAATAACAAGCGGCCTCGCTCTATCGGTTCGCGCCACGCCACCGGGAGGCGCATCCCCTCCAGTCCGCGCGCCGCTACAATGACAATTGGACTCGTCCCACGCAACAGCACCGCCAGCACTTCCTGCTCTGCCGGGGAATGAAAGCCGCTGACCACAGCGAGAGGGCCATCCTTCACGGATTGCGCCCAATCGTGCGCCTTGAGAATTAGCCCTGCCGGACAGCGAACGGACGCAAACACGCCCAGCACAGATTGTTGGAGCAAGGCAGGATTGCCGATACCGGTCAGTTCGCCGGCCGCGGAGTGTCGGATACAACAAGGCGCAAAGGAATTCACTATGTTAAATGTACTCAATCTGTTGCGTCATGCCTTCCGCGTCGGTGGCGTCATAGATCAACAACAGGGCGTGTAGGATGTCACCGATGGGCGTTCCCTGCGGAGCGTAGGCGATGCCGGCATGTTGAAGGCCGCGCGCGGCAATCCGAAGGGCATCGGCGTCTTGGGTGACGAAGACACGGCTTTGACGGGTGGCAGTTTCGAGCAAGATCACGTCGTCGGTTCTGCGCTGGTCTTCTTCCTGGGCGGTGGTGACGTCGATGCCGCGCCGCCGAAGGGCTTTGGCGATATCGAGATCTACGTGCTCATCAAGATAGAATTTGACGCGCTCGATAGACGTTTGCTCACTCATGGGCTGGTCTTAGCCATTTGGAGGGATACTGCTTTTTCATCTCGGCGACGAAGGCATCGTCGGCCTGCAGGTCAGCTTCCAGTTGTTCGCGGTGGTCATAGTAATAGGCCAGGGCAGCGTAAACTTCGGCGAGCAAAAGATCATACTTAGAGGCAATAGAGTCGGCGCTCAGGCCGAGTTTCTCGTGCCAGATGGCAACATCGATGACACGGATGCGGTGACCGGCGACGCGTGGCTTGCCTCCAAGCACACCGGGTGTAAGTTCAATGAACTTGTCGAGGTCAACTATAGGTGCGGTCATAGTGTTCTCCGGGCCGTGTTTGGGTACTTGCTGACTGAAACATTGCGGGCGGGCATACCGTTATTATACCCAACCGCTGTCCACTGCGGTGACTTCTTCGATGAATTGTTCAGCTTGGGAGGGCATGAAGACTCCTGGCGATGAGGTGGGGCAATTATACCTTGCGCGAATCAAAAGACCCCGAAAGCGCGTTTTGCGAAAACCTTCGAGGTCTAATGCCGAATAAGCCCTGCGGCTTTAGGCGGTGTAAGCGTATATTTCGGTGTTAGTCATGTTGGGTGTTGGTTGCCGGCGATGCCTTGAGCATTTCCATCATCTGCCGGACAGCCTCATAGGAGTTGTATGGAGTCCATACGGGATAAGTCATCCCCGACTTGAGAAGCACTCCTTCTTCGGTGGCGAGTTCAAGACTTCCGAAGTCTTTGAGACTTCGGAAGTCTTGGGTGCTAAGATTCCAACGCCTGCAAATAGGCTTTGACCTCATCGGGCAAATTTCTGGTTTTGAGGTAGGCCATCACCAACGAGCGATAGTCTTCAGGCGAGCCAAATTGCTCGGCAATAAAGGCCCGGTCTACCAACGCGCCCTGGCGCAGACCCAGCCACTCAAGGTAGTTGGAATATACCCAATCTTCGGGGGCCGCAACCAAGCCATCTTTGACCGGGTTGGCATGGATGTAGACGCACAGGTTGAGCAAATGCTCGTAATTCTGGACGAGCTTCCCCTGGAATTGCCCCTGAAACAAAGCGCCCACGCGCCCAAAGCGTTTGTTGATGGCTTTGGTATATGAGATCAGGAATTTTTGCATGGCTTGGGAGACTGGCGGTGAGGCTTCTTGGCTGAAGACTTCCGAAGTCTTTAAGACTTCGGAAGTCTGAGCAGTAGTCTGCGGCTGTTGTTTCACCCGCGCCAAGATATGATAATGGGTGGGCATCAGACAATAAGCCAGGATGTCCACCGTCCCGCACAGGTATTTTTTTACGCCGCGCAGGAAATACAAGTAGTTGTCAGGCTCCAGGAAAACCGCCTGCCGATTATTGCCGCGATTGTAAAGATGATAATAGTGATCGGGCACAAAGGGGGTAGTTCGGCGGGGCATTCTGTCTCCTGGCGATAGCTGGACTTAGACTGGACTCAGACTTCCGAAGGCAGACTTCCGAAGTCTTAAAGACTTCGGAAGTCTTCAGTTGCGGCCTGCTTCCAGCCGCCGCCAGGCCGCGGTAACTTCTTCGATGAATTGTTCAGCTTGGGAGGGCATGAAGACTCCTGATGGTGAGGTGGGGCAATTATACCCTGCATAAAAACGAACGCCCTCGGGAGGAGGGCGTGGCAATGTCAGTTTAGGATCTGGGTTGCTTAGGAATCTTGGAATGCTTTTCTCTTAGGAATTCAACGGGCGGTGTTAGCGGCTGGGCCGCATTTGGATAAAAGACAATTATTCCTTTGAGCAAATGATAGAGGCTCATCTTTCATATTGCTTCAACAATATTCGATAGGTGTTTGCGAAGATATTCTTCAACCTCTCTCTTACCACGAATAGTATTGTCATAGAAAATACAGCGATAACTCTGAACATCAAAAGGCAATCTATGCTCTCTCTCGGCCAACAAGATGGTGTTCTTTTCCAATGCATGAGCGTACCCAAGTTCGTAAAAAACGTTGGGACTCTGAGGTGTGATTTCGGCAATGATTACTTCGGACTCAACAATGCCTTTGATAATGTCCTGAAGAATGATCCCTGGTTTATAGACGTCATCTGCTCTATAAGCCTCCAGCCCCATCTCGGACGATACCGGCTTAATGACTTCCGCATACAGAGAGTCATATGGTTCGCCAAATTGCATAACCACAAACACCTTAGGTTTTGAGGTGTCTGCTGTAAACGATCGGAATTCAACTGGGCCTGCCCCCCAACTATAAACCCCTATTTGATCACCAGGCAGTGGTCGAGGAAGATTATGGCTCACGACCTTTATCCCATCGATAGTCAGAACTGCTTTTTGACCAAGTATCTTTACCTCAACGAGATAATCGCGGCCCGTCTGAATGTTCTGAGAACTTCCAGCAGCACCCAGGGCTGTCCACCCCCGACTAGAACGAAACTCAGTGATGTCGTAAGCCTATCCGAAGCCGCCCAAGCCTGCGTAGTAATAATCGCGAGCTTCCGCATCATATCCAAAGAGTATTCCACCAACTGCTCCTTCAACCTTCTCAGAGAATTTTATTCTTGCCTTAATCTTTCCGCTTCTGAATCTCAAATCGCAAAGTGCCACGCCATGGGGGAGCGGGTCACTTTCCTTCAAGGGTCCATGAAAGGAAACTACATCATCTGCTATTGTCCACTTGCCGTTAATTGCAGCCCAGCTCTTCGGTTCGTCTGTCAGATTGTTCATAATGCCTCTCAATGCCTTAGATTGTCGTCGAAGTAAGCATATGCAGCTTGACATATGAGCAGGACGCCAAGCCTTGCGGCAAAATCACCCCACAGGCCCAAAGGGTCGCCATTGTTTGATGGCCCTGTCTGCCCGCCAAGTATAAGCCGCATCTGCCAAAGCGCACCCTTACAATACCAAAACAAAAACGCCCACTGTTGTCAGTGAGCGTTTCGTTTTCTGCTCAGCCTTGCCCGTGTTCTCCCACGGCGCATCAACCCCGGCTCACGAGCGATGGCTTTCCAAACCCAGTTCATTTCAGCCGGGCCAGGAAGTCGTCAATGCCCCTGGCATTAAGCCCGCGAGTTTTCTTGGCGGTGTCCACGGCGTCAATAATGGCGTAGGCCTCATCACAGTATTTGTCCACAAAGGCCCACGTCATCTGCTGTTTACGCCCCCAGGTGACGCACACCGGCCCAAGTTTGGTGTACCCAGGGACGTAAACATAGTGACCGCCCCAGGAGCCGGGCGCGGAGCCGGAACCCCTCACCACATCCCAGGCCTTCCCCGCTTGAATTTGTGCCTGAGCCGTCTTCGGCAGGGACAGCCCGAAGCCCACGCCCAAATCCATGAAGATGGACCTCTTGATTTCCATATGATTGGCGCGGTTGATCTCGGCGAAAGCGCGGATTTTGTAGCGTTTCTTGGCGGCTGTCCAGCCTCGCCGCCGCCATACTTTCAGCGAGTCCAGAACGACCAGGCCGTTATCCTGGCCGCCGGTTTCGGTGAGATATTCCCGAAGCACATCCTTATCGGTAATGGCGATCACCTGACCCTGCTCCACATCTTCAAAGCGCAGGGTCTGGTGCGCGCGCCCGGCGATGACACAGTCGCCATATTGGTCATTCCCGAACATGGGCAGAGGAATTTCGGGATGCTTCAAGTCAAAGTCATACTCCCTGGGAACGACCGGGGCCGCCTTGAGAATGGCCGACAGTTTTAGATTGCGGCTGTCGGATTTGGCTGAGGCCTTACCCAACTTCAAAATAGGATGGGTGTGAATTCCTTTGGTAGTCATCTCTTGTTCTCCTTATAAATCGCTCGCGCCAAGCGCGGCGATCTGCAGTTTGTTTATCTATCTGTCAAGTATAAGCCG
>CAYSIV010000242.1:0-9940 GCA_964431175.1 uncultured Anaerolineales bacterium
TGGGGATTTCGTAGTGCGTCACCAAACTCGCGGCCACATCGTCTTGCGTGGACAGCGGGTTGGACGCGCACAGCACAATATCGGCCCCGCCAAGTTGCAGGGTGTGCATCAGGTTGGCCGTTTCGGTTGTGACGTGCAGGCAGGCCGAAACGCGCAAGCCCTTGAGCGGTTGCTCTTTGGCGAACCGCTCTCGAATCTGGCGCAGGACAGGCATCTCCTGCTCGGCCCACTCAATGCGGTGCCGCCCGCCCTCGGCCAGTTTGATGTTTTTGATGTCATAGTTGCTCATTGATTGTTTTCCTTTTTGAATATTTTCTTACCGATAAACGTCAAGTATCGCCCGTCGTTGGCACAGCCCCCTACGGGTGACGTTTGTCGTTTGTCGCTTATCGTTTCATTGCTTCAGCACATCCAGCGCCCCGCCATCATCAAACACTTCCCGGAAGCGTTCAATGTATTCGCCAATCGTGTAAGAGTGATTCTGTGTCCCTTTCTTCTCCAGGCAATAAGTGGCCGACAACGCCCCCATCTTGCCGCTCAATGCCCAGCCCAGCCCCGCGGCCAGCCCCCGCAGGAAACCGCCCCGGAACGAGTCGCCGGTGCCGGTGGGGTCGACGATCACGACTTCCGGAAAGATCGGGATGTCGAAACGCTGATCGTCGGCATAGATCGTCGCCCCCTCTTTGCCTCGGGTGATAATCAGCGTCTTGCCGCCCAGCACCAGATCGGCCTCGGTGAGACGGGTGCGATCTTCGATGATATGGGCTTCGTAATCGTTGACCACAATCATCTTCGCCCCTTCAATGCCCTCCCGAATATCTTCCACGCTCACCCGCGCCAATTGCTGACTCGGATCGTAAAGATACGGGATGCCCAATTCCCCGCATTGGTGGATTCGGTTCCGCATCGCCGCTGGATCGTCGGGCGAAACGACAACGAGCTCGGGGCGAAAGGGCAAGTCGGCCAGCTTCAGGTCGCCGGCGTGGGACATCGCCCCCGGATAAAACGAAGCGATCTGCAAATTGGCCTGGTCGGTGTTGGCGAAGAACGAGGCGGTCATGACCCCCGGAATCTGTTTGATGGCGCTAGTGTCCACGCCCTTCGACTCCAGCCACTGCCGGTAATCGCCAAAGTCATCGCCGGCGGTGCCGAGCACCGTTGGGTTGCCGCCCAGCAGGGCATAATTGTAGGCAATATTGGGCGCAATGCCGCCATAATGGCGGGTCATCGAGTCCACCAAAAAACTGAGGCTCAACGACTCCATTTTTTCCGGGTGAATAAAATCCTTGAAGTAGCCCGGAAAGGTCATGAGATAGTCGTAAGCAATAGAGCCTGAGAAAACTATTCGCATCTTTCAGATACGGAGACAAGGAGAAGGGGAGACAGGAGAGTTTAAGCTCTCCTTGTCTCCGTGTCTGCCCGTCTCCCCTTCTCCTTCACCGCTGGCGACAGCCCGGACCGGTCGCGAAGCATGATCATCAGTCCGCGCAGGCCGTCCGTCACTTTGATTTTTTTGCCTTCTTCGTAAGTGCGTGGCGCGTAATCAATCGCCACTTCGTGGATGTCGTGGCCGGCCAGGAGGAGTTTGTTCACCAACTCAAAATCCAAATCGAAACCTGTGCAAACCAGATTCAGGGATTTGAACACATCCCCGCGAACCATTTTGATGGCGGTGGCCACATCGGTCAGGTGACCGCCAAACAGCAGATTGGTGAGGGTCGTCATGACCCGCACCCCCACATAAGCATGAGCGTATTTGTATTTGGCGTGGCCGCCCAACACCCGTGAGCCAAACACGGCGGCGGCATTGTGCTCGCCCGCATACCGCAACAGCTTCGGCAATTCCGCCGGGTGATATTCCAGATCGGCATCCTGAATCACGCCCCAGTCGCCGGTCATATGTTCAACCGCCGTGCGAACCGACATGCCTTTGCCCATGTTGCGCGGCTGGAGGACGATCTTGACGTTCGGCGCGGCCACGGTTTTCAGCAAATCGCGTGTGCCGTCCGTTGAGCAATTATCCACCACCATAATCTCAGTCTCAACGTTTCGTCCGAAGTCCACAGCCTGGATTCGCTCCAGCACCGTCAGGATTGTGTCGCGTTCGTTATAAACGCAAACGATGATAGAAAGTTTCATCAATGTTTCTTCATAAAGTCGGCGAACACGCTCAACATGTAATCCATCTTCGCTTCATTCAGCCCCGGATACACGCCAACGAAGAACGTGCTTCTCATCACCTGATCGGCAATTGGCAAGTCGCCCACCACCCGGCATTCAATGTTTTTGTAGCCCGGTTGCTTGAGGATGTTGCCCGCGAACAGCATCCGCGTTTCCACTTTGTGGTTTTCGAGATAGCGCGTCAAGGTGGTGCGATCAAAAGGCGCAGAGCCGCGAACGGTGAGCGGACAAGCGAACCACGACGGGTCGGCCTTTGGCAGCCATGCCGGCAGGATGAGGAATTCTTCGAACTGTTTCAGCCCGGCGTATAGATAGGCAAAGTTGCGCTTGCGAGCGGCCACGAAGTCCGGCAGTTTTTCCATCTGGGCCACGCCCATGGCCGCCTGCACGTCGGTAAGCTTCAGGTTGTAGCCGATCTCGGTGAAATAGTAGCGATGATCGTAATAGCCCTCAACATCCGGAATCTCACGCTCGAAGCGAATGCCACACTTGCCGTCCACCGGGTTCTCGTAACCGCACCAGCAATCGCGGCCCCAGTCGCGCACCGTGCGCGCAATCTTGGCCAGCCGGCGGCTGTTGGTATACACCGCCCCTCCCTCGCCCATCGTGATGTGATGGGCCGGGTAAAACGACAAGGTGGCCAGATGCCCAAACGTGCCGACGGCTTTACCGTCATACTTCGAGCCGAGCGCGTCGCAGGTGTCTTCGATCACTAACAAATTGTGGGCTTTGGCAAATTCCACCACCCGATCCATCGCAATCGGGTTGCCCAGGGTGTGGGTGATGAACATGGCTCGCGTTTTGGGCGAGAGCGCCGCCTCGAGTTGATTAATGTCGATGTTGTACGTGCCGAGCTCGGCGTCCACCAGAACGGGGATGAGGCGGTTTTGGATGATGGGCGCAAGCGTGGTCGGGAAGGTCACTGCCGGGGTGATGACTTCGTCGCCCGGTTGAAGCCGCTGTTTGAGTTGGGGCGAACACAAGGTGGTCATCGCCACCAAATTGGCCGACGACCCAGAGTTCACTGGAATCACTTCGCGCGCGCCGACGAACTTGCCGAGTCGCTTCTCAAACTCTTCGGCATAGCGCCCGGCGGTGAGCCAGAACTCCAGCACCGCGTCCACCATGTTCACCATCTCGCGCTCGTCCCACACCCGTCCGGCGTATTGCACGCGGCTTTCACCCGGCGTGAAATTTTTGGGCGCGTGAACGCGCTGGTAGTATTCGGTTACTTTGGCGAAGATTTCCTCGCGCAAGGCATTTGCAACTTCATCCATTACTGCTCGTGGATAAAAAGTAATTCGTAATTGGTAATTACTAATTACCAATTACTCTTTACTAATTACTCGTCTCAACCCCTCATCCAGGCCCACCTTCGCCCGCCAGCCAATCGATTGCTCGGTTCGGTCGGCATTCGCTATCTGGGTTGGCGCCTCGCCCGGTCGCAGAGGCAGCGCCCCAAGCAGGGGTCGCCCCCGCCCAATCAGTTTGAAAACTTTTTCTACCACCTCGCGCACCGAAGTTCCAACGCCGGTGCCAAGTTAGACGGTCTCACCCTCAACCCCGCTGGCGCGCGAAGCCGCAATGATACCAGCAACCACGTCATCCATATAGACCCAGTCGCGCATTTGTTCGCCCGAGGTGGCCGGAAAGCCATCTCCGGCCCTGGCGGCGGCAAGGGCCGCGCCGAGAACTGTTTTGGCCGGTTGACCCGGCCCGTACACTTGAAACGGCATCACTCCCGTAATCGGCCAGCCCTGAGTGCGCTGATACATCCGGCAGAATTGCCAGGCCGCCGCCTTGGCCGCCGCGTAAGTGTTGATCGCCTCAATCTCGCCTGGCGTGCGGGCCACAAGTATTTTGCATCGCCCGGAGACAGCGTTAAGCAGATTGATCGTCGCCTCGAGGTTGCCGCGTAGTGCTTCGCCAAGCGGCAGAAACGGGTCGGTGACGCCGACGGCGGCCAAATGAACCACCAACGTCGGTTGGGCCGCCTCGATGGCCCGCTTCACGCCCGCCGCGTAGCGCAAGTCAACTTCGGCGATCTCAACCCCTTCGGGCACGCCTTCGCCCAGGCGCCGCCCCGCCTTCTCGCGCACCAGGGCCGTGACCTGCGCGCCTTCAGCCAACAGCGCCCGCGTCAGCGCCCAGCCAATAAAGCCGGTTGCGCCGGTGACGATGACTCTTTCTCCGCTCACTTCATATTCCCAGAAGTTAGAGATTGGCTAATCTTTAATCTCCAATTCTCTAATCTCTATTCTCCAGCACTCCCCGATACCAGGCCATCGTCTCGCGCAAACCTTCTTCGAGCGTATACTGCGGCCTCCAGCCCAACAGGAGGTGGGCGCGCTCCGATGAAAGATATTGATCCTGAATCTCGTTCGGGGCGTTGTTAAGAATCACGGGTTGCAAATCAGGGTAATCCGACAAACGGATGATGGTGTCCACCATTTCCAGCACGGTGCGCGGCGAATCCACGCCGAAGTTGAAGGCGGCGCCAGTGTGCGCCTCGTCGCGCATGGCCTCGGCCAGGGTCAGATAGGCCGAAACGATGTCTTTGACGTAAATGTAGTCACGCTTCATGGTGCCGTCCGAGCGCACGATGGGCTGCTCGTTCAACAGCGCCGAGCGGATTGTGCCGGGCACGATCCGGTTCCAGTTCAAATCGCCGCCGCCATACATGTTGGCGCACCGGGTCACGGCCACCGGCACTTTGTAGGAATGGGCGTAAGTCTGGGCGATGAGATCGGCGCACGACTTTGAAACATCGTAAGGGTGCCGGCCTTGCAACGGCGCTGATTCAGTGTAAGGCAGAACGTCATGCGAGCCATAGGCTTTGTCGCTGGAGGCGAGAATGAACTGCTCGATCTTGCCCCACTGCCGCGCCGCTTCGAGCAGAAGCCACGTGCCGCGGATGTTTGTCTCAAACGTCGGCACCGGGGCGCGGTTGGCGACCCCGACCACTGTCAGCGCGGCCAGGTGAAAGCAAGTCTGGGTTTCGTATTCAGCAAAGACACGGCTTACCACCTCTTCCTCCGTCACCGAGCCGCGCACCACTTTGATCCGATCCATCGTGCCCGAACGAACCAAATGGTTGTCCGGCACCCAGTCACGGATCAAACCGACCACGTCCGCGCCCAGCTCCACCAACCTAAGCGTGAGCCACGACCCCAGCACGCCGGTACAGCCGGTAACCAACACCCGTCGATCTCGCCAGAAACTCAAATCAGTCATTGTTCCCTCAGGATGACGAATGGCAAATGACGAATGACGAATTCGGCCCTTCGTCATTTGCCATTTTTCATTTCCACACTTTCCACGGCGCGCCCTGGTCCCACAACTCGTTCAGGGTTTGCGCTTCTTTGAACGTGTCCATTGAAGCCCAGAAGCCGGCGTGGCGATACATCATCAACTGCCCGTCGGCGGCCAGCCGGGCCAGCGACTCTTTTTCCAAATCAACATTGTCATCGCCCTGCATGTAATCCAGTGCGCCGCGTTCGAAGACGAAGAATCCGGCGTTCACCCAGTTGGTCAGGCGCGGCTTCTCGCGCAAGGCCGCAACCTGATTGTCGTTCACGTCGAGGACGCCATATTGCGAATAGGGCTGATAGCCGGTGAGCGTCGCCAGCTTGCCGTGCAAACCATGGAAGGCGAGCAGAGCATTGATGTCTACGTCGCCAATACCGTCGCCGTAAGTCACAAAGAAGCGCTCGGCTTTGAGTCGCTCTCCGGCCTGCCGCACCCGCGCCCCTTTGTTCGTCGGCACACCGGCATCGAACATCGTCAACTGCCACTCGGCCTCTTGATTGGCGCGATGATACTCTCGCCGATCCGGCTGGCCGAGAGTGAAAGTCATGTCGTGCGTCAGCGCTTCATAATCCAAAAAGTAGCGCCGGAACCAGTCGCCGCGGTAACCGAGTGGAAAGACGAAATGGGTGTGGCCGTAGTGGGCGTACAGCTTCATGATGTGCCACACAATGGGCCGCCCGCCGACTTCGACCAAAGCCTTGGGCCGCCCCTCGGCCTCCGGCCCCATGCGCGTGCCCAGTCCGCCCACGAGCAAAATTATTGGTAGAGTTTCAGTTGCCATCAGTCATCAACTCAGTCAACCGACCAAGTTCCACGCGGGCCTCGGCCACAAGCTCATCGTTCTGCAAAACCGGCAGGCGGGTCAAATCCGGGAAGGTATACATTCCTACGAACACTTTCAAATCGTCAGGCGAAAGGCCCGACAGGTTGAGGGTGTAATCGGTCTCGACTCGTTCGCCCTGGCTCCAAATGAACGTCGGGTAACCATCGGGCCGGGCGTCCTGCCCGGCGATCAGATCGCCGCTTGCGTTTTGAACATGAACAAAAATTGTCGCATCAATCTCTGGCCGCTCAACCAGCGACTCCCAGAACAGCGAAAGCTTCACTTGCCCATCCGGCAACATCGCCGCGCTCGCGCCATACAATTTGAAAGCGTCGCCCACCACAGCGCTGGGCTTCACCTGCCCTGCATTCTCAGCAGGCATGGAGGGCTGTGGCACTTTGAGATGCGTCACATAAGCCCGGTCGCCGGTCACCTGTCCAGTCTCGTCAATGGTCTCGACCAGCGACAGAGCGTAAGGTGGATAAAAACCAACCTCGATACTATAAGGGCCGGGTGGAAGGTCGGCAGGTAGTTTGACATTGTGGAGGCTGACAACCGTTTCGTCCGTCCGCCACTCATACGTCCGATACCCCTCCGACAACGGGTATCCGTCAACCCCGGCCACAGCGGCCCCGTTGCGATCCAGGAGATGGACAAACATGATGTAATCTTCTTTCACCTTCGCCGTTGGCCGCCAATACAGCCCGACTTGCAACTGGCCGTTCGGCTCAAGTTGGCGCTGGCTGTAAATCACACCACTGAGACAAAGCCCATTCTTGAAACAGATATGTTCGCTAAAGTCCGGCGGGTATTCTTGAGCGAGAGAGAGTTGCCCCGGCGCAATCTCGCCGCGGTGGCCGATTTGGACAATTTCTTCGACGCCGGAGCCATAGACCAAAGTGCTGTCCTCTAACGCAGGCAGATAGGAGGCAATGTTGAGGATGGGCGGCAAAATGTAGGCGGTATCTCCTTCAAACAACACCCACTGCTGAGTGGGGTCGCCTTGCCAGGGGCCCCCACTGTCTTCGTGAGGCAAAAAAATTTTCGTGCCGTGCTGAAGAAAGGGTAACAGCCTGCCCGAACTATCGAGCGCGCTTCTGATCTGGCGGGCGCGATTGGCCGTGAGATATTTGATCACCGTATCCGAGTAGTTCGAGAGGGGAATGAGGTAGCTCTCGGAACTATTGGCAATCATCGTAGCAGTTCCAGCATCAATCCGTCGTAGCCAGGTGTTCGCGCTCCAATATAATTTGCCCCGGTTCAGATCGAAGGAGAAAAAGCTCCTTGCCTGTTGAAACATTGTCCACCCAACGGCGGCCGCCAACAAAAGCCCAATGATCTGGTTGCCCCTTGCCCAACGACGAGACAAGCGCCAGGCCCCGATCAGCCCCAAGCCGGCGATTCCGGCAACAAAAGGGTAAGCGCCAATTAAGCGAAGTTCATGCGGCCACTCGCGATCACCGGAAATCAGGTCAGGCAGGGCCATCACCAAAAGGCCGCAAATCAGGAGAGGCACAAAACGCCGCCGGGCTAAGATCACGCACGCACCGACTCCCAGAATGAAACCAAGGTAGAAAAGCGGCCCGAGCAACGGTTCCTTGATCTGGTCGTATTGCCCCAGCCAGTGTGTGCCGAGCGCCTGCCCGTACTTCGAGAATTTGTCGAGCAGTGTGCCGAGCAACCCAACTTTAGCATATAAGGGATTCTGGGTAATGCTCGTTTGGCCGGCCCGCGCTAAGAACGTAGCCGGATAGTTCGCATACCAGATGATCTGCGGTAGAAGAGCCACAACGGTTGCGCCCGCATAAAACATCAAGCCGGTGAAAAAGGGTTTGTCCTTCCACCATTGCCGAGGAAGCTTGAGAAGCAATACCAGAAACAACAGCAACGGAAGCACACGCGCCGAAGGGTAAGTGTACTGAGTCAGGCCGGCTAGCAAACCGGCCACAATCCACAGGCCGCGATGCCCGGTGCGCAAGGCCCGCGCCAGCGCCCAGATCGCCGCCATCTGAAACACCATTTGGGTGCTGAATCGCAACCCCATTCGGTTGATGAGGGCCAACACCTGACTGGTAGCCAGCGCGGCCACTGCCAGCACCGCAATCTGGTGGCGGGTCGAGCAATCAAAGCTGTCACGCCCCAACTCAGCCAGACAGGTGTATACCATCGCGAAGCCGAGCAAGCTATAGAGCGCCGATGGCAAGCGCATCGAGATAACCCGTTCTCCCAGCAATTGCGTGCTCGCCGCCGCCGTGTACACAAACAACGGGTCAGCGTTGCTGTTGATGGTGATGTAAAACGGCCATACACCGTGACGGATGAACTTAAGCGCATCAAGGCCGTCATGGGCCGAATCGGAATCAAGGCCGGGCGGATACGAGGTGATGAGATGCAAATGCATGAAGGCGGCAAAGAGGATCACCATTGTCATGGCCGCCAGCGGCAGTGGAGAACGATTGAAAGTCAAAGTTCGCATCAATTATTTCACCGCTTTTCTCAGCCCTTCGACGTATGGCGGCCTCACTACCCCATTCTCGGTGACGATGGCGGTGAGGTAACGGTTGGGCGTCACGTCGAAGGCCGGGTTGCGGGCGGTGATGCCTGCGGGCGCAACCGGCTCGCCGCCGATTTCCAAATTCAGCACTTCGCTCATCGGGCGCTCTTCAATCGGAATATGCGAGCCGTCGGGCAGAGACAGGTCAACGGTTGAAGTGGGGGCGACGATGTAAAACGGCACGTTGTTCTCTTTGGCAACGACGGCCAGGTTGTAAGTGCCGATCTTGTTGGCCGCGTCGCCGTTGGCGGCCACCCGATCCGCGCCGACGAACACGGCTTTGACCTGGCCGCTGTACATGAAATAACCGGCGGCGTTGTCGGCGATCAGATCGAACGGGATGTTAAGGTTCTTGAGTTCCCAGGCGGTCAGGCGCGCGCCTTGCAGACGAGGGCGAGTCTCGTCCACCAAAACGTGAATGTGCTTGCCCTGTTCGTGCGCCATGCGAATCACGCCGAGGGCCGTGCCATAATCTACGGTTGCCAGCGCGCCCGTGTTACAGTGATGAAGAACAGTGTCGCCGTCGGCGATGAGGGTTGCGCCATGCATTGCCATGCGCTTGTTGATCTCCACATCTTCGTCGGCGATGCGTTTGGCTTCGATCAACAGGGACGAGCGGATGTCGTCGGTGTTCGGCAGAACCAGGCGGCGGGCCAGGTCGAGCATGCGCGAGGTGGCCCAGGCCAGGTTGACGGCAGTGGGCCGGGCCGCGTCCAGCGCTTCTTTGGCTTGAGCCAAATCAATCAGCAAACTGTCGCGGTCGCGCGCCGGGCTTTGCCGCGCGGCCAGAGCCAGGCCGAACGCGCCCGCCGCCCCGATGGCTGGCGCGCCGCGCACGACCATATCGGTGATGGCTTTTGCCAGGTCGCGATAATCGCGATACTCCAGCACCTCAAAGCGCCCCGGCAGGATGCGCTGATCAATCATTTGCACGGCGTCATTTTGCCAGTCAACAGTACGCATAGCTCCTGCCCCGTTTCAACACGAAGGCACAAAGACACAAAGTTTTGTGGCTCTTCCGGCTTTGGCGGGATTATTGGACACTCTGCTCCCGCCGGATTGCCAAATCCGGC
>CAYSIV010000243.1:0-9927 GCA_964431175.1 uncultured Anaerolineales bacterium
TCCCCAACCGCGTCCTCGCGGTTGGCCGCCCGCGAGGACGCGGGCTATGAGCTTAGAGCAGTTTTAAGACAGTCTCTAAGATTCAAGAAACGACACCTGATTCCGCCCGGACAATTTGCTTTGATATAGAAGCTGATCGGCCCGCTGGACGATGGTTTCGATAGTGTCGCCGACCTGGCCGAACGTCGCGCCGATGGAAATAGTGACCTGCACCTTGTCGGGGCCAACGGAAAAAAACGAGTTCGCGACCAGCGCCCGAAGTTTGTTGGCGATGGCCAACAACTGTTCCCGATCAATTTCCTGAATCACCACCACAAATTCTTCGCCGCCCCAGCGGGCCAGGCAATCGGACGCGCGAAGGCTGTGGTGCATTGTTTCGGCGACCATCTTTAAGACCCGGTCACCAACATCATGCCCGTAGATGTCGTTGACAGTCTTGAAGTGGTCAATGTCGACAAATAGCAGGCCAAAGGACGGGCCGGTGGGTTGAATCCCGGTCAGGCACAGTTGCAACTTCCGCTCGACGTGCCGCCGGTTACCCACCCCGGTCAGGGCATCACTCTCCGCCTCTTGGCGAAGCTGATCAACGTGGCGGCGAGCGGCGAGGCGGGCCGAGTTATCACTAAACGTCTCGACCGCGCCGACGATCTGCCCGCTGTCATCCCGCAAGGGCGCCGCCCGCACCAGCACCGGCACCCGGTGTCCGTTTGCGTGGCGGAGATAAATTTCCGCCTCACGCGTCTGCCCATCTTCAATCGACTTCGCCAGCGGGCACAAGCTTTCGCAGATGGACTTCCCCTCGCCGTTGATGTGGCACAGGAGGTTGTCGGCGCACTTTCGGCCAATAACATCTGTCGAGCCATAACCGGCGATCCGTTCGGCCCCTTTACTCCAGTAGGTGATGCGCCGCTGGCAGTCAATAAAATAGACGCCGTCGTGCAGGTTGTCTAAAACGTCTCTGAAGAAACTGTCTTCATTCATCGTAGCCTCTACAAGTTCCGCAACCCGTCTGCAAAGAATTCATCCCAGCCCGTAGAGTAATTCACTTCCGGCGCAATGTCAGTAAAAACGCAATAAAGGCCGGATAAACGACCGATTAATGCCTGCAAACAAGAGCGCCGCTGAATTGCGGCGCTTTCCTGTTGACTGCCCGGTTAGAACTTGTGGCTCTACTGGGTTTAACGGGAAACTGCCTTCTCTACCACGAATTGCACGAATTTCACGAAGGGAATAAGCCAAATTCGTGTCATTCGCGCGAAGCGATTCGTGGTTAATTTTCCCGCCAAAGTCGGGAGAGCCGAACTTGTAAAAGAATATCTTCCGCTCCCGCTCCGCTTCGCGCAAATCCAGCCGGAGCAAACTGCGGAGTTATACTTTTACGAGTCCTTAGTTGCTGACGGCCAGCGGCCTGGCCGGCACCGGCAGGGCCGCCGCGCTCAAACCGCGATTGATGCCTTCGCGCAAAGCCAGGTGGATCACCATGCTCCCGCACTCGCTGTTCAGCGGAACCACCAGGCGGCCAAAGTCGAGGGTCGAGATCGTCGCGCCCTTGCCGGAGAGCAGGGTGGGCGGCGAAATGGTGGCCTCGTAACCGGCCTCGGCCAGTTTGACGCTGGCCCGGCCGGTGATGACGTTGCCCAGTTCGGCCACCCCGCTCTGAGCCAGGCTGTTGAAACCGCCGGTGATCGGCTCGCCCAAAATGCGTGAGGCGAGCGACACCGCGGCCTGCATGCTCATGCTGTAGAACACGGTGCCTTCCACCCGCCCCACCAGGCTGATGATGACGGTGACATCGTCGGTGATATAAGCGTTCTTTTCCAGCCCCAGCTCGCCGCGCGAGATCGTCACGCCCGTCTCGGACTGGAGCACTTCGTAAGCGGCTTCGACAAACGGATTCAGGAATTTCACATTCATCAGCGCTCTCCCTCGGCATTAACCGAAACGTGATTGGCGGCAGTGATATTGAGCGGCGCGACGGCGGGCGCAAAGAGCGCACTGCGCGGGTCGGTGGCGCTTTCATCGCGCAACGCCAGATGCACCATAATTTCCCCCAACTCACACTTGAGCGGCACGATGATCCGCGAGAAGTCGAGGGTCGAAATGGTGATGCCCCGGCCCTGGATCAACGTGGGCGGCGAGATGTTGGAGACATAGCCCGCCTCCGACAATTTGACGCTGGCCCGGCCGGTGATGACGTTGCCCAATTCGGCCACCCCGCTCTGGGCCAGGCTGTCGAATTCGGTGAACTCCTGGGCCATCATCCGCGAGACCAGGGCCAGGCCGGTGGCGATGGACATGCCGTAGAGCACCACGCCCTGCACCTGGCCCACCATGCTGAGCAGCACCGTGATCTCGTCAGCCGTCATCGCCGACTTTTGCATCGTCAGGTTGCCGCGCGCGGCGACCACACCGGCCTCGGCCTGCAAGACCTCGTTGGCCGCTTCCACAAAAGGATTTAAAAACTTCCCGGTTTGATGTAGGCCTCGACTTCCTGCACCAGCGGCCCCACTCGCTCCAGCAGTTCAATAAAGTCGTCCTCAGTCCAGTTCAGTCGTTCAAAAGCCGCCGGGTCGAGGTGATATTTCAACCCGTCGCGCCCGATGCCAACGCCCATCATGGTGATGGCCACATCGGCCACGTGCACGGCGGCGGCCAGAATTGCGCCCTCTTGATTGGCCAACGCCGGGCGATGGTGGTGGGCGATGGCTTCCAGTATCGGGGCGGGCAAATTCCATTGTCGCGCGATCTCCGCCCCCAGGGTGGCGTGATCCACGCCGAAGTGACATTCTTCAAGTTCGGCAAAAGATCGGCCCTGCCAGTCCGGGGCGGTGGTGTCCACCTCACGCAACAACGCTTCAAAGACCAGCTTGCCAATGTCGCACAACAAACCGGCGAAATACGCTTCCTCGGCCACTTGCCGCCCAAACTTGGCGGCGGCCAGCCGCGCCCCGGCGGCCACCCCCACCGAATGTTTCCACAAGTCGCCCCGGTCGAGGGCGTAGCCTGGCGCCGGGCGCTCCATAAATGCCATCGCCGATGCGGCCAGGATCATGCTTTCAATTGCGCTTTGACCCAAATAGACAACGGCCTGCCGCACAGTGGAAACAGGTTGGGCCAGGCCGTAAAAAGGCGAATTGGCCCACCGCAAAACCTGACCGGCCATGGCCTGATCCAGCGACAACACCTCGGCCAGTTCGGACATGTCGGACTCAGAGTCGCGGATGAGGGCCAGCGCCCGTTGCACCACTTGCGGCATGGGTAGCAGGTTGCCGGCCCGCTCAATGAGTTGGGTGAGGGTTGCCGAGTTAACAGACATATCAAACCTTCTGATAGAACGAAAGGCCGAAGCTGTGCAGGCCGATCTCCTGCGGGCGCGGCACGATTTCGGTGCCGCCGACGAAGAGCACCCCGCCGGGGCGCAGAGCGGCGGCAAACTTTCGGTAGAGTGCGGCCTTGGCCGCCTCGGTAAAATAGATCACCACGTTGCGGCAGATGATGAGATCAAGATCGGACTCAAAGTTATCGGTGAGAATATTTTGCTCACGAAATTGAATACGGCCCGACAGGGCTTCGACAGTGTAAAAGGGCGGGCCGCCGGCCTGGAAATAACGCGACCGTTGAATGGCGGAGACGTTTTGAATGTCATCGGCACTGAACGGGCCGCCGGCCCTGGCTCTGGCCAGCGCCCCGCGATCCAGATCGGTGGCCAGCAAAGTGTGTTTGCGATGCGGCGTGAGTTCGTCGAGCATGATGGCCAGGCTGTAGGGTTCGGGGCCAATGGAACAGCCCGCGCTCCAGAGGCGCAGGCCGCGCGGCGAAACTCTGAGCAGTTCAGGCAAAACTTTTTCGCGCAGGTCGTGCCAGCGCTCCGGGTCGCGAAAAAAGGCCGAGACGTTGATGGTGAGAAAATCCCGGAAGCGCGACAGCTCATTCTGATCAGAGCGCACCCGTTTGACATAGTCGGGCCAGGAGGGCGCGCCACAGCGCACCAGCCACGAGTCCAGCCGGCGCTTCATCTGCTCGTCTTTGTAATAGTTCAAATCAATATTGAGCAGAGACTTCACCGAGCTTTTGACGAGAGAGTAGACTTCTGTTTCCACAATTATGATCCTCTGACTGCCTTTTCAATTGCCCCGGCCACATCGGGCAGGGGCACAATCGAGTCAGCTACACCGGCCTCGGCCACACTGCGGGGCATGCCCCACACCACACACGTCGATTCATCCTCGGTGATGACTTTGCCTCCGGCCTGATGAATGAGGATTGAGCCGTTGGCCCCGTCGCGGCCCATGCCGGTGAGCACCACCCCCACGGTTGAGCCTTTATATCGCCCGGCCACCGAGGTCATGGTCACGTCAATTGCCGGGCGCACGCCGTGCACGGTCGGGTTCGAATTGAGGGCGATCCGCCCGTCCGCCTCAACCGTCATGTGAAAGCCGCCGGGCGCAACCAACGCCCGCCCCACTTCCAGCGCATCGCCCGGCTCTGCTTCTTTGATCGCCAGCGGCGAAACCTGGTTGAGGCGCTCGGCCAGGGAACGGGTGAAGCCAACCGGCATGTGCTGAACAATGAGCACCGCCGCCGGCAGATCGGCGGAGAGAGCGGGGACAACGGTGTTGAGCGCCCGCGGCCCGCCGGTGGAAGCGCCGATGACGACCACCTTATCTTGAAAGCGCATCGGGCGGACATGTTTGGCCGGAACGTTCTTGCCATTATGATCTTCAACCGTCAGCGGGATCGGAGTCGCCGTCACCCGGGCCTGGGCCGCCGCCCGGACTTTGGCGATCACTTCATCCATCACCGAGGCAATGTTGGCCTTCGACGAGGGTTTGGCAATGAAATCGACCGCGCCCAGAGTGAGGGCCTGCACGGTTTCGCGCGCGCCCTCGGTCGTGAGACTGCTCAACATCACCACCGGCCTCGGGTAATGGGCCATGATCTGGCGCAACGTGGAGAGGCCATCCAATCGGGGCATCTCCACATCCAGGGTGATGACGTCGGGCTGAATCTGGGGGATCATATTCAGTGCTTCACGCCCATCGTAAGCCACACCGGCCACCACCAGACCGGGAGCTTCATTCAGGTATTTGCTGATGGTGAAGCGCATATAGGCGGAGTCGTCCACCACCAGCACCCGGATCAGCCTGGGTTCAGGCGCAGTAGGAGTCAGGCGTGATGAAGCGCCAATGATCGCCATCGGGTTTAGGCCAGCGCCTTGGCGAGAGCGGCCAGCACCCGTTCCGGTTGGAAGGGTTTGACCACGAAGTCCCTGGCCCCGGATTTGATGGCTTCGAGGACGACCGACTCTTGCCCCAGGGCGGTGAGCATCACCACCCGCGCATTCGGGTCAGCCGCTTTGATTTCCTTGAGGGCGGCCAGCCCGTCCATCTCCGGCATGGTGACGTCCATCAGCACTGCGTCGGGCTTGGATGACTTGTAGGCGCTTACGGCGTTGAGGCCGTTTTCGGCTTCGAGCACTTCGTAGCCGTTGCTGGTCAGCATCTTGCTGATGCGCACCCGCAAAAATTCCGCGTCATCCACAATTAAGATTTTAGTCATGTCATTCTCCTTGCATATCGCTAAGAACTTATCTACCTGTCGCAGGTGACTGTCACCGCGCACAAGACGCTTGAATTTTCGAACTCTGATGCGCGGTGACAGTCACCTTAACTGTAACCGGCAGTGCGTTAGAACTCTTTTTCCGTATTCCCGATCACCCGCACCGTCATCCGGCCATTGGCCACAAACATGCGCACGGTGCGGCCAATGTTGCCGCCCACGTCGTTGGCTTTGACTTTGAGTTTGAGAGCGCTAAAGGTGGCTTGAGCCGCGGCCACGTTCCGGTCGCCAATGTTGAGCGATTTGAATCCGGCGGCAGCGAGGATGTTAGCCCCGCCAGCCACTTTGATGATCAGTCGATTGCGGTCAGCCCCGGCTTCGATCAGTTTGTTGAGCAGGGCGGCAATGCCGCTGTCCACGTATTTGGCCGACGCGCCATCAGCGCCATTCGTGCGCTCCGGCAAAACGGCGTGGAGCAATCCGGCCACCCGCGCCACCGGGTCGTACATGCCAATGCCCAGGCATGACCCCAGGCCGTAGGCCACCAGCACCTGATCCGGACTGCGGCTGATCTTCATTTCACCCAGCCCAACCGCCAGGTTTTCACTGGGGGCGGTCATCGATGCCCGCTTTTTCGGCAAAGGATCGCAACGTGGCTGTGTCGGGAATGACCCAGAAATCCGCCTGCACTTCCCGGCCTTCACGCAGGAAGCCGGACTGAATCATGAGCACCTGATCGCTCACGCCACCGGAAGTAGCGACGATGATGTCAATAATGGCTCCGACCATGTCCACCATGACAGCCGGCGGCGAGGGCCGCAGGCTGAGGCCGGTGAGGGCAGCTACGGCGTTGAGGAAGAAGGCGCTGGTGATGTTGCCTACTTCGGCTAGGGCCGAGCGTTCCATCGACCCCAACTGCTGGGTAGCGCCTTTTGGCAAGTCCATCAGCAAGTCGGCCAGCTCCAGCGCTTTGGCATAGGGCAGAACCAGCATCATCTGGCCGATCATGTCGCCCTGCGCCTGAACATAAATGCCGACGGCTTCGTTCTCGGGGCCGCCCAATAACGCCGCGATCTCATTGAGCGGCACCAACCGAATCTCCGGGTTGGCGACATCGACGCTCAGGCCCAGCATCCCGGCAAACCCTTCCGCCGCCCGGTGAATGCCTTCTCCGGCCATCACCTGCAAAAAAGATTTCAGTCGTTCATCGAAAGCAATCGTTGTCTCGGTCATAGCCCCTTCACTTCTTAGGCGCCGGCCAGTTTGAACAGGCTTGGCACATCGACAATCAATGCCACCCGCCCGTCTCCCAGAATGGCGGCGCCGGATACGCCGGTCGTGTCGCCCATCAGCGTGCCCAGCGATTTGATCACCATTTCTTGTTCGCCCACCAACCTGTCCACCATCAGGCCCATCTCCAGCTTGCCCCAGCGCACGGCCACCACATATTCGTGAGCCACGCGCCGCCCGTTGGCGCCTGGCCGGAAACCCAGAGATTGGCTCAAGCGAACCAATGGCAGAACGCGATCGCGCAGTTGAGTCACCGGCTTGCCGTAAATGGTTTTGATGTCGCCAGCCGCCACGCGCAACGTTTCCATCACTGTCACCAGCGGAATGGCAAACGTTCCGCCGCCCACCTGCACCAGCAGAGCCGGGATGATGGCCAGGGTGAGGGGCAGAACGATTTGGAAGCGAGAGCCGCGCCCCGGCCAGGTTTCAACCAACACACTGCCGTTGAGGCGCTCGATGTTGGTGCGAACGATGTCCATGCCCACCCCGCGCCCGGAAATATCGCTTACGATTTTGGCGGTGGACAGGCCGGGCTTGAAGATCAGATCGACGGCTTCTTCAGTGGAGAGGGCGGCGGCCTCGGCCTCGGTGATCAACCCTTTCTGTACCGCGCTGGCCTTCACCCGCCCGATATCAATGCCCTTGCCGTCATCTTCGATGGTCAGAATAATGCGGCTCTCTTCGTGGCGGGCGGTGAGCAGAACCGTGCCGCGCTCCGGCTTGCCGGCGGCCAGGCGATCAGCCGGCGACTCAATGCCATGATCGACCGCGTTACGTAACAAGTGGATAAGCGGGTCGCCAATCTCCTCAATCACCGAGCGATCCAACTCAGTGTCCTCACCACGGATCACCAGTTCAACTTGCTTACCAGCCTTGCGGGCCACATCGCGCACCAGCCGCGGGAACTTGTTGAATACATTCGCCATCGGCAACATGCGGATGCGCATCACTTCCTCCTGAAGTTGATCGGTGATGCGGCCAACGTGAATGACCGTCTGGGTCAGGTTGTCCACCTGTTCGTCGTTGTGGAAACGGCTTTCCAGGTCGGCGCGAATTTGGTAGAGGCGGTTGCGGTCGGTGATCAATTCGCCCACCAGATTCATCAACGTATCCAGCCGTTCCACGCTGGTGCGGACTGTCTTTTCGGCGGCGTGGGCCTTGCCGCCGCGGTCGGTTGTCGCCGCCTGCAACGCCGAGCGCAGTTGTTGCACTTGCTGGACGATCACCCGGTCGAGAGCCTCCTGTGAAATGGCCCCCATCTTCACCAGCGTTTCGCCAAGCAGATGCGGCCGCGACGGTTCAATTGTTTGCGCCTGGAGGCCAACATTAAGTTGTTGGCGGGTGATGTGGCCGCCTTCGACCAGCATCTCGCCGAGTCGATAGGCTTCGCTCATGGCGGGTGTCGGCGTAGGGGCCGGCGGCGGCAGGGAGGGCGGGGAAGCCGCCGCTACCAGTGACACCTCTTCGCCGTCAATGGCCGCCCGCTCCAGTTCGGAAATCTCAGCCAGCGCCTTGCGAATTTCTTCTTTGGGCCTGCCGGTGATCAGCCGCGCCGTCACCTGCCGGACCGGCGCCGCCGTCTCGATCACGTCCTGCGACGGTTGTAAATCCTGCACCTCGCCCAGCGACTGCAAGGCCATCAATATCTGAAAGGCTCGGGCGGCGCTGGCCATGCTGTCGGCGGCAATGTCAGCCTGAATCAAAATGCCGGGTTTGATCTCCGGCTCGGGCGGCGCGCTGGTTTGCGGCTTGCGGCGAGCCACAAAACGAGTCTGGGTCGCGCCACGCTTGTGGCCATTGCCATTAAGTTTGACCTTGCCTCGCCCGTTGGATTTGGCGGCAGGTTTACTGCGCTTCTTGCCGTTGCGGCTGGCCGCCACCGGCTTGGCGGTGGAAACAAGAATAGGCAAAGGCAACACCGCGGCCGGCGACGGTAAGCAGGGCGGGGGCGGCGGAGATGGGCGCTTGACGACGGCTGAAGATAAACGCTCGACCAATGAGGCAATGTCGACTGGATTCGCCTCCCTCTCCACCACCTCGTTGCGGAGGAGTTTGAGAGCGTCCAGCGACTCAAGGCAGGCATCCACCAGGGCGGTGCTGATGTTGAGCGTGCCCTTGCGGACGCCATCCAGCACGGTCTCCATGGCGTGGGTCAGGTCGGCCATGCGCTTGTGGCCGATGACGCCGGCCGAGCCTTTGAGGGTATGGGCGGCGCGGAAGATGGCCTGAAGAAGTTCAAGGTCGTCGCCCTCACGCTCCAGGCGCACCAGGCCTTCGTCGAGCATCTGCAAGTGCTCGTCGGCCTCGGCTAGAAAGATTTGTAATTCATCGTCGGCAATATCGAAAGTGAGAGTCATAAAACAGTGCCCAACTGCGATCAAATAGGTTGTAGTTTTTGTATCACCCTCTGCCGCCCAAGTCTGTAAACGACGGCTAAACCCTGAGTTAAGGAGAAGTGAATAAGGCAAATCGGCCTTGGGGAAACCGGAGTGTTATCGCCTGGCCTTGCGGTCAATTGAGAATCCGGTTCGACTTCTTTACAAGTTATTTATTTATGGAGATGAGGGGCGGCTGACTGTGGCCGATAACTCCTAAAGAGCTAAAGCCCCGGAAAGCAAACGACGCATGAATCAATGGTCTCGACTGACAATTTGGAATGACCGCACCCTGGCTATTATTGAAAAACTGGTTATCCAGAGCATGGCCCTCGGGGCCGAGGCCCTGACCGTGCTGGTGGGTGAATCGGTGCAGGTGAGCCAGGTGGCCGTAAGCCGCGTCCTTCTCTCCGACCTGCCCCGGTTCCTGCCCGACCCGGAAACAAAAGCAGTGGGCGTATTCCTGTTGTCGGAAGGGGATGTTCAGGGCCGGTATTTGTTGTTGCTCTCGCACGAGGAAGCGCTGGCCCTGGCCCGGCTCGTGGCCCGCGAAGAATTGAACAACATCACCGAACTTGATCGGCTGGCTCGCTCGGCTCTGGGCGAAGTGGGCAATCAATTAAGCGCCGTTATCCTCAACACGGCGTTCAAATCATTTGGGTGTGACTAAAGTTGGTTGATTTCGAGTCGTTCAATAGGATCA
>CAYSIV010000244.1:0-9901 GCA_964431175.1 uncultured Anaerolineales bacterium
TTTATCGAAACCGCGCACGATGTCGTGAGCAATTGCCCGGTTAGAATTTAGGCAAAAACCGCGCACGATGTCGTGACTATTGACAATTACCCTCCTCTGGAAATTGTCCCAATGAATAAGACTGGCGGGCTGAGTAAAAGTTTCAGGAGAAAGAAAAGCGCCCCTGTTGTTTGGAGAAAGAGACAAAGACGTCGCGGGTTTCCGCGCAAGCGACCCGCGAGGTTTGAGGGATTACTCGGATAGCCTTGAATTACGGCGTCGGCGTGGGGGTGGCTTCTGCATTTGCCCCTTCGGGTAAGGTGGTGCCGGGGCCATACTGGTAGACAGCCTGCCAGGGCAGGTAATGGGTGCGAATGGCGTCTTCCCACAATACTTGCCCGTCGCGTTCCACTTTGCGAATCACCACTGTGTCTGCGCCGTCGGCTTTGAAGTCCACCTGCTTGATCGTGCCCGTTGCCAGTTCTGGGTTCTCTTCGTACTTGTCATTCGGCGCGGGCACGATGTTCTTCACGTCGGGTGTGCCCACCGCCACCTGGCGGCCATCATCCGCCGAGTAAAACTTGAACTGAAGCACGCCGTTGTTGTAAACGTACGTTTCAATCAACAGCCACGCCTGGCGGTCGTTGGTGAACTTGAAATCGGCCACGGGTGAGAAGATGGTGGCGTCGAGGCCGGGGCCAAACCCTTTCTCGTAGTAGCCTACCCGGTAAGCGTGTGAGTGGCGCTCGACAATCGGGTAGCCGCCGAAGAACGCGGCCCGGAACGCCGTTGTGCTCACCTGACAGATCCCGCCGCCTACGCCTTTGATCGTCCGCCCGGCGTAAATAATCAGCGCTTCCGAAAAGCCGGTGTCCAGGCTAATGTCGCCCAGGACTTCGTCGAACGAGAACGTGCCGCTCGGCGGCACGAGCACGCCGTGAAACGCCGCCGAGCCGATGCGAATGTTATTGATCCGCTCGGCGCTCGATCCGGCGAAGTAAGTGATCTGATCCGACACCAGGCCGGTGATGCCAAGGTCGGCGGCTTTGGTGTTGTTGCCGATTTGCGGCGTGACGACGCCGAACACCAGCGGGATGGTGTGAGCGCCGGTCACAGCCTGGGCGTTGAGGTTCTGGACGGTGGCGGCTATGTTTAAGAGGCGGCCGTCCACGGCCTCCTTGCCCGGAATGACTTCCAATTCCCGCGTCTCGTCATTGAATGTAAAGCGCGCGTTCTGCGGCTTGATCTCCACCAACGGGGCAATCGTCTCCAGAAACGGCGTGAGCTTGGCCTGGTCCAGCCCCACTTCATAGCGCGCGCCATTCGCATCTTCGGCGCGGTTAATGGCCAGCATTGAGGCCAGTTGAGTCTGATCAAACGTCCACGGGCCGGGGTCGCCGGCTTTTGGAGCTTCGATGACCAGCGTCAGCGGCTGGCTGAGGATCGTCTGGGCAATCGCCGCTTGTTGAGAAGCGTCGAGCACCCCGGGGCGGTATTCGACGATCGCCAGCGGCAGGTCGGCACTGCCAAGATTTCTTAACGGGTTGACGATTTGATCTAAGGTGCCCCCGATGTTGACGGTCCGACCGTAGGCGCCAGGGGTGACGGCCACTTGCGTGCCGTTCACGGTGAGCGACGCCTCAACCGGCGGGGTGTCGATCTGGGAAGCAATATTGCTCAAGTAGGCGGTAGCTCGATTTGGATCGAAGGTCATGACCGGCGCTACGTCAGTTCCTTCGTACCAGGCCCAGAATTGATCTTCGAGATCGCCCGGCAAGTTGCCGGAACGGCCATAGGCAAAAGCCCGGCTCACCGTCTCCTGGACGGCGAAGGTTGCGCCGAGTTCTGCCGGTGTCGCCACCCACGATTTGCCGCCGTCACGAAAGGTGAACGACGGCGTTTGCGGATAAGTGAATGAGCGCGAGAGCAGTTCGCTGGCCTCGGCCCGGCTCAGGCCGGATAGGTCAATGCCACGCACCGACACGCCCGGATACAGGGTGTTGCCGTAAGCAATCTCCACCGCGCCGAGGGCAAGGCCAAGCGCTGAGGCGGCAATGACGGCCAGGGCGGCCAGCACCGCCAGCCAGCGGGTGATGCTGTTGAAAGGCGATTCTTGGGGAGGATAGGGTGCGGAGACGGAAGCCATCTTTTAGCTTTACAGCGGAAGAAATATCACCTGATTGTTCAAATCTTCGGGGTCGCTAGCTTTGGCGATGATCTCCAGATCATAAATGCAAGTGCCAATAGAGACCCGAAGTTGATGCGCATAAATGACGCCGCTAAAGGGAATATTGGTCTCTCCCGTTTTTGACGGGATTTATGGGTGTCACCCTGAGCGAAGCGAAGGGTCTCTGGCTGGTTGCGCCGAGATTCTTCGCTTCGCTCAGAATGACAGGGGCGCTTTCCCGTTAAAGCCGGAAGAGCCGAATATTGTTATTTTGACGTTTCACCGCCTCGGCGAGAAGATCGTCGTCTCGCGTGAAAAGCTCGCGTGCCAGTTCGCCTGCGCGATCCAGTAGATCCGAGTCGCTCATCTGGCTTGCCTCATCTTCAAAGGCTGTTGTCACATCCACCTCGCGCAGACGCAGGCCGACTGTGATAGAGCGCGGTACGTGATGATCCATGTAGAGAGAGACAGCCATCAGGCCAGCCTCTTGGCCTTCAATTTGGCGATGAGGGGCGAGGGCCAATTTCTTTCTGCGCGTTCTCCACAAACGCTAGTCGCCGCTTGATGTCGCGATCAAGTTCTTCGTCGTGATCCCAATAGTAAGCCAGGGCTGAGTGAATTTGACCCATCGTCAAATAAGGATGGTTAAGTTGAAGCTCTTCTGGACTCCAGCCATAGGCAATTTTGTCGAGCACAAGTTCGACGATTTTCATATTTGTCCCGATGATCATGGGGATATTATCTTCATTGAGAGCAACATGCTCGTAGCGAGTTTCGGTCATCAACATAGCTTGCCACCTCTCTTTCCAGGTTTGGAAAGTATATCATCATGCTTCAATCAGAATGCTCAATTTCCCCCGGCCTGCAACCACACCTTTGCAAACTCCTGCAAGTACGCCTGAGCAAGTTCCGGGCTGTGGATGATCAGCACGTTCTCGTCATTACTATCCTCGGCGGCCTTGGTGAAGTTGTACGAGCCGGTGACCACTATTTTATTGTCGATGATAAAAAATTTGTGGTGCAGAGTGTACCGATTGCCGTCCAGCAGAACCTGCAGGCCGGCCTCTTTGAGAGCATTGTACGACCCGTCGGATCCGGCGCTCACCTGCCGCGTTTCGTATACACCGCGCACGGCTACCCCGGCGCCGGCCCGGTCGAGGATGGCCTGCGAGAAATCATCGCGGGTGAAGGTGAAGGCGGCGAAGTAAATGCTCTGAGTGGCACTGTTGAGCACCTCGAGAATGTGTCCGGCCACGCCGTCTTCGGAGGAGAAATAGTTTTCGATCAGCGCCCCATCCACGGTGACTTGCGGGTAAGGCGTATTGGCCGACGACCGGGGACCGAATTCGTGCCTCTCAAACATCTCGTTGAATTCGGTCTGGTAGTTGGCGACTAGCTTTGACGAGGTGAAGGCCAGCAGGTTGTTGTTGTTGCGGTAGGTGTCGTTCTCGGTGAAATTCCACGAGCCAGTCCACAGCGTTGCCCCGTCCACGATCACGAATTTGTCGTGCATGATCGCCGAGCGATCGTCCTCAACTACCGGAATGCCGGCATCCATAATTTCCTTGATAACTTCTTCGCCCATCGTATCGGTGTCAGTCACCAGCCGCACGATCAGGCCGCGGTTGTGGGCGTCAATGAGCGCTTCAGCCATGGTCGGCAAGTTGAATTCATACGTGACGGCGTCCACGGTGCGTTTGGCCGAGTGAATACTGGCGGCTACGTAATCATCAACGCTTTCTTCGGGCCGGTTGTTTTTGTCGTCCGGGTTGAGCGGCGCCGTGAAGTAAAGTTGATACCAACTGCCGCCGGTCGGGGCGGACTCAACAGCCGGGGTTGGCGTGTCGGCTGAACCGAGCAACCCGCCGAAGAGTTGTTGTGCGCCGTAGAGCAGACCCAGGCAGAGCACAACGGCCAAGCTGGCGACGAGCGAGGTGGTGGTGCGGCGAGAGGATGATGAGCGGCGTATGGACATGGGGGGAGTTTAGCAGTGATCTTGCCAGGCGGCAATGGAAGTAAAGAGGGTCATGCCTAATCCGCCCACTATCTTTGGTTTCAAACCCCCTTCTTTGTCTCATTGTTCCTCCTGCCTCTCATTTGGTATGATTACCTCAATGTTCCCCACCCTCTCCTTTGGCCCAATTACGCTTTCTACTTATACTGTGCTCATCGATCTCGGCCTCCTCGGTACGCTGGCCTGGCTGTGGTTTCGCGCTCCGGCGCACGGGCGCGAGTCGGCTCGCTGGCTCGACGCCGGGTTGTTTGCGGCGGCGGGCGCACTCCTCGGCGGGCGGCTGGCCTTTGCCTTTGGCAACTGGGCCTATTTTCAGAATCACGTTGGCGAAATGTTCAAGTTGTGGGAAGGCGGCTACGCCTGGCCCGGCGCGGCGCTTGGCGGGTTGGCCGGCCTGTTCTGGTTTGGCTGGTTCCGTCATGAACCGATCACGCCGATCTTAGATGAACTGGCCTTGCCCGCGTTGATCCTCTCGGCGCTTGGCTGGATCGGCTGCGTCGCCGCCGGTTGCGCTTCTGGGATCATCGTCCAACCGGGAGTTTTGCCTTTTGCCATCAGGTGGGAGGATTCATATCACGTGGAAGCCTTACGTTGGCCTTCTCAGTTTATAGGCCTCGGACTCAGTCTGATTGCCTTTGGTTATTTATTTTCTCAACGATCTCGCTCGTGGCCGCGCGGCTTTCGCTTTGCGCTTGCGCTCACGCTCATTGCCGTCGTCGGCCTCGCGGTCAGCTTTGTGCGCGGCGACGACATGCCGCTTGTCGGCAGTTGGCGGCTGGATGTGGCAGCCAACGCCGCCATGACCGTCCTCGGCCTCGTCGGCCTCGTGGCCGCCTGGGCGCTTGAGCCGGGGGCCGCCAAACACGCAGAATTAAACCGCGAAGACGCGAAGGACACTAAGGTTTCATAAAAAACTTTGCGCCCTTGGCGTCTTTGCGGTGAATCTTTTCTATGACGACTCTGACTCTCGGTCTTGCCCAAATCAAAACCAAACTTGGCGACGTGCCAGCCAACCTTGAGAAGCATCTGGCTTACGCCGATCAGGCCGCCGCTCAGGGCGTGCAGGTGTTGTGCTTCCCGGAGCTTTCGCTTACCGGCTACGTCCTGCAAGACCTGGCGCCCACCGTTGCTCACCGCCCCTCGCCCGACGATCCGATCTTCGCCCCTCTGCTGGCCACAACGCTGTCGCACAAACTCGATCTCATGGTCGGCTTTGTGGACGAGGACACACGCCACCGTTTCTTCATCGCCGCCGCCTATCTTTCAAAAGGTGAAGTCGTCCACGTTCATCACAAAGTCTATTTGCCAACCTACGGCATGTTTGACGAAGGCCGCTTCTTTGCCTGGGGCGACTCGATTCGCGCCTTTGATACCCGGTGGGGGCGGGTCGGGATGTTGATCTGCGAAGACTTCTGGCACGCCAGCCCGCCGTATTTGCTGTGGCTTGACGGGGCCGACGTTCTGCTCATGCAGTCGGCCAGCCCGGGGCGCGGCCTCGACCACGCCGACAAGCTGGACTCGGCCCGCTGGGTGGAGCACGTCAACCAGGCCTATGCCAGTTTGTTCACCAACTTTATTGCTCACACCAACCGGGTCGGGTTTGAAGACGGCCTCAATTTTTGGGGCGGCGCCACCGTGTTCGATCCGGACGGCAATTTAGTCGTTCGCGGCCCCTACTTCGAAGAAGCCCTGACCGTCACCACGATTGACCTGAATCAACTCCACCGCACCCGCGCCCGCTTGCCGATCTTGCGCGACGAGCGAACGGGGCTGGTGATGCGTGAACTGAGCCGGATTGTGAGCAAGTGATAATTTCACCGCGAAGACGCGAAGGACGCTAAGAAGAGATAAAGAAACCTTCGCGCTCTTTGCGTCTTGGCGGTTCCAGTCAATGAACAATATTTCTGAGCGACTGCGGATTAATACCGACCTGGCCCGCACAATTCTGGTTTCGTTCATCCGCGAAGAAGTGACACGCACCGGCCTCTCCCGGGCGGTGATCGGCCTGTCGGGTGGCATTGATTCGGCGCTGTCGTGCGTCCTGGCCGTCGAGGCGTTGGGGGCCGAGAACGTGCTGGCCGTGCGCATGCCTTACAAGACCTCCTCGCCCGAAAGCCTGGCCGACGCCGATTTGATGATCAACAAGTTTGACCTACGCACCAACTTGGTGGTCGAGATCACTTCGATGGTTGACCCGCTCTTCGAGCACCTGCCGGACGCCGACAGCAAGCGGCGCGGCAATGCCATGGCCCGCGCCCGGATGATCGTGCTTTATGATCAGTCTTCAGCCTTCAACGGCCTGGTGATCGGCACCGGCAACAAGACTGAGATTCTGCTCGGCTACAGCACCATCTTCGGCGACGCCGCCTCGGCCCTCAACCCGCTGGGCGACCTGTACAAGACGCAAGTGCGCCAACTGGCAACCGCCGTCGGCGTGCCCCGGCCCATCATTGACAAGCCGCCCACCGCCGACCTGTGGTTGGGCCAGACCGACGAAGGCGAGCTTGGCTTCACTTACGAGCGCGTGGACCAACTACTATACCTGCTGGTGGATCAACGTTATCGCCGTGACGAAGCCATCGCCGCCGGTTTCGAGCCGGAGTTCGTGGACAAGGTCATCACCACCATCCGCCGCAACCAGTTCAAGCGCATGCCGCCCCTCATTGCCAAGTTGAGTAACCGGACGGTGGGCTACGACTTTTTGTATTTGAGGGATTGGGGGAGTTGAGGGAAAGGGTGAAGTACGCGAAGCGGGATGAAGGATGAAGTAGCGCAACAGAGCGGTATATCAACTGTTAGCCCGCTCGCCTGCGTGGCAACCGCAGTCGTCGGCGCAACCGTCGCTCGCTTTGGCCGGGGCGGCGGCAGTCATCTCGACCACCGCTTCAACTTTTTGGACCGCAACTTTCTTGACGGCGCGGGCGACGCCTAACGCGGTTTCGATCTGGCGTTCGCTCGCGCCCAGCCGCCGGGCGGAGGCCAGGTGCATTTCCAGATTGGTGACGCAGTTGACGGTGAACGCCGCATGCCCGTTGCCCAGGTGCTTTTCGGCCAATCCCGACATGATCTTCGCCGCGCTATTGCGCACGCACAGCGCGTCGTCCACCGCCCGGCGGATTTCTTCTTCACCGGCCCCGGCGTCGCGCGCCGCCCGGAAGTGATACGCAGTGCAGGGCTGGCAACTGGCGGCGATGGACGCGCCGACGGCGACGAGTTCTTTTTCCTTCTGGGTGAGGGTTCCGTTGACTGGCATCTTCTCTGTCAACTTGACCTGAATTGTTTCAGCCATTCCCGACCCCTTGGGCTTTTTGAGTCGCTTCTTCGGCGCTTGCCTGTGTTTCGCCCGGTGCTTGCGCTCCGCCGCACATCGCCATCATCTGCGCCATCATTTCGGCGCAATTGCAACCGCCTCCCTGCTGGCCGCCCATCATTTGCTTCATCATCGCCGCAAAGGGCATGTCATTGAAGGGAGCATGGGGCTTTTCCTGAGTGGTTTTCTGTTTGTCTGTCATTTTGTATCTCCTTGTTTATGAGAGTGTTGTTGAACCTTGTTCTTTGCCGCGAGTGGAAATCCCGAAGGGCACGTAGCCCGGACAGAAGCCAATGAGGCTCGTCACGAGCGGGACCAGGGCAAAGATGACGACGAGGATGCCGATCAGATTGCCCTGCCAGCCGCCCAGCAGGAACAGCCCGATCGGGATGAGGATCACCCCTGCAATGAAGCGCAAGGTGCGGTCAAGTCGCCCCATGTTTTTCTTGAACATATTCTTCTCCTTTCAGCCTGGTGACGTTAGATTTGAGGCATGTAGCGTGTAGTCTGTGTCTCTACCAGTAAAGACGAGGCGGACTGAGAAAAGGATACCGTCGGAGAAAAGAAAACGCCCCCGGAGGGGCGGAGGGTTGGAGCGGGGGTCAGGGGCGGGGCTCGCACACCAGCACGTCGCGTTCGTCGCGCGAGAACGCGCAACTGGCTTCCAGCGCGGCCTTCAACTTGCGCCGCGCGCGGTGCAGGCGGATCTTGACTGTCTCCAGTGAGCAACCGAGCATCCGCGTGATTTCCGGGTTGGTCATGCCGTGTAAGTCGTGCAGGAGGATTGCCATCCGGTAGTCGTCGGGCAGTTTTTCGAGAAACCCCTGCACGCACGCGCTCATCTCCGCCCGTTCGATGACCTGATCAAGGCGGGGCGCGTCCACATCGGCCCACTCCGCTTCGATTGGGCTAGAGGAGTCGCCGGGTGCATCATCAAGTGACTGTGCCGGGTGGCGATATGACGCTTGGCGGAAGCGGTCATAGCAGACGTGGGTGGCAATGCGGTACAACCAGACGGTCAGTGCGGCCCGGTCTCGCAGGGACGCTAATTGAAGGTGGGAACGCAGAAAGGTTTCCTGGGTCAAATCTTCCGCTTCGACTGGATCGCGCACGAGGCGCAAGATGTAGCGGTAGATTGTGTCTCGGTACTGCTCGAAGACAGCCGCGGACGTCAGGTCGGCTATCCCTTCGGCAGGCATAACTTGGCTCATAATACGGCTCCTGTTATATTGGACGGATGAGACGGGCAAAAGGATACACGCTTGAAGTGCATTTGTCAAAGGAAGATGGTCACCTTCAGAGAATAAGGCGCGGGCTAACACCCGCGTGCAACCGATTTGCTCCGCTACGCTCCGCAAACGGCTGACGCGGAACGTTAGGTTTTGCCGCTTTTTGAATTTTGGTGTGTGTATTTTATAATTGATCTATGTCTACGCCAATTTTAGCCACGAAACTTTATATCCCCCCACCTCGATCTAAAGCTGTCCTGCGCCCCCGCCTGATCGAGCGGCTAAACGAGGGTCTCTCTTCGGGCCGCAAACTGACCCTCATCTCCGCATCCGCCGGTTTTGGTAAAACCACGCTGGTCAGCGAATGGATCGCCAGTTGCGAGCGACCAGCCGCCTGGCTGTCACTGGACGAAAGGGATAACGACCCCGCACGCTTTCTGACTTACCTCATCGCTGCTTTGCAGACGATTGTGGCGAATATTGGAGAAGGGATGTTGGGTGTGCTCCAAGCCCCTCAACCGCCATCCATCGAATCGATTCTGACCGCCCTGCTCAATGAAATCACCACCATCCCGGACAACCCTTCGACAGGCTCAGGGCAGGGTTTCGTTCTCGTCCTTGACGACTACCACGTGATTGATGCCAAATCGGTTGACAATGCCCTCACCTTTCTGCTCGAGCACCTGCCACCACAGATGCACCTGGTCATCGCCACCCGTGAGGATCCACACCTGCCCTTAGCTCGGTTACGTGTCCGGGGTCAATTGACCGAGCTGCGCGCCGCCGATTTACGTTTCACCCCCGCCGAGGCCGCCGAATTTCTCAACCAGATGATGGGACTAAACCTCTCAGCGGAAGACATCGCCGCGTTGGAAACCCGTACCGAAGGCTGGATTGCCGGCCTACAACTGGCCGCGCTTTCCATGCAGGGACATCAAGATGCCGCTAGCTTCATCAAATCTTTCACCGGCAGCCACCATTTCGTGCTGGACTACCTGATTGAAGAAGTCCTGGAACAGCAATCCGAAAGTGTCCAAGCTTTCTTGCTGCGCACGTCCATCCTGGATCGCATGTGCGGGCCTCTTTGTGATGCCGTTCTACCCGCCCCTTCTACATCCGGGCAGGAAACCCTGGAATATCTCGAACACGCCAACCTGTTCATCGTCCCCCTGGACAACGAGCGGCGTTGGTACCGCTATCAC
>CAYSIV010000245.1:0-9888 GCA_964431175.1 uncultured Anaerolineales bacterium
CGGTGCTGGGGGCCATGGGGATATAGGTGTCCCATTGCCCGGCCAGAAATCGCGCCTTCATCTGCCAGCCAGCCAAAGCCAGCAAAGCGATACCGCCGGTGGCGACGGCGCAGATTTGAGGCAGGTGGGAGGTTGTATCTTGCAATTGAGGCTTGCTCATCGCTCATTTCTCCTCAACGCCAACCGGCGCGCAGGTGTTGCGTCTGGTGGAGTTGCCGCCCGCGCCCACCGTGCGGATGGCGCCGAGCAATTCCACCTCTTGCGGATTCTCCTGCAAAAAGACCGCGCCCGCTTTTTCCTTGATGGCGCGCAAGCCCAGCGTGCCGTCCGAGCCCATGCCCGAAAGGATGACGCCCATGCTGTGCTCCTGCTGGTCATCGGCCAGGGCGCGGAAAAAGAAATCAATCGGCAGGCGCAGGCCGCGCGGCGCGATCGGATCAAGCAGATGGAGCACGCCGTGCGGGTTGAGGTGCTGGACGATGACGAAGGCCATGCCGCTGTCTGCCAGTACATTGGCCAGAAACAGTTCCAGCGCCTCCGGCCCTCCAGCCGAAGCGCCGATGCCAATGATTGGAAAAGGTCGGCTCGACTCGCGCGCCGCTTCTGCCGGTGGGGAGGACGTTTGTTCTGGCACAGGGTTGTTTGCTTTGAGTGTGCGGCGGACGGGTTTGGTTTGCTTGTTCATGGCCCAATCTCCCATATCAAGTATAAGCCGCATTCACCAACGTACAACCACAAAACACGCCAACAAGAAAGGCCGCCGGTCTCAGCCAGCGGCCCTGTTTAGTTCACCGGCAACGCCACTTTATACTGCCCCGCTTCGTTGATCGCCTCCAACGACTGATGCCGGAAGCAGGTGTTGTACAGCTCGGCGTAGTGGCCGCCGGCGGCGAACACTTGCGTGAGGCCAAGCCGCCCACCAATTGTAACCGCTTAATCCAAAAGAGCGCGAACGCCAAGAAAGCCTCAGCGCCCGCGCCCTTTTATTTTCCTCAGTTCCCGGCAGGTCAACTCACTTCGTCTTCAAATCCGCTTCCGCCAGCCAGCCGATCCCTTGCCAGTCCTCGTTCTTGAGCGCCGTCACCTGCACTTTGTACCACCACTTGTGGTTGCAGAACTCGCGCCTGAGGATGACGGCCTCATCGTCGTTGTTAGCCACGCCGTTCAGGCCGCCAAACGAGCCGTTGCACGACGCATAAAGAGCGATGCCCGGCGAGCTGGATTGGAGGCGCACCCGGCTGGTCATGGCAAACTTGGCCGCCGGTTTCTTCTCATCGCCGCACGCGCCCAGGGCGAGCGCCAGCAGGATGAGGCCCAGTAACGATAGCTGAGTGAAAACTCTAGACTTGCACATAGATCTTCCCCGTAATTGGATCGATGCGATTGAAGTTCCGGATTTTTTCCAGCGTCGGCTTGTCAACCGCTTTACCGCCGCCAACCAGCAACAGGCCGCGCCCGGTATAAACGTCGTTCAGCAGTTTCATGCCCTCGCGCAGTTCGTGCGCGGCCAAAGCGCGCACGCTCTCGCCCTGAGGCAGGGCCGGGCGCTCGGCCAGATAGTCCATAAAGAGCGCCGTCACTTGCGGGTCGAACCGGCGGCCAAACCCCTGTTTCAAAACGTCCTCGTCGTGCCGCTCTTCGTAAGCGTCCACCACGGCGATGATGCGCGAGCCAACCGGAATCTGCTCGCCCACCAGCCCGTCGGGATAACCGGCCCCGTTGTACCACTCGCCCTGATGGCGGATGATGCCGCCCACCCCCTCCAACTGCCGGATGCCGGACAGCATCGACTGGCCCAGCAAAGGATATTCGCGATACAGGGCGGCCTCGACGCGAGTGAAGGCAAACGGGTCTTTGCGGACCAATTCATCGGGCAGGCTGACCTTGCCGATGTCGTGCAGAGTGGCGGCCATGCTCAGTTCCAGCCGCCGCTCCGGGGGGAGGTCGAGTCGGTCGCCAAGCCACTCGCATCCCTGGCTCACGTGCAGAGCATGGCCTTTGGGGCCGATGCCGCGCATCTCCAGAATCCCGCTCAAGGTGCGGACGACGCCCAGCAATGTTTCTTCCAGCGCGGCATTCTTGGCCTCGACCTCGGCGGCGCGCTCGGTTACTTTTTGTTCGAGCGACACGTTCTGGGCTTGTAGTTGAGCTGTTTGCTGGAGCACCCGCGCCCCGAGCTGGCGGCGGTTGTGCGTCAGCTCGTAGCGGCGCACGCCCTCGCGCACCACCGCCCGCAAGTGATCGTTGTCCCAGGGTTTGGTGATGTAGTGAAAGACGTGGCCTTCGTTGATGGCGCCGGCCACAGTGACGGGGTCGGCGTAGGCGGTAAACAAAACGCGGAAGGTGTCCGGCCACTTCTGGCGGATATGCTTCAGCAGTTCAATGCCGGTCATGTCCGGCATGCGCTGATCAGTGATGATCAGCGAAATGGCGTGTTGGCTCATCAGGGCCAGCGCCTCATCGGCCGTTTCCGCCGTCAGCACGTGATAGCCCTCGCGCCGGAAGATGAATCGCAGGACGAGCAGGGTCGGCGGCTCGTCATCCACGATCAGGATGGTGTGGGCGTCGGCGGCGAGGGGTCTAGCATTGGCCTCGCCGGAGACAAAGGCCAGGTCGCGGGCGGGCAGTGAAGCAGTGGCAGGGCTGGCCGTGAGCATGAGGGTCACATCTTCTTTCAAACAGCTTCATTTCGGATTGATCAGTCCGCGGACGAGGGCGGCCAACTGGTTCGAGGCTTCCACCGGGATGGCGGCGGCCAGGTTTTCCTCGCGGATGATCTCGCACAACTCCTGCCGCAGAATGGTGATGTGCCGGGGGGCAGTGATGCCCAGCTTTACCCGGTCGCCTTCGACGGCCAGAATGGTGACCATGATCTCACCGGCGTTGATGTTCAACCCTTCATCAGGCTTTCGGGTAACGACGAGCATGGCAATAACCTCCTAGACCGGATGGTGGGCCGAATAGTCCGGCTGGATGATCTGCCTGGCCGTGCCGCCGTTCAGGTTGATAGCGATGGGGCCTAGCAGATTAACGGTCACTTTGCCGAGGATCGCCTCCGGGCCGGTGTTGAAGATGACGACCGTGGCCAGATCATTCGGGTTGGGGCAATCCAGCGCTTCAAGATCGCTGGCCGAAGGTTGGAGCCTGTAATCGGCCAGCACCGCATGCGGGTCGCCGACGATAAACGACACTTCCGGATCGTCGAGCGAGCGCAGGAGCATCAGGGGCGCGGCTTCGGGCACAGTGTCCAGCACAAAGCGTTTCCAGTCTTCACAGCCGATCAGGCCTTCGGCAAAGGTGAGGGTCACGCCGGACTCGCCAAAAATAGTGGAAGCGGGAGCAAGAAGAGTTTGAGTGTTCATGTGTTTTCCTTTATATAGTTATCTTAGATAGTCAAACAGATTCGACCGGGTGATGCGGGCCGCAGTCTGCAACGATGCTTGATAAACAGTTTCTTCGTGTTTCAATTGCATGATGGCCCCGGCCATGTCGGCGTTCTCGGTACGCGAGAGCAATTCGCTCAGGCCGCTTTGCACCTTCTCCAGCCGGGTATGGGTGTTGGTGAGCCTTTGCTGGCGCGCCCCCAGATCAGAGGTGAGCTTAAGCATCCCATCCAGAGCCGCTTCCACGGTGGCGATGTTGGCCCCGACCGCAGCGCCGTTGTTGGCGTTCAGGTTGTCGCGCAGGGAGATCAGGGCGTTGAACACAGCCGCTGTCTCCGGCCCGCCGGTGGCGTTGACAGCAACGGTTTGGCCGGGTTCAATTTCGATCATCCGCAAGCCGCTGTCGCCGTTGTAAGTGACGGCTGAGACGGGATTGCCGGTGGTCGTGAATGGCCGGGTGGCGGTCTTGAAACCGCCGAACAGGTAGGCGTCGCGGTGGCGGGCATTGAGTTGGGTGAGGGCGTCGGCGATCAGGCCATCCACGTGCTGGCCCAGGGTGAGCCGTTCCTCCGCGCCCAGGCCATCACTCGCGCCTTTGCGGGCATCGGTCAGAGCGCGTTGCAGACTGTCGCCCACGGCCGAGAGCGAGGCCTCGGCGGCGTTGAGCCACTCTTTGGCCGTGGCCACATTTTGCAAATAGGTGTCGTTGGCGGCCAGGCCCGACTTGAGGTTCAAGGCCCGCCCGGCGGCCACCGGGTCGTCGTGCGGGTCGCGCACGCGCTTGCCGGTAGCCACTTGCGACTGCGCTTCAGACAGCCGCTCCAGGTTTTTAGCATTGAAGGCGATGGCCTCATCGGCCATCATTCGAGTTGTAACACGCATAGATCACCTCCTAGACTGGCGCATTCAGCACCGCCACCGCGTTCTGAATGGTGTACCAGGTTTGTTGTGGAATGGATGTAAAACTATTGACCACGGCTGGATCAAATTGGCTCCCCGAGCAACGGACGATCTCCTGTTGAGCCGCCTCCAGCGAGGTGGCTTTGCGGTACACCCGATCCGCCGTCAACGCATCCAGAGTGTCGGCCAGAGCAAAGATTCGAGCGCCCAGCGGGATGTCGTGACCAGGCAGTCCGGTGGGATAGCCCGCGCCATCGTAGCGCTCGTGATGGTACAGGACGATGGTCGAGACGGCGTCGTCGAGAAACTCGATCCCGCGCAAAAGGTTGTAGCCGATCTGCGGATGCAGACGCATCAACGCCCATTCGTCAACTGAGAGCGGGCCGGGTTTGTGCAGAACATTGTCAGGGATGCCGATCTTGCCCACATCGTGCAAGAGCGCGCCCTGCCGGATCACGTCGATAGCGTCGCCGCCCAACCCCATCGTGCGGGCGAGCACGGTGGCATATTCGGTAACGCGGCGCGAGTGACCTTCGGTTTCTTTGTCGCGCAAGTCGAGGGCGGCAGTCAGGGCTTCGAGGGTGGCGTGATACGTTTGCCGCAATTCGTTGATGGCCAGCGACAAGTCGCCCCACTGCTGTTCGACAATGCCCTCCAGTTTGCGCTGATACTGGCGGTTCTCGCGGATCAATCTCTGTCGTTCAAACGCGCGCTGAATACGGACAAACAAATCTTCGACGTTGAACGGCTTGTTCAGGTAATCATAAGCGCCCAGCCGCATCGCCTCCACTGCCGCCGAGATGTCACCCGAGCCAGACATGATCACTACCGCCATCTCAGGCTTTTCAGTCATGATTCGCATCAGCAGAGCAATGCCATCCATACCTGGCATGCGAATGTCGGTCAGAACGAGGTCAACTTCATCGGTCAGCTTGGCCAGGGCCGCCTTGGCCCCATTGGCTGTATCGCAGACATAGCCTTCACTGCCCAGCAAACGCACCAGCGTGTCCAGCACGTCCTGATCATCGTCCACGATGATCATGCGTCCGGCATATTTTTCAGGGCCGACTGGCAAGGCTGGCGGCAATGACAACTTGCTTCTTGTCGGAACTACGAGTGAAGTGCTCATCGGCCTACGACTCCCATGCGGTTGATAATGGTGTCGGCCATTTCGTCGAAGGCGGTGAGCATCCGGGCCGCCGCCTCGTAAGCTTTTTGCGATTGCGCCATCCGCGCCGCCTCTTCGTCCAAGGACACGCCCGTCACCGATTGTTTTTGCTTCGTTAGAGCACCGCTAATCAAACTGTGGGTGCCTTCACTGTCCTGGGCGCGTTGGGTGTCCAGGCCAAGCTGGGCAACCGTGTCGGCCCAGAAGCCGTTGAGGGTGCGCGTGCCGCCGCTCATGACAGCGGCATTGGCTAGTTGGGCCACCGCCAGCGCCTGACTTCCGTCGCCCGGCGAGTTGGCCGCAGTTGCGGCGGCCAGTTGAGTCAGATCGCCGCTAATTGTTGCATTCACATCCATCGTCAGAGCGTCTGTGCCGCTGAAAAAATTCTGGGCGGTGACGTTGGCTGGCGGCAACCCAAACGCCGCCGAGTGGATGATGTTCACCTGAGTCATAAGGGTTGAAGCCAGTGAGTCGAGCGCACTGAGACGAGCCGGAATGTCAATGTCACGCGCCTTGAGCGCCCCGCCCAACCGCCCGGCCTGAATTGTTGCATCCAGCCCATCGGCGGGCCAGACCACTTTGACCATGCCGGGGTTGAGAGCATCGGCAGTGACGCCGATGGGTTGCGCTTCGCCGCCGGCAACCAGGATGTGGCCGCCGATGGAGACCAGGGCATCGCCGTTGTCTTGGAAGTTGACGGTGGCCCCGGCGGCCTGGGCCAGTTGATCGATCAGCAGATCACGTTGATCGAGCAAATCATTCGGGCTGTCGCCAATTCCAATGGCGGCCATGATCTGTTTGCTCAGCCCGGCGATGGCCGTAGCTTTAGTGTTGATGTCGCCGATGAGCGACTGCGCCAGGGCATCGGAGTCGCGGCGGGTGGTGGTGAGAGTGGCATAGCGATCGTGAATCATCCCGGCTAGAGAACTGGCCGAGCTGACGACGGCGGCGCGCAAGCCCATGTTGGCCGAGTCGCCGGACAAGCTTTGCCAGGCTGACCAGAAGACATCAAGCTGGTTGCCCAAGCCGGCCCCATCGGTTTCCGGCAAGATCGATTCGATCTGTTGCAGGGAGGTCGAGCGCTCGCCCCAGTCGGCAGAAGCGGCCGTCTCTTTGCGCAGCCGGTCATCAAAGAAGTCGAGGGTGAAACGGCGGATGGTGGTGACGTGCGCCCCCATGCCCAACTGTAATCCGATCTCCGGGCGATTGAAGGCGGGCCGGGTGTAGGAGTAATCCGCCGAGAGGATGGCTTCCTCGCGGGTGTAGCCGGGGGTGTTAGCGTTGGCGACGTTGTGATTGTTGACGAGCTGGGCCTGCTGGTGAGCCGTCAGGGCGCGGAGCGCCAAATTGATACCGGAGAAAATTGTGGACATAATCGCATCCTTGCGAGCAGGGCATCCTTGCCATGAGAGCGTATCGCGTATCGCTTACTTTTGCCTTAATGATTGGCGATAGGCAGTAGGCGATAGGCTATCAACTAGCCGCTCCACTCCATCAGACTTTTGTAGCTGGCATGTCGGCTCCCGGCAGAGGTGTAGCAACTGCCGTTGTCGCCCGAGGCCAGACCCACGAGGAAATCTCGCAGGGTAGCGTTGCGATCAAGCGCGGCTTGCAACAGGGCGCGGTTGCCCATGTTGAGTGAACGAGCGTATTCCAAATGCGCCTGAACACCATCGCGCAGCGCGCTCAGCTCGCGAGCCGTGTTGCGATCCATGTAGCGCAAAATTTGCTCAAAGGTAAGGCCCCCGGCGGAGATGTTGTGCTCGGCGGCCCAGGCGCAGGCCGCGGCCTCACGCAGAGTCTCCAGCGTAGCAAGCTCGGACAACTGCGATTCTTTTTCGCGCACGATGTCAGCCAGCGCGGCCAGGTCGTCTTCCTGCAGGGCGCTGCGTTCGCGGTCGGCAAGGGCGGCAACGATCTGGGTGGCGCGCAGTTCAGCCGTGAGGGCTTCTTCGAGGGCGGCAAGGGTCGGGTCGGTCATTTTATTTTACCCAGCGCAACAATTTGTTGGCCAGCCAGCGAGAGTCGACTTGATAGGTTCCCTGAGCGATGGCCCGCTGAAGGGCCTCGACCTTCTCTTTTCGCACCTCGGGCGTTTCATCCAGCGCAACATGAGCTTTCTGTAAAAGGCGGGCGCGCTCCGAGACGGTGGCCTCGACGGCGGTCGAACGTGCCTGGCTGGCGCGTTCAACGGGTTGGGCCGCCTGTGACCCGTTGACGGGTGAGGTGTTATTCAAACGCGGGTCGATAGGGTTTTGAGTGCCGTTGATCTTCATGTCCATGCTCGTTTTCCTTCCTGGAGTGGGATGCTCCTGTAATAGTTATCGGCAGGAAGGAAAGAAACTTTAGTCCTATTTCTCCCTTATTTTGGGAGTTCAGCCACGCAAACGAATCGCCAGAGCAATCATCTCGTCGGTGGTCTGGAAGGCTTTGAGCGACATGCTGTAGGCGCGCTGGGCCACCACCATATCAGACATTTCTTCGCCCAGGTCCACCGCCGAGGCCTCGACCACGCCGGAAATGATCCGGCCAAACCCGTTCGCGCCGGGCGCGCCTTGCCCGGCCGGGCCGCTGCCCTGTGACGGGGCTAGCAAATTCTCGCCCTGATTGATCAGGCCGGAAGGGTTGGCAAAGCGATACAGATTCATGGTTCCCACCTGCGCCCACTGGTTGTTGTTCATCGCCATCACCGTGCCATCCGGGTTCACATGGAAAGCCTCAGCGCCCGCCGGCAGGTTGCCTTGCCAGGCCACGCGCTGGCCGGTGCTGGTTACCAGATCGCCGTTTGCATCGCGAGAGAAGCGGCCATCGCGGGTGTAGGCTGTGCCGCCGTCGGCAGTCTGCACGGCGAAGAAACCGTCGCCTTCGATGGCCAGTTCCAGCGGCGACGCGCCTGGCAGAAACGTGCCGGGCGTGACCGAGAGGCGGGTGACAGCCAGCCCCGCGCCACGATACGGCACGTTCATCGTCGTGTCCGAGGCGCCGGGCGCGGTGAGTTCCTGAAAGTCGGTGCGGTTCGGTTTGAAGCCGGCCGTGTTCACGTTCGACAGGTTTTCGGAGATCGTGTCCATCTCGCGCTGGCGGGCCAACATGCCGGAGACGGCGGAGTGCATGACGGTGATGGGGGTGATGGGCATTTTAGACTCTTCCTATTTCGTTCACGGCTTTGCCGGTCATTTCATCCTGAAGCTGGATGGCGCGTTGAGCGGCCTCGTAAGCGCGAGAGACAGCCATCATGTTCGACATCGAGCGAACGGCGTCCACGTTGGATGTTTCAAGGAAGCCCTGGCGCACAGTGGCCGTGGCCGCCGCCGGGTTGCCCGTCGCAGTGGTGGTGAACAGATTCTGCCCGTCACGCTCCAATTCGGTGGCCGGGTCGGCAAAATTCACCAGGCCGATCTGGCCCGCAACCTGGTTGTTCACGCTGATCTGGCCGTTCGATTGAATGACGGCTTCACCTTGTGGCACGACAAGCGGCTGGCCGTCCGCGCCCAATAACAAATTTCGATCAACAGTCACCAGGTTGCCATTCTCGTCGCGGGTGAAACGTCCGTCGCGGGTGTAACGTTCGCCATCCGGAGTCTGGATGCGGAAGAAACCGTCGCCGGCGATTGCCAGATCGAAGGGCTGATGGGTCTGGCGGATCGCCCCGGCGGCATAATCGGTAATCGCCCCCTCGGTGACAACACCTAGACTCGACTTGCCCACCACCGTGCCGGGCACTCCGTCGCCCGTGCCGCCCGGCAAACGGGCCAAAGGCAGGCGCTCAAATTCGTTGAGGCCGGTGGTAAGTTCTTTGAACCCGGCCGTGTCAATGTTAGCCAGGTTATGTGAGATCAGTTCCTGCCGGAACAGCCCGGCCACCAGGGCCGAAGCGGCGGAGTAAATGCCACGAATCATTTTGTGTTTCCTTTCTGCTCACGGCGATAGGCATCCAACATCAAGGCCAGGCCGATGAGCAAAGCAATTGTCATGCCGCCTGCCTGCACCCACGAGTCCGGGAGCAGAGCGCCGGTCTCCGGCAGTTGCGCGGTGGGCGGCTCGCTCGTCACGGATTGGCCACTGCTGCCCACACCGGCCACTTGAGCCACAGCTTCGGAGTTAGGGAAGACGCCAGCCAGCGAGCGCTTATCGCTCGGCGCGGCCGGCGTTGTGCCATTAACCTCCATCGTCAGCAGAACGTAGCGATAGTCAATCTGCGGCAAGTTGGGGATGACGACAGTGGCCAGGTGGCCGTCAGCCGGCAGGGCGGCGACGTGAACCGGGTCGCTCAAGTTGGGGCCGGTGAGCCAGACTTCGTAATGCTCGCCCGCGCCAGCGGTCAGGCTGGCCGCCTGCACTGCCACTTCGCCGGTGTGCAAGTCCACCACCGCAATGCCAGAAGCCGACTCATTGCCGAAGTTCGACACATCTGGCAGGTAGGCGAGGAAGATAACC
>CAYSIV010000246.1:0-2101 GCA_964431175.1 uncultured Anaerolineales bacterium
CCAGGAGCAGGCGCCTTTCGATCACCCGCAACTCCGGGTACCCAATGGTGGAACCTTCGCTAATGAACAGCCTTTCATCGAAGCGCCAGCGGTGGGCGCCGGGGGCCGGCCAGCGGCCGGACTGCCGCCGCTCGGCACATTTTTGGGCCTGGACCCAATGTTGCCATGATCAGCATTGAGGTAACTATCATGAAGAAAACATGGGCAGTCCGGCTGGGCATCCTGCTTCTGGGCGCCGTTTTGGCGGGCGGTTGCGCCGCAAAGGAAGCGCAGGCTGGAGACGTCGTGAGCGTCAACTATACGATCACCCTCGACGATGGGACGATTTACGAGACCTCCATCGGGCGCGAACCGCTGAAGTTCACAGTGGGCCAGGACGAGTTCCTTCCGGCCTTTGAAGAGGCCGTCATCGGCATGCGGATCGGGGACTCGAAAATTATCAACCTCCCGCCGGAGAAAGCCTACGGGCCGCGCCGCCCCGAACTGGTACAGGTCGTAAGCAGAAGCATGTTGCCGGAAGGCGTGGAGCCTGTGGTGGGACAGCCACTGCAGGCGTTAGACCAGGATGGCGCGCCGTTCACAGTGATCATTACCGAAGTCACTGAAGATACGGTGACCGCCGACTCCAACTTGCCTCTGGCCGGAAAGAACTTGACATTCAACATTGAACTCCTGGCAATAGGAGAAACCCTGGCGTCAGATGATCGCGCCAACCAGCCTAACCTCGGTTGGTTGCTTCTGGCGCCGGCGGTGCTCCTTGCCTCCGGCCTTACTTTCTTCTACTTCAGGAACCGGCGCCGGCCGGTGAGCGCTGCGCGCAAGAGCGTGAAGAACATGGAGTCGATCAGACCGGCCTCGAGAACGGCGAAGAGCGCGGGAGGCAGGCTTCGCCCCGTTTTGTCGCGCATGACCGCCAGGCCCCGCGCGCAAGAGCGCAAGTTGCTCGACGAACTCGCGCACCTGGATGACGACTTTGAGGGCGGGAAAATCGTAGAGGAGACTTATCGCCGGGCACGGGCCCAAAAGAAGGCGCAATTGCTCAGACTAATGCAAAAGTTTTGATCTATCAGGGGCCAGGTGTCCGCTTTGCTGTGCAAAGACACCCGGCGGCCGAGGTTGTGGCGTAGTTCAGTTGCCAGCACTGACACCTGGGCCAACCGCCATCAGCGCTTTGAGTTGCTCCTGATCCTTTTCACCAAACAGAAACGTAACCGGCCATCTTCGCGGGAGATGATGTCGTTTGTTTAAAGCGATCTTCTTGGAACATAGTAACCAAAGTCACCAGCTTATCGTCTTTAAAGCGCGAGGCAATTTAGAAGCCCGATGGAACTCTGTGAGAAAGGCAAAAGCGAGGGAGAGAATCAGGAGAGTCATCGGAAAATCCGGGTTGTCGCGGCTAATGGGAATTGAAGCATATTGCTTCCAGACCAAATGACGACTAAACCGTATCGGGAAGATATAGGCTTTGTTAGAGATATTTAGTACAATTTGCCATGAGGCAACTGTTACAAAGCACACCCTTTCGCTTTTTTCTCAACAACCCCTTTTATTTGTGGTGGTCCAGTGTGTTAGAATTTCAAGGTGGGGCATCTGTCACAGCAGGTCAGTGATTATCGTTACTCCCTAAATCCGACTAAGAAAGTATGCTATAGACCGTTAAAATAGGAGGCTTCTAAAATTATGGCTCAAACAGTAGTTTCTTCGGGCGTGGCGCCTGTTGTCAAGAAAGGCGGGCGCGCCAAGTTCATCATCGGCGGTTTGCTCATCATCGCCGCGATAGTCTATTTGATTGTCACCAACACGACCCAGTCAGCGCAATACTTCTTGACCGTGCAAGAGTTGAACGCACGGGGCGATTCGTTCGTGGGCAAAGAAGTGCGCATCTCGGGCGCGGTGATTGGCGACAGCATCCAATACGATACGCAAAAGCTCGAATTGCGTTTCACCGTCGCCAACGTTCCGGGCGACCAAAAGGAGATTGACGCCCAGGGCGGGTTGGCCGCCGTGCTGAGCGCGGCGGTGAACGATCCTGGCGCGGCGCGTATGAATGTGGTTTACAATGGTGTGAAGCCCGACCTGATGAAGGGCGAGGCGCAGGCAA
>CAYSIV010000246.1:2111-2538 GCA_964431175.1 uncultured Anaerolineales bacterium
CATGGTCGGCAAGTTGGACGAGCAGGGCGTTTTCCATGCTACCGAACTGTTGATGAAGTGCCCGACCCGCTACGAAAGCGCTGTGCCCTCTCAAGCCGCACCATGACAAAGGATGAAAGATGAAGGCGGAAGGATGAAAGTCAAGCCTGTATTTCATCCTTCATAACTCATCCTTCACGCGAAGCGTTCCCATGATACTCACTCTCGGTCTCTCCGCCCTCGTTCTCGCATTCCTGTGCGCCATTTACGCCACCATCACCGCCCTGGTGGCTGCGCCACGCAAAGCTACGGCCTGGGTTGAAAGCGCCCGCAACGCGGCGATGCTCACCTGGCCACTGATCACGATCTCAGCGGTTTCAATCATCATTATGCTGGTGGTGGGGCAGTACGATGTTGCGTACGTCTCTCACGCTTCTTCGCGGGTCAT
>CAYSIV010000246.1:2549-9730 GCA_964431175.1 uncultured Anaerolineales bacterium
GGCGTTGTGGGGCGGGCAGGCCGGGAGCCTGCTGTTCTGGTCGTGGCTCATGTCGGCTTTCACCAGCGCCGCCATGTTGCGACGGTGGGACCGGGATCGCTCGATGATGCCCTACGTGATCGCGGCTTCGATGATCACCCTGGCGTTTTTCCTCAGTCTCAGCATCTTTGTTGAGAACCCCTTTCAGCGGCTGTGGTTGCCAGCAACAGGCGGCGAGCCGATTGCGGCGCTCTTCCAACCAGCCAATACAACACTCTTCACGCCGATTGACGGTAACGGCCTCAACCCGCTCCTCCGCCACCCCGGCATGATTATTCACCCGCCCATGCTCTATCTGGGCTTCGTGAGTTTCATTATCCCCTTTGCCTTTGCCATCGCGGCCCTGGTCACGGGCCGCACCGACGACGAGTGGATTCGCACTACGCGCCGCTGGACTCTCGTCGCCTGGCTGTTTCTTTCACTCGGCCTGATCCTCGGCGGACGCTGGGCATACGATGTCCTCGGTTGGGGCGGCTATTGGGGCTGGGATCCGGTTGAGAATGCCGCGCTCCTGCCCTGGCTCACTGGCACTGCCTTTTTACACTCGGTGATGATTCAGGAAAAGCGTGGCATGCTCAAAATATGGAACATGATTCTGATCATCTCGACCTACTCGCTGGTGATCCTCGGCACGTTCCTCACCCGCTCAGGCGTGTTGTCGTCGGTTCACGCCTTTGCCCAGAGCGCCATCGGCCCGTTGTTCTTTGGCTTCATCGGCATCACTTTCACCATCTCCATGGGCCTGCTCTTCCATCGCTGGGACGCACTCAAAAGTGAAGGTCAACTCGACAGCCTGCTCTCGCGCGAAGCGGCCTTCCTGCTCAATAACCTGCTCTTCCTCGGCGTGGCCTTTGCCACGTTGTGGGGGACTTTGTTCCCGATCATCTCTGAATTGTTCACTGGCCAGAAAATCACCGTTGGCCCGCCTTTTTACAATCAGGTGAACGGCCCCTTGCTGGCGGGCATTGTTCTGCTCATGGGCGTTGCCCCGCTTGTCGCCTGGCGCAAAGCGTCGGCCAAATCGTTGGGGCGGTTGATGTGGATTCCGGGAGCGCTCACCCTCGTCGCCCTCATTGCCTACTATTGGCTGGGGGCACGGTCGTTCGGGGCGTTGCTCGGATATGGCATCGCCACCTTTGTGGCTCTCACCACCCTCTCCGAGTTTGCGCGCGGCATTCGAGCCCGAATGCGCCTGGGCGAAAACCCGGTGCTGGCCTTTTTCAATCTCGCCGCCCGCAACCGCCGCCGCTACGGCGGCTATGTCATCCATCTCGGGGTGGTGGTCATGGCCTTTGGCGTTGTCGGCTCCTACATGTTCCAGTTGCAAACGCAAGCCACCCTCAACCGCGGCCAGACGCTCACCCTCGGCGGCTTCACCATGAAATTTGATTCGGTGGCTCAATTCAACACCGACGACCGCCGCGAAGTGACTCGGGCCACGATCAGCGTCTACGATGCCAATGGCTCACAAGTGGGCGTCTTGCACCCGCGGCGTGACTTCTTCCTCGACAGCGGTCAGCCGATGACGATCCCCGGCGTGCGCTCCACCCTCGGCGAAGACTTTTACGTCTTGCTGGTGGACTGGCAGCCGATCTCTGCCAACAGCGCCACCTTCAAGATCTACGTGAATCCGCTGATCAATCTGGTCTGGTTTGGCGGCCTCATCTTCATCTTTGGCACCCTCATCGCCGCCTGGCCCGACGCCGACGAAGAGAAGCGCTACGTGGCCGCGCCTGCTGGCGCGCAGGTTGTGGGAGCAGACTAATGAAAGTCAGAAATCGGAAGCCGGAAGTCAGAATGGCCCGCTGGGCTTTGTACTGCCTCCTGCTGACTGCCTACTGCTTACTATTCGCGACCCCGGCTCTAGCTCAAGACAGCGGCCCGACCGACGACGAAGTGAACGCGGTTGCCAAACAGCTTTATTGCCCGGTCTGCGAAAGCACGCCGCTCGATGTGTGCCCGACCCAAGCTTGCGCCCAGTGGCGGGCCACTATCCGCGAAAAGCTAGCGGCAGGTTGGAGCGGCCAGCAGATCAAAGATTACTTCGTTCAGCAATATGGCGAACGCGTGTTGGCTCAGCCTTCGACGAACGGCATCAATATTTTTGTCTGGGTCCTGCCGCCGTTAGCGCTTCTGGTAGGCGCGTTCGTCCTGGCCCGCTATTTGCAATCCGTCAACGCTCGCCGCCCAGCCATGGCTCCGGCCCGGCCTCCCCTCGCACCCGGGCCAGCCGACGATGACCTGGCGGCTCAACTGGAAAAGGAACTCGCCAAACGGCGGTAAGGGTCTGTAAAAGAATAACTTCCGTGTTTGTCATTCTGAGCGAAGCGAAGAATCGCACTGGCCGAGCGGGAGACCCTTCGCTTCGCTCAGGGTGACACGGGAACTTATATCTTTACGAACCCTAAGGTAAGGAATGAACAATGAACAATGAGACAGTGAGCAATGCCCAAGCGGTTGTCGCCGAACAAGTCGACGCGAGTCACTCATCGCCTGTGACTCTCCAGCGCCGCCTCGGCCAGACTGCGGCCTGGGTGATCCTGTTTGCGCTGTTGGTGATGGTGGCCGTACAGTTGTATCGTAGTACCCGTGGTCCGGTGTCTGCTGGCGGGGCGCCCAACTTCACCCTCACTACCTTCGACGGCCAAACGGTGTCGCTTTCGTCCTTGCGTGGCAAAGTGGTCGTCGTCAACTTCTGGGCCTCGTGGTGCAAGCCGTGCGAAGCTGAAGCGGCTGAACTGGAAGCCTTCCACCGCGCCTACAAAGATCGCGGCGTCGTCATGCTGGGCGTGGACTACGTGGACACCGAACCCGAAGCTCGCGCCTATATGAAAAGGTTCGACATCACTTACACCAACGGCCCCGATCTCGGCACCCGAATCTCGCAAGCTTTCCGCATCAAAGGCGTGCCCGAAACTTACATCATTGACCAGAACGGCAAGCTCGTTAAACCCTTCATTGGTGGAGTGACCCAAAGCGATCTGGCCGCCATTGTCGAGCCGCTCCTCAAATGAAATTCAAGGCTCAATTCGCAATGCCCAAAAGCCTTGTGAATTGAGCCTTGCGAATTGTGAATTTTCCTATGGATATTGGTTCAATTCTTCTCTCCCTGGCCCTCTTTCTACTCGTCGCCGCTTTTGTGGCCCGGCCACTTTTTGAGCGCGCCAACGCCGTCAATACTTCTACTGCGCCCACCGATGATTTGATCACCCAGCGCGAAGCGGTGCTGATCGAATTGCGCGATCTGGATTTTGACTACGAAACCGGCAAAGTGAGCGACGACGACTATGCGATCCAGCGTGCGCGCCAGGTAGCCAAGGGCGTTGAAATCCTGCGGACGCTTTCCATGATGGATAAGATTGAACAGGCCGTCTCGCCCGCCGGCAACTTCGACGACGAGATTGAAAAAGCCGTCGCCGCCCGGCGCAAACGCAAAGCGCCCGCGGCCTCCGTCGGCCATGTTGACGATGAAATCGAAGCGGCTGTGGCCGCCCGCCGCAAGGCCAAAACTGTTCCAGCCGCAACAAATGTTGAGCCTGAGATCGAAACCGTGATTGCCTCACCCAACCGCGATTTCACCGGCACAGGCTCGTTTGCAAAATTCTGTTCCCAATGCGGCATGGCGGCCAAACCCGGTGATAAGTTCTGCGCCAAGTGTGGCGCCGGCCTCGCCCTCGCTCCGGAGGCGGCATGAGTCGCTTCTTTCAATTATTTGCCGCCCAGAAGAAAATAATACTCTTTGCGTTCTTGGCGCTCTCCGGGGCGGCGCTCTTCCTCGCCGCCTGTTCGCTCGCCGGAGACGTGACACCACCACCAGGGCTTGAAGATACAAGCGCGTCGGCCAGTACTGGCCCTGCCCCCAACGCCGCTCTGTCGTTTGATCTCGGCCCCGGCTACCCGACCACCACCCCTTCTGCGGCTGAAGGCGAAGTGCTCTACTCGCAAAACTGCACCCGCTGTCACGGCCTCACCGGCGGCGGCGACGGCGAGATGGCGAGCCAGATTCAATTCCCGATCCCGGCTTTCAATGTTCCTGATCTGGCGCGCACCACGACTCCTTTCCGCTGGTTCAGCATTATTACCAATGGCAATCTGGAGCGCGTCATGCCGCCGTGGGGCGGCTCACTCAGCGAGTCGCAACGCTGGAGCCTTGTCGCTTACCTCTACCGCTTGAGCGCCAAAGCAAACGTCGAGGCGGGCCAAACGGTGTACGAGGCCAACTGCGCCACCTGTCATGATGCAGGCGGGAAAGGCGATGGCCCCGACGCAACCGGCGCCATCTCCAGTTTCACCGATCAAGTCTTCATGGCCGCCAAATCCAACACGGACTTCTTTGCCGCGCTCACCGATGGACTCAAGGGTGAGCACAAGTTCGCCGACACCCTCAGCGAAGACGAACGCTGGGCTGCGGTGGACTATAGCCGGGCCTTCTCTTACGACTTCACCGCAGTGGCCGTTGCCTCTAGTGGAACCGTGAGCGGCACGATCACCAACGGCACCTCGGGCGCAAGCCTGCCCGCCGATCAGCCGGTGGTCCTGCACCTCTTCGACAATTTCCAGGAGACAGGTGCCATTACCACAACCGTCCAAAGCGACGGCACGTTCAAGTTCGCCGACGTTGAGCTTGTGCCTCAACGCGCCATCATTGTCAGCGCTCGCTATGGTGATATCGTCTACACCTCGGATGTCGGCCAGTTCACCCCCGGCCAGACCAGCTATGAACTGCCGTTCCAGGTTTACGAGTCCACCACCGACTCATCGGTGCTCACCGTGGAACGCATGCACCTCATCTTTGACTTCAAACAGGACCAGGCGCAGATCGGCGAACTGTTTATCATCAACAACAACAGCGACAAGACGTTTATCGGAGATTCCCTGGATGGCCCCACCTTCAGCGCCGCTCTCCCCGCTAGCTTCACTGACCTCACTTTCCAGGATGATGTGATCGGCGGTCGCTACCGACAAACCGCCGATGGCTTCGCCGACACCCTGGCCATCCGGCCCGGTGTTGGCTCGCAACAAATCCTGGCCTCGTTCTCCCTGCCTTACACCGACGCCCTGAGCTTCAGCCAAAAAATTTCCTATCCCACCTCGGCCGTCAGCGTGCTCCTGCCCGACACCGGCGTTAAGTTGAGCGGCGACGGACTGCTCGACGAAGGCGTGCGCGACGTGCAGGGCGCGAGCTATCACACCTTTAGTGTCGATACGATGACAGCCGGGACCAACCTTGCCTTTTCACTCACCGGGAAGCCGTCTTTATCGGCGGCCATCACCAGCGGTGATCCAACTTCGGCTTCAACCTCCACCTCCACCACCGCTTCCACGTTTGACGTTCGCGCGGCCCTCATTGGCGGCCTCGTCCTGGCGCTGGCCGTGGCCGCCAGCGCCTATTGGTGGATTCAGCGCGGCGGCCATGCCTCTAAACCAGCCAGGGCCGCAACTGCCCCGGGCCGGACTTACGATGAACTGCTCGACGAACTCGCCGAACTCGACGAGGGCTTTGAAGCGGGCGAATTCTCCGAAGCCGAGTATCGCGCCGAGCGGGAGAAGCTCAAGGCGGAGTTGAAGCGAGTGATGGCGAAACAATGATGATCGAAATCCACGCTCTCGCCAAAACCTTCGGCCCCAAGCCCGTCCTGCGCGGCGTTGAATTGGCGATCCAGCCGGGCGAGTTTCTGGCGCTGGTGGGGCCGAACGGCGCCGGCAAGACGACGTTGCTTCGCATCGTGGCTTCGCTGGCCCGCCCGACCTTGGGCCGGGTGCGTCTTAACGGCTTCGAGCTTCCTGCCCAGGCCGACGAGGCGCGTCACTTACTGGGTGTGGTCTCGCATCACCCGTTACTCTACGGTGACCTTACCGCCGCCGAAAATCTTCGCTTCTACGGCGAGATATACGCCGTTCCGAATTTGCCAAAGCGTATTGACGAGGTGCTGGAGCAGGTGGGCCTGAGCAAGCGGCGGGACGACCTGGTGCGCACCTTCTCGCGCGGCATGGCCCAACGATTGGCAATTGGCCGCGCTATTTTGCATGCGCCGCAAATTATGCTCTTCGACGAGCCGCACACCGGCCTCGACCAGGATGCCAGCGCCATGCTCGACAGCATCCTCAAGAACGTGGCCGCGCAAGGGCGAACGGTGCTGATGATCTCGCACGACCTGCCGCACGCCCTGACCCTGGCCGACCGGGTCGCCGTCCTCTCGCGGGGAAGAATTGTCTACAACGAACTAACCACCGGATTGAATCCTTTTGATTTCGCGAGAACATACGAGACTTTAACAAGTGGCTGAACCTTCACCCCTCGTCCCCCACTCCCGAAGCGAACTGAACGCTTCAGGAGAGGAGGAGGAGAAAAAGTGGGAGCGGGTTGCACCCGCGACTGGCACTGCTCAACAACACACCTCGCGCTTGGCCGCCTACCTTCGCGCCATCTTCGCCATCGTGCGCAAAGACATAGCCGCCGAAGTGCGGAGCAAGGAGTTGATCAGCGCCATGCTGGTCTTCTCATTGCTGGTGGTTTTGATCTTTAACTTTGCCCTGGAACTGGACAAGGCCGCCCGCGAGAATGTGGCCGCCGGCGTGTTGTGGGTCACTTTCACCTTCGCCGGAACACTCGGCCTCAACCGCGCCTTTGCCGCCGAAATGGATCGCGGCTCGTTCGACGGCCTCCTGCTGGCGCCTATTGACCGCACGGCCATTTACTTCGGCAAGATGATTGGCACTCTGCTGTTCATGCTCATCGTCGAGGCAATTGTCATGCCGGTGTTCAGTGTGCTGTACGGCATCTCGCTCTTCAAGCCGATGCTGTTTGTGGTCGTCCTGCTGGGCACGGTAGGCTACGCCGGGGTCGGCACGTTGTTGGCTTCGATGGCAGTTCACACCCGCGCCCGCGACGTCATGTTGCCCATTCTGCTTTTCCCGGTGGCGATTCCGGTGGTGTTGGCCGCCGTCAAAGCCAGCGCCGGGATTCTGCTCGTGGCCGAGTGGGGCGAGATTGCGCCCTGGCTGAATATTTTGCTGGTGTACGATACAATTTTCATTGCTGTTGCATTCATGGTGTTTGATTATCTTGTCGAGGAATAATATCCAAGGGTGTGCACGCAAAACATGTCAGGATGCTCGCGGCGGATTTGTAATCCGCCGCC
>CAYSIV010000247.1:0-9723 GCA_964431175.1 uncultured Anaerolineales bacterium
TGCGCCGCAGTGCAACTGCGGCGCATCAACTCATCAAACTAACATTGGCGGACTACTAGGTCTGGCCCGTCAGCACGACAGGGATTCACTCTAATTATGAGAATCGTTTCAGTATTTGGCGGTTCGTTGCCGCTACCTGGCTCGGCGGCGTATGTTGAAGCAGTGGAAATGGGACGCCGCCTGGCCGAGGCCGGATTCGCCGTCGCCACCGGGGGCTACCGGGGGGTGATGGAGGCCGCCAGCCGCGGGGCGGCTGAGTCTGGCGGGCACGTGATCGGCGTGACGTGCGGCTTCCTCGAAGACTGGCGCGAAGGCATGGCCGCCAACCGCTGGGTTAAAGAGGAGATCAAGTTTGGCTCGCTGCGTGAACGCCTGAGTCACCTGGTGGAATTCTGCGACGCCGCCATCGCCCTCGGCGGCGGTATCGGCACCCTCTCGGAGATTGCCCTGACCTGGAGCCTGATGCAAACCCGCGAGATCAAACCCAAGCCGCTCATCGTCGTCGGCCCGCTGTGGCACAACTCGCTGGGCGTGTTTCTTGAGCATAGCGACGGCTACATTCGACCAGAAGATAAGTTACTGCTAAAATTTGCCGTCAACACCGAGGAGGCCCTGGTAGTTCTCAAGGGCGCCACAAATACCTAATCAATGCTCGTGGCAGATTTGTAATCCGCCGCCTTGAGCCGCTGGACGCTTCGCGAAATCCGGCGGGAGCATTTCGCGAAAAGTTGATACTGGAGAACCTGTTAATGTCAGAGCAAAAACTACCTTCCCGCGCCGAAGATTTTTCCGAATGGTACAACACAATTGTGCTTCGAGCCGACCTGGCCGACTACGGCCCGGTGCGCGGGACGATGATCATCAAACCGTACGGCTGGTCACTGTGGGAAAACATTCAAGCCGCGCTGGATAAACGCTTCAAGGCTACCGGCCACGTCAACGCCGGCTTTCCCATGTTCATTCCGCGCCACTTCATTGAAAAGGAAAAGAAACACGTCGAAGGCTTTTCGCCAGAGATGGCCGTCGTCACCATCGGCGGCGGCGAAACTTTAGAAGAAGAACTCATTGTCCGCCCCACCTCAGAAACGACTATCGGCCACGCTTATGCGAAATGGATCAAGTCGTATCGCGATCTGCCGGTACTCATCAATTTGTGGAACAGCGTTGTGCGCTGGGAGCTTCGCACCAAGCTCTTTCTGCGCACGCTGGAGTTCTGGTGGCAGGAAGGCCACACCGCCCACGCCACTTACGAAGAAGCCGAGTTCGAGACCCGGCAAATGCTCGATATCTACCAAGACTTTGCCGAGACTGAGGCCGCCATCCCGGTGTTCAAGGGCCGCAAGAGCGAGGCCGAGCGTTTTGCCGGAGCCGATCAGACGTATTCGATTGAAGGCATGATGGGCGACGGCAAAGCTTTGCAGGCCGGCACGTCGCACAATTTGGGCCAAAACTTTGCCAAAGCGTTTGAGATCAAATATCAGGACAAGAGCAACGAACTGCAATTCTGCTGGACAACTTCGTGGGGTCTCTCGACGCGCTTCATCGGGGCCATCATCATGGTGCATGGCGACGACAAAGGATTGGTCATGCCGCCCCGGCTCGCCCCGCATCAAGCCGTCATTGTGCCAATCTTCAAGACGGACGACGAGAAGGCGAAAGTGATGGCGGTGGTGACGAAGATTCGGGCTGAGCTGGTGATGGCCGACATCCGGGTGAAGGTGGACGATCGGGAAGAGTCGCCCGGTTTCAAGTACAACGACTGGGAAATGCGGGGCGTGCCACTACGAATCGAAGTTGGCCCCAAAGATGTGGAGAAGGGCACGGTGGCCCTGGCCCGGCGCGACACGCTTCGCGCCGGCAAGGAAGGCAAGAGTTTTGTGCCTCAGGCTGGCATCGCCCAAACCGTCGCCGACGTGCTCAAGTCGATTCAACAATCGCTTTACGACAAGGCGCTGGCTTTCCGCAAAGCGAATACATTCGATCCCGCGACATACGACGAGTTCAAAGCCGCCGTCGAGAAAGGTTTTGCTTTCTCGTACTGGTGCGGTGAGCGCGAGTGCGAAACGCAGATCAAAGAAGAAACCAAGGCCACCACGCGCTGTATCCCGCTTAACGACCAGCCGGCTGAGCCAGGCGTTTGCATCCACTGCGGCAAACCGGCCGCCGAGAAAGCCATCTTCGCCAGGGCCTATTAATTTCCAACACCAGGGCGCGAAGGCGCGACGACACCAAGAAAAACTTTGTGCCTTGGAGTCTTTGTGCCTTTGTGCTAATTGGTAAAGATGCAAATTGCAAGGTTGGCCTGGAAAGGCACGCGAATACTTTTCACTCGTCTGAGCGATCGGGGGCTACAACAAACCTGGTTGTGGTTATACGAAAAAATAACCCGCCTCCAACACGGTATATCTCCGGTTGAAACAAGCAAGGTGAGCGAGAGGGTGTTCGTTGGCGGCCAACAATACAAACGCGGATTGGACGCCCTGCGGCAACTTGGCATCGGGGCCACCGTCAGCCTGCGCGAGGAGGCCGACGACTCGGCCCGGGGTGTGGCCCTGCCCCGTCACCTGTGGTTGCCCACCCCCGATGATGGGGCCCCGACCCTGGATCAATTGCGGGAGGGCGTGGCCTTCATCCGCGAGGCAATTCAGGCCGGGCACGGTGTTTACATTCACTGCGCTCAAGGAGTGGGGAGAGCGCCGACGATGGCGGCGGCTTACCTGATCGCCGAAGGCCACTCACCGCAGTCGGCGTTGGAAACAATCCGCAAAGTGCGGCCCTTTATTACGCCGACGCCGATCCAGTTGCGGCGATTGGTGGAGTGGACCGAGGCGACGACAGACGAAGGACGAAAGACGAAGACGCAACTTTTGCCATCTGTCGTGAGTCCTTCGTCAGAAAAGCCATGAACGTGGAACCTGTTACTCTAACTGGCCGCCAGGTGCGGCTTGAGCCGTTGAGCCAGGCGCACGCCGATGACTTGTTAGCGGCCGGGGGCGATGCTGAAGTGTGGGTCTACATGCCGCGCCACGCGTTTGTGTCGTTAGCCGATGTTCGGGAGTGGATTGGGTGGTCGCAGGAGCAGGCCGCCAAAGGCGCCGATTGCCCGTTTGCCATCATCAATCTGGGGACGGGCAAGGCGGTGGGCAGCACGCGCTACATGGATATTGTGCCTGCCGATCGCCGGCTGGAAATTGGCTGGACGTGGCTGGCGCGCGATCAGTGGCGGACGCCGGTGAACACCGAATGCAAGTATTTACTCCTGCGCCACGCATTTGAAACGTTGGGCTGTCTCCGGGCCCAGTTGAAAACCGACTTGCGTAACACACGCTCCCAACAAGCCATCGAACGGTTGGGAGCAATGAAAGAAGGCGTGCTGAGGAAACACGTTATTCTGAAACTCAAGGACAACTACCAGCGGAGCAGCGTCATGTATAGCATCATCGATACTGAGTGGCCGGCGGTGAAAGCGCGGCTCGAAGCAAAGATGAACCCCTGAACCCTGACGAAAGATCAGCCACGAATCGCTTCGCGAAATTCGTGGCAAAGACCGATGCCTGCTTTAGACATTGCCCAGATACGAGCCGAGGCGGCTGACTTGGCGCGGCTGTATAGCGACCCGGAGACGTTTGCCTTGAGCGCTAAGGATTTCTTCCAGGAGCACAGCGCGCCCAGCTATCGCCGGAGCGACCTGATTTCCACCCACTCGCCGCTCAAAAGCTACGACACGCCGCCGCCTGTTTTGCGCACGCTGGTCAACGCTGTGCGCAAAGTGGCGATAGTCAACGACTCGCACACGCTGATAGTCGCCGAACGGTTGTGGGCTGACCCGGTTCGGGAACAGAGACAGCTGGCCGTCGAATTGTTAGGTCTGGTGGTCACCATTCGCCCGGCTGAGTCTTATCAACTGATGATTCGCTGGTTAAACACCTTGGATGATCTTGAGCTGATTGGATTGTTGGCCACCACAGTCGGCGGCCCGTGGTTGATGGGCGACCTCTATGGCCGGTTGGATCAGGTACGACAGTGGGCGAACAGCCCTCACAAACATCAGCGGCAATTCGGAGTGATGACTCTGGCTCCGCTTGCCAAACAACGCAACTTTGGCGATACCTCGGCGGTGCTGGAAGTGATGACCGGCGTGATGCGCGAGAACGATGTGGAAGTGCGCAAGAGCGTGGCTCAGGTCATCCGCGATTTGTCGGTGAACGGGCCGGGTGAGGTGGCCCGCTTCCTGAGCAGTTGGGCCGACACGATTGATAAGAATACCAACTGGATTGTGCGTCACGCCCTCGACAAGCTGGATACTGACACCCGCGCTCAAATCGCTTCCATTTTACGCGGCCAGGGGCGAGAATGACTCCCTCCCCTATCAGCGTTTTTCTGATGGGGTGCAAGCGGGGCAGGGCGGTTGCAAAGTCCATTGACTCCGGCCCCTGCGGGTAAATCTGCACCAACAAGGGCGCGAAGCCGCCCTGCGGCGGCTTAACTCGAGTCGGCGAAGGCCGACTTCGCGATTGTGTTGCCGCGATTTCAATCGCCGGATGACTTTGCAACAGCCCTGGCAGGGCGGGGTCGGAGTGGGGCAGGCGTATGGTATAATCCTCGCCGTTGACTAGACCGGTGGGCGGCCCAACTACATTTTCTGCCCGCCTGGTGACCCGCCCAGGAGGTCGGATGTCATGGCTCTAAACAAAGAACAAAAATCTCAAGTTATCAACAATACCCAGCGGCACGACAAAGACACCGGTTCGCCGGAAGTGCAAGTCGCCATCCTCACCAGCAAGATCACTTACCTCACCGATCATCTGCGCAAACACAAAGGAGATGCGGCTTCGCGACGGGGATTGTTGAAAATGGTGGGCACCCGTCGCCGCTTGCTGGCTTACCTCAACCGGACTAGCCCGACATCCTATGATGCCCTGGTGAGCAAACTCGGTCTGCGGAGAGCAAAGTCGGCCTAAATCCAACTGCAGAGGCGTTTGCGGTAATGCTCGACGGACACTGCGCTCATTGCCCGGTAGACGGGTGGGGCCGGTGTCCGTTTTGTTGTAAAACATTTTTTTTTGCCGAAAGGGTGGAGCGTCAGTAGTCAGTAGTGAGGCCTTGTGTGAGAGACGAAGGACGAAAGACGAACGATCAAAAACATTCGTCATTCGTCGCCCGTCAATCGTCATCACCTGAGGCTTGACCACTGTTTACTGGCAACACCCTCCGGCCATCCTTACGGAGGATTAACTCATGTCTGAATCGAAACAATATAATGTCATGATCGGAAGTGACCTGATCACTTTCGAAACTGGCAAGCTGGCGAATCTCGCCGGGGGGGCCGTCACGGTTCGCCTGGGCGATACCATGCTTTTGGCAACGGCCACCATGGCCAAAGAACCGCGCACCGGCATCGACTTCTTCCCCCTCACCGTCGACTACGAAGAGAAACTGTACGCCGCGGGCCGCATCCCCGGCTCGTTCTTCCGGCGCGAAGGCCGGGCCAGTGAAGGCGCCATCCTCACCGCCCGCCTCACCGACCGCCCCCTGCGCCCGCTTTTCCCCAAAGACTTGCGCAACGACGTGCAGGTGATCATCACCTCGCTTTCGGTGGATCAGATTCACCAGCCCGACATCCTGGCCATCATCGGCGCCAGCGCGGCCCTCACCATCTCCGACATTCCGTTCGGGGTGGCGCCCTACGACGGGCCTATTGGCGCGGTGCGCGTGGGCCGGGTAGACGGTGAACTTGTTGTCAACCCGACGTTTGAGATGATGGAGCGATCCGAACTCGACCTGCGAATCGCCGGAACCCGCGACGCCATTCTGATGGTTGAGTGCGGCGCGAAAGAAATCCCCGAAGCGTTGGCAGTGCAAGCGCTGGAGTTCGGCCACAAAGCTTTGCAACCCATCATTGATCTGCAACAGCAAATGGCCGCCGAGATTGGCAAAGCCAAGCGCGATTATTACCATTTCACCCATCGCCCCGAATTGGTGGCGGCGGTGAGGGCGAAAGAAGGCGGGCGCACCTCTGCCGCCTTGAGCGAAGCCGATAAGGCGGCCCGCAACACCGCTCTGGCCGCGCTCGAAGCTGACGTGCTGGCCGGGTTCATCGATCAGCCCGCCGTGCCGGCCGGCGAAGTCAAAGAAATCCTGCACGATATCTTGCAGGAAGTTGTGCGGTCGCGCATCATCAAAGACGGCGTTCGCCCCGACGGGCGCGGCTTGCGCGACATTCGCCCGCTCTCAGCCGAAGTGACTCTCAGCCCGCGCGCGCATGGCAGTGGCCTGTTCACGCGCGGCGAGACGCAAGTCCTCTCGCTGGCAACGCTCGGCACGCCCCGCGATGCGCAGGAACTCGACACGCTCTCGCCCGAAGACGAGAAGCGCTACATGCACCACTACAACTTCCCGCCGTTCTCCACCGGCGAGACTCGCCCTTTGCGCGGCTCGTCACGGCGCGAGGTTGGCCATGGCGCGTTGGCCGAACGGGCGTTGATTCCCGTCCTCCCCTCAGTAGACGATTTCCCCTACACCCTCCGGGTCGTCTCGGAAGCGCTCTCGTCCAACGGCTCGACCTCAATGGCTTCGGTCTGCGGCTCGACCCTGGCCCTCATGGATGCCGGCGTGCCGATTTCGGCCCCGGTGGGCGGGATTGCGATGGGTCTGGTGAAAGACGACAACGGCTACGCCATCCTGACCGACATTCAGGGGATCGAAGATCACCTGGGCGACATGGACTTCAAAGTGGCCGGGACGGAAAAAGGCATCACCGCCTTGCAAATGGACATCAAGATCAAAGGCCTGACCGCCCAAATCATGTCTGAAGCGCTGGCCCAGGCCCGCGAAGCCCGGCTGAAGGTTCTGGAATTGATCCGCAGCATTCTCCCGGCTCCGCGCCCCGACCTCTCGCCGTTTGCCCCGCGCATGACCATTATGCAGATCAACCCCGAAAAGATCGGGGCGGTGATCGGCCCTGGCGGCAAGATGATCCGCAAGATTCAGGAGGAGACCGGCGTCAAGATTGACATCGAAGACGATGGCAAGGTGTTCATCGCTGGCACCGACGGCCCCAGCGCGGCCAAGGCGCGGGAGATGATCGCCGGCCTCACCGAGTCGCCGGAGATTGGCCGCATTTACACTGGCAAGGTGGTGCGCACCGCCGACTTCGGCGCATTCGTCGAAATTATGCCCGGCGTGGACGGCATGGTGCATATCAGCCAGTTGGCCGACTACCGGGTGAATAAAGTGGAAGACATCGCCAAACTCGGCGACGAGCTGACGGTCATGGTCATCAACGTTGACGAGAGCGGCAAGATTCGCCTCTCGCGTCAGGCCGTGCTCGAAGGCTGGACGGCGGAACAGGCCATGGAACGTGATCGCAAACCCTCCGGCGGCGGCAGGCCAGGAGGCCGCCCTGGCGGCGGCGACCGGGGCGGGTTCCGAGGTGGCAGTGACCGCGCGGGAGCGGGCCGCCCCAGTGGCGGGGATCGCGGCCCGAGGCGGTAACGTCGTCTCGGCCTCCCCCACCAACACCTTCTAACACCCTAAGCGCGAGAGTTGCCCGGAGGCCACCCTCGCGCTTTTGCATTTGAGAGTAAAATCAATTGATTGACATAGACTCAAAGGAGATTCGCGATGTCCGCTAATGAAGCCCCATCGCCGCGTTGGAGCGGCACGACCAAACTTGTGGTGACGTTGACAGCTGTGGCCCTAGTTGCCTGGGTGTTGTGGCGCTTTCAATTTCTCATCGCGCCGCTGGTCGCGGCCATCATGATCGCTTACCTGCTCAACCCGCTCATTACCTTCCTATCAATGCGGCTCAAGTGGTCGCGGACATTGGTGGCGGCGTTGTTGTATTTGATTCTGGTGATGATCCTGATCTCGCTGGCGACGGGGTTGGGCCTGTATGTGATCAACCAGATCACGGGCCTCAACCTGAACGTCCAGCAAATCATCGCCGATCTGCCGAGTCGGATCGACGCACTAACGCACAGCCAGTTTGTGATTCTCGGCTACCCTATTGACCTCTCCCGGCTCGACTTCACGACCCTCTATAACCAGGTGGCTTCGGCCATTCAGCCCGCGCTGTCTCAAGCCGGAACCATCGCCGGGCAGGCGGCGTCCAACATTGCCGAGTCCATTGGCTGGATGGTGATCGTCATGCTCGTCTCGTTTTACTTCGTCAAAGACTTCTCGGGTTTTAGCGGCGCCATTGATCGTTACGCCTCCGACCCCGGCTACCAGCACGATGCCTCGCGCCTGGTGAGCGAGTTCGGAAATGTCTGGAATGCGTTCCTGCGCGGCCAGGCGACGCTGGCAATCACCATCTGGCTGGTGGATTGGATCGGCTTGACCATTCTCAATGTGCGGTACGCTTTTGGGATCGGCCTGTTGGCGGGCCTGTTGGAGTTTGTGCCCACCATCGGCCCGCTCACGGCGGGGGCGATTGGTGTTGGCGTGGCTCTGTTCCAGGCCGGCAACTGGTTCGGCCTGTCGCCGTTGCCCTATGCCGTCATCGTGGCCTTGTTCTTCTTCCTGGTGCAACAGATAGAAAATTACGTATTGGTGCCGCGCATTATCGGCCAGCACCTTAACCTGCATCCGGTGCTGATTCTAATTGGGGCCATCATGGGCGCGAGCCTGGGCGGCATTCTGGGTCTGCTCTTGGCCGCGCCGATGATGGCAACTCTCAAATTGTTTGGCCGTTATGCCTGGCGCAAGATGTTCGACCTGCCGCCGTTCCCGGAAGCGGAAACACCCGAGCCTAAGCCGATGTTTGCCTGGCCGAAGCTCAATCTTGACGCTCTGCTCAAACGCAAAAGATGAAACCACCGAGCAGTCTCTGCCGACGACCCGGCCCTGGCCGAAGCCCTGAGCGCCGCCGGGTTTGCCAAGACCCGCGACGGCAGTTTTTGTATTTACGAGGCCACCCAATGACCTTACCCGACAACACGCCTAAGCCGCCGCGCCGCCCGGCCGAGCCGTTGACTGACCAGACGATTGACTTTGCCTACTCGATCTTCTGGACGAAGATGGCGCGGGCGTGGGATGATGGCCGCCGCCGCTTGATGGCTGAGCGCGTAGCGGCTCTGGTGAACACGCCGGGCTTTACAGCCAACGCTCTGGAACGCAACTATCGCATTGAGGACCTCGATACCCTCGCCCATTCCGGCGCGAGCCTGCTGGCTTTGCAAAAGGTGTTGGAGACGTTGGCGAGAATGGAATGAGGTTGCAGTTCACATCGAGGAGAATTCAGAGCGATGCTTACCCCAATTACTTTGATAGGGAGTTGAGGCTCACCCCACACTCCCCACAAAACTTGTGCCCGACAGGCAACCCTTTTGCTCCACATTGCGGGCAAACTTGCGTGCGCGCCTCAGCCTGCGCCGCGCGCACCGCCTCATAATCCGGCTTGCGCTTCTCGCCAAAGGTGCGCACAGCCTCGGCGGTCTCGCTTGCGTCGGCGTGAATGCTAAGCCAGTCGCGGGCGTGGCCGATGGTGAGGCTCCACGATAAGTCGCGCCAGATGATTCGGCGGTACGGCGTCTTCCAAGCTCACGGTGAGCTTGAGGGTGGTAGGTAGTCAGCGGTTTTGAATTTGCGGGGCATGCCTTCAGTCTATCGTCATTGACATGTTCCATTAGTGCGAGGTGGGCTATTCAAACGAACTTGACTTTCAGACGCGCCTGGCTCGCCAGTGCGATCATCTTATGGCTGGCGTTCTGGTTGCGCCTG
>CAYSIV010000248.1:0-9618 GCA_964431175.1 uncultured Anaerolineales bacterium
CTCTGACACCAGTTCGGCGGCCTGCGCCGCATCGCCGAAGCGCGGCAACAACGTATGGTCGATCCCTTCGGGCAGAGTTTCCAATTCGGCGGCTTCCATCATCACCCCCAGCGCCGCGCCGATCTCAATCGTGTCCAGGCCGAGGTCGTTGCACAGGCGATTGATGCGGGCGATGCCGTCGAGGGAGGTCAATCCGAGATTAGCGCCGCACAGGCCGAGCGTCTCAAATTCGAGCGGCGCGACGGCCAGCCGCCCTTGCGCGTCGGCAAAAATATTACTGCACTGGATCACACATCCATCCATGCAGGCCTCGGTGGGTGTGCCTTCTCCACCGCGCGCCAGGATCAGGTCGCGCATCGCTTCGCCGCTGATGGCCTCGGCGCCCGCCAACTGCCCGGCGCTGAAGTTGCGGGTGGGCAACCCGCCCAGGCTCTGGGTCAGCATCACGGTGGAGGCCGTGCCATATTTGCGCAGCACTTCGACGCGATCGTTGGGGGCGACGAACTTGTGGAAGGCAACGATGGCGGCGCGTGGGGTCGGCGACGACGCACGCGGCGCGCGCGCTGGCACACGGCTCCCTGCCAGGATGAGGAGGGCCTTCAACCCTTTACTGCCCATCACCGCGCCCAGCCCGCCGCGCGCCGCCAGGCGGAAGGGCTGCCCATTCGCGTCGGTCACGGCGATGCTGGCCGCGCTCAGTAACCGCTCGCCCGCCGGACCAATGCTCACCACCACGTATTGCTCGCCGTACTGCTCACGTAGCGCGCGGGCCACGGCTTCGTTGCCCAGGCCGCGATAGGGTTGCCCATCGAAAAAGCGCGCCCCGTTTTCATCGAGGCAGAAGATGGCAGGCGCACTGACCGGGCGCGAGCCAGTGAACACGACGGCCCGGTACCCCAGCGCCGCCAGACTGTCGGCGGCCATGCCGCCCGCGTTGGCCTCTTTGATGCCACGCGTGAGCGGGCTCAGCCCCCCGACCGAGAGCCGCCCGCCGGTGGAGACGCGCCGCCCGGCCAGCGGCCCGGCGGCGAACACCAGGGCGTTGCCCGGGCCGAGCGGATCGGTGCGCGGGTTTACGAATTCGGTGACCAGCTCAGCCGTAAGCAGGCGGCCGCCGGCCAGCGGGTCGGCCAATGGGCGGGGCGCGGTTGCCCCCGTGTTGAGATCGACCAGCAGAATCATAGCCTCAGACATCACACCTCCATGTAGGGGCGTTCAATTGAACGCCCCTACCTCCCGGACGCAATTTGCTCTAAGCCGGTCGCAGATGAAACTCAAGCGTCACCCAGAGGGCATTCTTCAATGCCTCCCGCATTTCACCTTCGGTCGTGAAGGCTGATAGCAGGCGGCGTCCTTCGACGACCAGCGTGACAACATCCTGCCGGAAAGGCCACGGCTCCACGCTTACATGCGAGGCATTGCCTCCGACCGGAGTCAGTCGCAGGATTGTCTCGCCATCGGCTGCCGGGACCTCCGCAACTGTCTGCTCGGTGTGGAGGCCCGCGCACAACACCAGCGACAGGGTGTCCCAAGCCATGACCAACCGCTGATTGCGGGCCACCACTTCCGGCGTGGCATCCGCTGCATAGACTGGATCGCGTTGCAGGGTGCTGAGGGCCGCCGCCTGGAAGTTGCGTTCGCGCGCGAGAAAACTCCGCACCTCGTGGGCATAGGCCGCCGAGTCCGGGCCGGTGTAGTATGTCTCCCAGACGCGAGTGAAAAGGAGTGAGACCAGGAGCGCCGCGTAGCGCCCCTGAGATAAAACAATCTGCGAAGTGCGGGAGACTATCTCAGTGTGCGCCCGGCCAGGCAGGTCAATGTAGTTGTGAGGCCGCCCCGTCTGCAGGTTCAGGGTGGGCGCGGCCTCCCAGCCCGCCAGGCCCACGTCGTGTTGTTCCGCCGCCAGGCACACGTCCTCCCACGGCGCAAACGTGCCAAAGCGGTCGTTGCCCCAATGTCGAGCCAGTTGGGCCGCCACCCAGGCGTGCGCCGGCTGCGTAATCACAATCAATCCGTCAGGGTCTTCACGATGTAGCATCGCTCGTTACGCCTTTCCTGAGACTTCCGAAGTCTCAGAGACTTCGGAAGTCTGCCAGCGCGGCCTCCAACACGGCGCAGCATTCGGCAGCGCCCGCCGATCGCACGTTGTTGGCGATCATCGCCATGCGGGTGGCTTCCTCCGCCATGGCAGCAAAGGACGAAGCCTCGGCCTTCGCCTCGCGCAGTGTCGTCGGCAGGCCGAGGCCCGCTACGAACGTGCGCGTCCAATCGGCCAGCGCGGACGGCTCGGCAGATTCCGGCAGGCCCACCGCCTCTCGCAGGGCAGGCCAGCGCACCACCGGAACGGCCTCGGCATTGAAGGCCAAGACGGCGGGGAGTAGTAGCGCGTTGCCCAGTCCGTGATGCAGATGGTAGACCGACGTAAGCGGCCCGCACAGTGCATGGCACAACCCAAGTCCGGCCTGATCCATCGCCATGCCCGCCCACGACGCAGCCTGCGCCATCTCGCGGCGCGCCTCCATGTTTTCACCGTGATGCGTTGCCTGGGGCAGCCAGCGCACAATGGCGCGCAGCGCCGCCAGTGCCAACAGATCCATGCTGGGGTTGTGCCGCTTCCCCAGATAGGCCTCGACCGCGTGCGTGAATGCATCCATGCCCGTGGCCGCCGTCATCTGCGGCGACAGCCCCTGCATGAGTCCGCCGTCTACAATAGCGACACGCGCGAACAGTGTTGGGTGAACCAAACCTTTCTTGAAGCCGGTGTGATCGCCGATGACGGCCACGTGCGTCACTTCACTGCCAGTGCCAGCCGTGGTGGGGATGGCAATAACGGGCCGCGAGCTGTTCGTGATCGGGCTACGCCCCCATTGATAGCTTTCCCAATCGTCGCTGTCATGCGCCAACAGCAGGCCTACGGCCTTGGCCACGTCAATGGGCGAGCCGCCCCCAACGGCGACCACCACGGCCGGGTTGACGGCGCGGGCAACCGCCATCGCGGCGCGGACATCATCCACGCCAGGGTTGGACGAAATCGCGCTGAACACCTCGGGCGCGCGCCCCGCCCCGCGCAAGGCCTCCATCAGCGGGGCCACGAGTCCGGCCCGAATCAGACCGTCGTCGGTGACCACCAACGCCCGCCCGGATGGCAGCGCGCCAGCGCCAGCGTCGCGCGCGAGGTCGGCGCCCGCATCATCGGAGAAGATCAATTTTGTTGGGCAGTGAACGGTGTACGCCATAGACCGGCTCACTTCCACGCAATGTGTTCGACGGGAGTAAGGGCGGCAATGCGCCGCGACAGCCGCTCGACCTCCGGCCTGAACTTGGCGTGCAGGGCCGGGGCGCGCCACTGCCGCAGGTTGCTCTCCACCACCAGCAGCCCGGCCCGCGCCGCCCCCGTCAGGAGGACCACCGCAAATTCCAGATCATCCTTCACGTGGTCAACGATGCGTGGCCGGTATTGCTGCAGAATTTCGGCCGCCTCGCAGGCCAGGTCCCCCATCGCCAGCGGGCTGGCCAACAAACTCTCCCAGGCTTCTTCTTCGCGCCCCTGCTCGCGCAATGCGACCAGGCGGCCCAGCGCGTTGATGTCGTCGTCGGCCAGGTCCCGGACGGCCACCACAATCTCGGCCAGCCGCGCCGTAGGGCCGCCGGCGATGCCGAGGACCGCCTGTCCCAGCGAGGCGCCGGTCGCGCCGACTAGCGCCGTCGAGAAGCCAGCCGAAGCGTGCGCGTGGCGGCGGATCTCGTCGAGCACGTCGCGAATGGGAGCCAGCGTCGAAATCGTCATTTGAATTCTCCTGAAGGCGGCGTGGACATCACGCCGCCCGCTTCTCACCCGCCATCATCAAGCCCATCTCCTCTTCCGTCACTTCACCGGGGCGCACCATCCCCATGATCTCGCCGCGGTGCAGCACCATGATGCGATCACTGAGCGAGAGAATCTCCTCCAGCTCGGTGGACACGTAGACAATCGCCGCGCCGCGGGCGCGCTGTTCGAGCAACCGGCCCTCGACGAACTCGGTCGCGCCCACATCCAGCCCGCGGGTGGGCTGCGAGGCCAAGATGAGATCGGGCGCGCGCGACAGTTCGCGGGCCAGGATCACTTTCTGCTGGTTGCCGCCGGAGAGGGCGCGCGCTTTGACCTCGGAGTTGGGCACGCGGATATCGAATTCTTTAATGCGCCCCTCGGCGTTCTCGCGGATGGCCGGCCAGCGCAGGAAACCGGAACGCGCAAACGGCAGCAGCGAGAACAGCCGCGCCACCAGGTTCTCGCTCACCGAGAAATCCATCACCAGCCCCATCCGTTGCCGATCCTGCGGGATGTGAGCCACATTCAGATCGAGCAAATCACTCGGCTGGAAGGCGGCCAGGGTGCGCCCGCTGATGCTGATCTGGCCGGACGTGGCCGGGCGCAGCCCGGCAATGGCTTCCACCAGTTCATTCTGCCCGTTGCCGTCCACGCCGGCCACGCCCAGAATCTCCCCATGGCGCAGGTCGAAGGAAATATCGCGCACGGCCACCTGGCCGCGATTGCCCATTACACGCAGATCGCGCACATTCAGAACGATCTCACCCGGTTTGGCGGGCGGCTTGTCGAGCTGGAAGAGCACGTCGCGCCCGACCATCATCCGCGCCAGCGCCGCCTTGTCGGTGCTGGCCGTCGCCACCGTGTTCACCACCCGCCCGTCGCGCAGCACCGTCACCCGGTCGCTAATGGTCATCACCTCGTCGAGCTTGTGGCTGATGAAGATCACGGCATGCCCTTCAGCCTTGAGCCGCCGCAGCACGTTGAACAACTCGTGGATTTCCTGCGGGGTGAGCACCGCCGTCGGCTCGTCGAGGATGAGCAGGTCGGCGCCACGATAGAGCGCCTTGACGATCTCCACCCGCTGCTGCATGCCCACCGAAAGCTGCCACACCTGGGCCGCCGGGTCCACTTCCAGCCCGTACGTCCGCGACAGGCGCTCGATCTCTTTGCTGGCCGGCCCCAGCGACAGCAGCGGCTCGCGCGGCGACCGCATCCCCAGCACGATGTTTTCAGCCACCGTCAAAGGCTGCACCAACATGAAGTGCTGGTGCACCATGCCAATGCCCAGCGCAATGGCATCCCGGCTGCTACGCAGAGTGATCTCCTTGCCGCGTAGCCTGATCCGGCCGCTATCCGGCCGGTGCAGGCCGTACAGGGCGCTGACCAGTGTGGTCTTGCCCGCGCCATTTTCGCCGAGCAAGGCGTGGATCTCGCCCGCCGCTACCTCGAAGGATATTTTATCGTTGGCGACCACGCCGGGGAAGACTTTGGTGATCTCTTCGACCTGCAGAAAAGGAGAGGGCGTCATAGCCTATTCCTCCCCCGGCGCGTAGGGCACGCCGCTGGCGGCCGGCCCTTTGGAGCGCCCGGTCAGGAACAAGGCCAGGAGCGTCACAATGTACGGTAGGACGACCAGAAATTGGTACGGAATATCAATGCCGAAGGCCTGGATACGCAATTGCAAGGCGTACGTAAAGCCGAACAAGAGCGAGGCCAGCAACGTTCCGAGCGGCGTGTATTGACCAAAGATGATGGCCGAAAAGGCGATGAAGCCGCGCCCGGCGGTGAGGCCTTCCTGAAACGTGTTCAGGTAGCCGATGGATAATATTGACCCGCCGACAGCGGCGAAAATCCCGCTCCACACCACGGTCACATATCGCACCCGCATCACATTGATACCCACTGTTTCTGCAGCGCGCGGATTCTCGCCCACCGCCCGGATGGCCAGCCCCCACGTGGTTCGATAGAAGATGAAAGCCATCGCCCCGGCCAGGAGGAAAACCAGATAGACAAATGGCAAATGAGCAAACAGAACGGGGCCGATCAGTGGCAGGTCGGCCAAACCGGGAATCTTCCAAACAGGGATCGTGGGCGCGGGGCTTTGGCCGGTACTCAGGCCCACCGCGGCGCGCAGAGCCACGCCGGTGAGGCCGAGCATGAGAATGTTTAATCCCACCGCCGATACAATTTGATTCGCCCGGAACGTCACCACGACGACGGCGAACAACAACCCGACGGCCGCGCCCACGACCACCGCCGCCAGAATGCCAAGCCACGGGTTGCCCGTGCGCAAAGCGACGACATAGGCCGTCAACGCGCCGCCCAACATCATGCCTTCCAGTCCAATGTTTAGCACGCCTGCGCGTTCACACATCAGCCCGCCGAGTGCGGCAAACAGTATTGGCGTCGTCAGCCGCAGTGTAGCGTAAACCAGGTCGCCCGACCACAGCAACTGTTGCAAGGTTTCCAACATCTCATTTCTCCCGACGGACAGGCCGCCACAGGCCGTAATGCTGTACCGCCGTGCCGACCATCATGAATAGCACCGTCAAACCCTGAATGACTTGCACTACCACCACTGGCAAACCGACCGCGGTCTGCATGGAGTTGGCGCCCGTGCGCAGCGCGCCAAAGAACAGCGCCGCCAGCAAGACGCCTGCCGGATGCAATTGTCCGACCAGCGCCACGGCGATGGCGTCGAAGCCCCAGCCAGGCGAAAAACCTTCCAACAGGCGATATTGCATACCGGTCAATTCGACCGCGCCAGCCAAGCCGGCCAGTGCGCCGCTCAGGGCCATGGCCAACACGGTAATGCGCGTGACCTTAATGCCAGCGTAGCGCGCCGCCTCGGCATTGAAGCCGACCATACGCAATTGATAACCCAGCGGCGTGTGGAAGAGCAGTACGTAAACCGCCGCCGCTGCAATCAACGCTACCACAAGGCCGAGGTGCAGGCTGGTGCCCGACAAGATGATCGGCAAGCGGGCGGTTGCATCCACCGCCCGCGACTGGAAATTCCAGCCTGATTCGCGCATTGGGCCATGCACAAGGTAACCAACGATGGCGAGGGCAATGTAGTTCATAAAAATAGTGACAATGACTTCGTTGAAGCCGCGCGTGGCTTTCAAATAACCGGGGATTGCGCTCCACAAGAAACCGCCCAACATGCCTGCCGCCAGCGCCACTAGCAGATGCAGGCCCGCCGGCAAGTGTAAAAGTGTGCCGACCCAGACGGCGAACAAAGCCCCCATATAAATTTGCCCCTCGCCGCCAATATTGAAGACGCTGGCCCGGTAGGCCAGCACCACCGCCAGTCCGGCCAGCATTAACGGAATTGATTTGACCAGCGTGGTCGCCACGAGTCCCCGATTGCCTACGGCCCCCTGCAATAGGGCCGCATAGGCCTGGATTGGGTTGGCCCCTGTGCCTGCAATGACGACACTCCCCACTAGAAAAGCAACAAGAACTGCCCAGAGAGGCAACGTCCACGAGAATACCTGCCCGAGGCTAATGCTTCTCAGACCTTCGATGCGGCGCGACATTCCAGATTTCATAGATCCGCCCGTCAGACACACAATGGTCGTTTGGGGGTGAGGGCAGCCGCGCCGCCTCCACCCCCAAACAGCCTTACATCCTTTCCCTTTTACGCCGGAAAAGGAACTTTACTTGACTTCCGGCAGGGTGATCTTGTTGGCCTTCAGATCTTCGATGGCCTTCAAAACAACCGCTTGCATTTCAGGCGTAACCATCGGGCCGAAGGGGGACAAGTTGCTCATGCCCTCGGCGAAGCCGACGGTGTAATTGCCGCCCTTGAAGGTGTCAGCTTCGATCTTGGCGATGGCGTTCTTGAGGATCACGTCCACGTGCTGGACGATGCTGACGGCCACGTTATCCGGGGCCAAGAACGACTGGTCGGCCGTCCAGCCGATGACGTAAACATTTTTGCCGCTTTCCTTGACGGCCTGGATGGCGCCCACGTTGGCGTTGTCACCGTTGGCGACGATAAAGTCCACGCCGGCGGAAATCTGCGCCAGAGCGGCTTCCTTGGCTCCGGGGATATCCGCAAAGCTGCCGGTGTAAGCTGACACGATGCTGGCATCCGGGTGGGCCGCCTTGATGGCCATTTCATAAGCCTGTTCGTCAGCTTTAATGGAAGGAATTTCCATCGCGCCGACGAAGCCCCACTTGCCGGACTTCGAAAGTTGAGCCGCCAACACGCCGGCCGCGTAGCCGCCTTCGCCGCTCTTGAAGAGGTACGAGGCCAGATTGTCGGCCGTGGCAATGCCGCCGATTTGGATGAAGTACACCTTCGGGCTCTTGGCCGCGGCGGCGGTCAGCGAGTCGCCGTACTCAAAACCATGGCCGACGATGACGTTAAAGCCCTGGTTGACGTAGTTGTCGATGATCGAAGCCTGGTCGGCCGAGGCCACGTTCTCGGTGTTGGCCGCTTCGTAGCCTTCAGCCTTGAGCGCCATCAAACCTTCGTAGGCGACCTGATTCCAGCCCTCGTCGTTGACGGAGCCCGAAGTGAGCATAGCGATCTTGAGTTTGGGTACCGCGGTGGCCGCGGGTACCGCAGTGGCCGCCGGGGTGGCCGCTCCACCGCAAGCCGACAGAACCAGGCTCACCAGCAAGGCGGCAGTAATGAGATACCAAATGCGTTTCATTGTGAAATCTCCTCCATAGTTGAAAGGCGCAGTCCCGCCCCAAACGCCGCGAGGCGCGTGGGACGCGCTGCATAGACGGTCTCGATGAATATCGGTAGTGCCTGTGTCAGATCAAGTTTCTCAATACATTTCCTCCTTTCCCCCTACCCCTGTTGGACCCTAAGGGTTTCGGAAAACCCTTAGGGTCTCTCTCAACCAATCGAGCCCCAAGTATAGCGGTTGTGCAAGGGCTGGCTCTCGGCAAAACGCGCCGGGCGCAGTGGCTGGAGCGCCGCCGCTGCCGCCGCGTCGCCCGCGATGAGATCCGCCAGTCGTTCGCCCACGGCCGGGGCGATCTTGAGTCCGGCCCCGCTAAAGCCGCAGGCGCAATACAGCCCGTCGAGTGGCAAGCGGCCCAGCAGGGGTTGATTGTCCGGCGACAGGGTGACCGGCCCGCTCCAGCCCTTGCGCAACTCGCCGCGCTCCATTCCGGGATAGCGCGCCACCATCCGCTCCCATACCCACATCCCATACTCCATCGACGGCGTTGGGCACTCGGCCCCGGCCTCAATCCACTCGTAGCCCATCGTCAAATCCAGCGACCCGCACACCGTCAAGCCGCCCGTCTCCGGCCGGGCGTAGAGCAAGTTGGCAAAATCCAGAATACTGATGCGCGGCGAGGCCGCGGACGGGCAGGCCAGGAGCGCCACCTCGTGACGGTTGGGCCGCAACGGCAATTCAATCCCCGCCGGGCGCAGGAAGTCAGCTGTCCATGGGCCGGCGGCCACCACCACCACCCCGGCGGCAATCTCGCGCGTGGGCGTGCGCACGCCCGTCACCCGGTCGCCGGCGCGCAACAATTCCAACACCGGTTCACTCTGGCTCAGTCTGGCCCCGCGCGCCCGCGCCGCATTCATGAGAGCGTTCGTAAGCATCACCGGGTCCACGTATCCGCCCTCGGGCGCCCACGAGATGACCTCCGCCTCGTCGCACGCGCTGGCCGGTTCGAGGGCGCGGAAGGCCTGCGGACTCAGCAACTCGATGCAGGCGCCAGCCGCGCTCATCACCCGCACCACATCGCGCACGCCATCGGCAGCGTCGGCTCCGGCCAGCAGGGCCATCCCCGTTTGCACCCAGCCGCACTCGTCGCCATACAGCTCGCGG